>NZ_QFRW01000263.1 GCF_003265355.1 Glycomyces dulcitolivorans | reverse complement strand
GCCGCGGTCGCGCTCGCCGGCGCGCTCGGGGCCGTGGCCGTGCCCGAGGCCGCGCTCGCGCAGGGGTGCGGCGCGGGCACGCCGCACGCCACCGTCACCGGGTCCTCCGGCGCCTACGTCGCCCGCGAGGGCAGCACCACCGTCTACTCCGGATCCGACTACCGCGCGGCGGTCCAGGCCGGGGTCGACACCATCTCCAGCGGCCAGCGCGTCGCGGTCATGGCCTCGGGCAACATCGGCGCCAGCACCATCACGATCCAGAGCGGCAAGACCTTCGAGGGCTGCGGCATGATCACCGTCGGCAACCGCTCCGGGCGCGGCGCGATCGAGGCGATCAACACCACGAACGTCAACATCGCGTACCTGAAGATGAGCGGCAACCCGTACTTCGGGCTGCGGTTCTCCGGGACCAACGGCCTCAAGCTCGGCGACATCGACCTCACCCTCAGCGGCGGCCTGGGCATCCGCTTCGACCGCGACGCGGCCTGGAACTACAACGTCACGATGAACGACATCTACGTGTCGGGCGCCGGCTCGCACGCGGTCGAGACGTGGAACATCGACGGCCTCAACATCACGAAGGTGACCGCGCGGAACGTGGGCGAGTCGGGGCTGCTGCTCCAGGCGACCCGCAACGCGTGGGTGGGCACCGTCGACGGGAACAACGTCGCCACCGGGACCGGGTACGCGACGCTGCGCTTCGCGAACAACAACGGCCAGAACGCGAACGGGAACTACAACACCAACGTGTACGTCGACAACGTCATCTCGCGCGGCGGCGGCCGCGGGATCTTCTGCGTCTCGCAGTCGGGCGGCACGGTCATCCGCAACGTCGACCTGGCGAGCAACGGGAACAACGCGGTGCTCATCGAGAACTGCTACAACTTCTCGATCCGCGCCGGCACCGTGAACGGCGGCGGCGAGGTCCGCGTCGCGGCCCGCTCGGAGTTCCCGAACACGCGCGACGTGTGGATCACGATGACCGTCAACAACACCTCGGTGCGCGAGTCGCCGTGCGGGGACAACGTCAACTGGACGATCAGCGGCAACGCCTCGCTGAACGTGTGCTGACGCCCTATATATAAGGAAAGGGCCGGAGCTTCCGCTCCGGCCCTTTCGCACATGTTCGTTCTAGGGGACGATGTCGCGGTGGCGGGCGAGGTCGGCCGCGCCGATCACGCCGGCCTTCGAGCCGAGTTCGGCCGCGCGGACCTCGGCGAACGGCACCTGGTTCCGGTTCGCGAGCGCCTCCTTGTAGTGCTTGCGGATGGGGTCCAGGAGCAGGTCCCCCGCGTCGACGACGCCGCCGGCGATGAGGATGACGCCGGGGTCGATGAGGTTGACCATGTCGGCGGCGGAGTTGCCGAGGTAGTAGCCGACCGAGTCGAACGCGGCCAGGGCGACCTCGTCGCCCGCGCGGGCCGCCTCGGTGACCTGGCGGCCGGTGATCGCGTCGGGGTCGCCGCCGGCGAGCTTGAGGAGGACCGCGGCCTTGGCGGGGGACTCGGCGGCGCCCTCGCGGGCGGCGCGGGTCAGGGCCCGGCCGGAGGCGTACTGCTCCAGGCAGCCGTTGCGCCCGCAGCCGCAGTCGCGGCCGCCGGGCATGACCGAGCGGATGTGGCCGATCTCGGCGGCGACGCCGTGGGTGCCGCGCAGCAGGTTGTCCTTGACGACGATGCCGCCGCCGACGCCGGTGCCGATCGTGTAGAGCACGGAGGAGCGGTGGGCCTTGGCGGCGCCGAAGCGGTGCTCGCCCCAGATGGCGACGTTCGCGTCGTTCTCGACCACCACGGGGAGGTCGATGACGGCGGTGACCTTGTCGCGGAGGGGCTCGTTCTTCCAGGAGACGTTGGGGGCCAGCATGACCGTGGACCGGTCCGAGGAGATCCAGCCGGCCGCGCCGATGCCGACCGCTTCGATCTCGTGGCCCGCGCGCAGCTCGTCCACGACTTCCTTGACCGCCTGGATGACGCCGGCCTGGTCGTCCGCGGGGGTGGGCCGCCGGGCCGTGGCGAGGACGTCGCCGTTCTCGTCGACGAGTCCGCCGCCGACTTTCGTGCCCCCGATGTCGACTCCGATAGTCAGACTCACAGCTGTCCCTCCAGCGGTTCCCGGAATTGAGGCGATGGCTGCCACGCGACGCTGCGGGCCACCGACAGACTTTACGGCACGATTAATTCCCGAGGAAATCGGCTGTTCCATCCCCCTTGGCGAAGGTATCACCGCGGTGACTTTCGGTCTCGTCCTCGGTGCTCTAGCATCGGAATTCAACCTGACTTGCCAAGTGAGTTAACTCACCGGTAAGTTGTGCCCAATACGTGTCGACCGCCTTCTTTACAACGCCGTAACCACGGCGCGTTGAACGGAGCCATTTAATGCGCGAGTTCGCCGTCCCCCCAGTGGTGACAGTGCCCGACGAAGACAACACCCTCACCGCGCTGTGGGACGCGGCCGAGAACCACCCCGCCTCCATCCTGTACATGCGCTCGTACGACGACGGCGTCACCTGGCACGACGTCACCGCGGTGCAGTTCCGGGACCAGGTGGTGGCCGCGGCGAAGGGCCTGGCGGCGGCGGGCGTGCAGCCCGGCGACCGGGTGGCCCTGATGTCCGCCACCCGCTACGAGTGGACCCTGCTGGACTACGCCATCTGGGCCGCCGGGGCGGTGACCGTGACGATCTACGAGACGTCCTCGGCCGACCAGGCGAAGTGGATCCTGGAGGACTCGGGCGCGACCGCCGTGCTGGCCGAGACCACCGAGATGGCCGCGATGATCCAGGGCCTGGGCACCGAGGTCAAGGACGTCTGGACCATCGAGGCCGGCGCCCTGGAGACCCTGAACGCGCTCGGCGCGGACGCCGATGTGGACATCGAGGAGCGCCGCGCCTCCCGCGGGACCGGCGACCTGGCCACGATCGTCTACACCTCGGGCACCACCGGGCGCCCCAAGGGCTGCATGCTCACCCACGGGAACCTGCTCAACGACATCCGCAACATCGTCCCCGAGGTCCCCGGCGTCCTCTACGACGGCGCCCGGATGCTGCTGTTCCTGTCCCTCGCGCACGTCCTGGCCCGCATCCTCCAGATCGCCGGCATGGAGTCGCGCACGACCATCGCGCACGCCGACCGCACCAGGCTCACCGCCGTCATGCCCGTCGTCAAGCCGACGACGCTGCTGGCGATCCCCCGCGTGTTCGAGAAGGTGTACGCCGGCGCGTACCAGAAGGCCGTCGACGGCGGCAAGGGCAACCTGTTCGAGAAGGCCGCGGCCTGCGCCAAGGAGTACAGCCGCGCCCTGGACAAGCCCGGCGGGCCCGGCCTGGGCCTGAAGCTCCGCCACAAGGTGTGGGACCTCCTGGTCTACAAGAAGATCCGCGCGGCCGTGGGCGGCGAGTGCACCTCGGCCGTCTCCGGCGGCGCCGCGCTCGGCCCTGAGCTCGGGCACTTCTTCCGCGGCGTCGGCATCGTCATCTTCGAGGGCTACGGCCTCACCGAGACCTCGCCGGTGCTGTCGCTGAACATGGAGAAGGCGATCAAGGTCGGCTCGATCGGCCGGCCCATCCCCGGCACCGCGCTGCGCGTCGCCGACGACGGCGAGCTGGAGGCCAAGGGCCCGCAGGTGTTCCCCGGCTACTGGAACAACGACGCCGCCACCGCCGAGGTCCTCGACGCCGACGGCTGGTTCAAGACCGGCGACATCGCCGAGATCGACGACGACGGGTACGTGACGATCACCGGCCGCAAGAAGGACATCATCGTCACCGCCGGCGGCAAGAACGTCGCCCCCGGCCCGCTGGAGAAGATCCTCGACTCCCACCCGCTCATCGCGTACGCGCTGGTCGTGGGCGAGGGCCGCCCCTACATCGGGTGCCTGATCTCCATCGACGGCGACATCCTGCCCGACTGGCTCTCGCGCCGCGACAAGGACCCGGCCACCCCGATCGCCGACCTCGTCGCCGACCCCGAGCTCCTCGCCGAGCTCCAGGAGAAGGTCGACGAGGCGAACGCGACGGTGTCCAAGGCGGAGCAGATCAAGCGATTCCGGGTCATTCCGGTCGAGTTGAGCGAAGACGCCGGAGAAATCACTCCGTCAGTCAAGGTCAAACGTCACGTCGTCATGGAAAAATACTCAAGTGAGGTAAACGCGCTGTACGACGCGGCGCGCACGGGCGACACCAAGAGTTAGCGAGGCCCCATGGGCGAGGAGGCGGTGCTGGAGCGCCAATGGCGACTGCCGGCCGTCGCACTGCGGGGCGCCCTGTTCGCACTCGTCGCGGTCTCCGGCTGGGCCTCCTCGGTCGGCCTCGCCGAGACCGCGACCTGGTGCGGCATCCTCGCCCTGGCCGCCCTCCCCGGCGTGGTCCTCCCCCGGCACCGGCTCCTCGCACCCGCCGGGCGGCTCGCCGAAGTCGCCGTCGTCGTCCTCGGGACCCTCGCCACCGGCGGGCTCCCCGCCTGGATGCTCCCCTACCTGATCGCCCCGTTCGCGACCTCCGCGTTCGACGCCGCCGCGCCCGCCGAGGACGGCGACCGCTGGTCGCACCTGCGCACCTGGGGGCCGCCCGCGCTGGTCGCCCTCGCCGCGGTCGGCCTCATCGCGCAGGCGCCGCGCGTCGCCGACTTCAACCGCGGCACCTACCTCTCCACCGCGGCCGTCGCCCTCGCCTTCGGCCTGGCCTCCGCGGTCGGCGCCTGGTGGCTGCGCCGGTCCCGCTCCTCCGACATGCACCACTCGCAGCTGCCGTACGCCGAGGCCGCGGCCCTGCTCACGCAGCTGCGCGTCGTCGCCAGGCAGCTGCCCGGGTCCACCCTGGACCCCGGCGGCATCGCCACCGAGATCGTCGACACCGCCGCGCGCATCCCCGGCGTGGAGCGCGCCGCCGTCCTGTCGGCCGCTTCGGGCCGCAGGCTCGTCGTCCTCGCCGAGCACGCCGAGGAGCGCGTCGACTGGGAGACCTCGCCGCAGCTCAACTCGCTCCTGGCCGACGCCTGGGCCGGGCAGAAGCCGCAGGCCGGGCAGGTCCCGCTCTCGCGGTCCACGCAGGGGCCCGTCGCGTCCCTGGTGATCCCGCTGGTCGCCGAGGGCCGCACGGTCGGGCTCGTCGCGATCGAGTCGGACGACCCCGCCGCGTTCGGCCCCGAGGCCATCACCGCCGCCGAGGACCGCACCAAGGGCGCGGCCCTGCGCCTGGAGACCGCGCTGCTGTTCGAGGACGTCAGGTCCATGGCCACCACCGAGGAGCGCCAGCGCCTCGCCCGCGAGATCCACGACGGCATCGCCCAGGAGCTGGCGATGCTCGGCTACGGGATCGACAACGCGATGGCGATCCTGCCGCCGGAGGCCGGGGAGGCCAAGGGCGAGCTGGAGGACCTGCGCTCGGAGGTGACGCGGCTGGTGACCGAGCTGCGGTTCTCGCTGTTCGAGCTCCGGTCGAACGTCGACCGTCAGGGGGGCCTCGCCTCGGCGATCGCGGACTATGCTCGTACTGTGGGCGCCTCCGCCGGACTGCGGGTTCACCTGTCCCTGGACGAGGGCGGAGCGCGGCTGCCCGCGAGCACCGAGGCCGAGCTGCTGCGGATCGCCCAGGAGGCGATCACGAACGCGCGCAAGCACGCGAGGGCCGAGAACCTGTGGGTGACGTGTGAGGTGGACCCGCCTTACACCCGCATCGAGGTGACCGACGACGGACAGGGGCTCTCCGGTGAGGCCTCCGAGGGGCGCTACGGCCTGGCGATCATGAGCGAGCGGGCCGAGCGCATCCGCGGCTCGCTGGAGATCCGACCGCACCAGCCGCACGGGACGACCGTCGCGGTGGTGCTCAACGCGGGGGCGAGGCCCACCCCGAGGGCCGAGACGCCCCGCCCCGGGTCCGCGGCCTGGGCGGCCGCCGACCGAGCGAGAACTGAACAGCCGGCCCGACGGCCTGACCACGGTGGTGGCCGTGGCAGCCAATGAGGAGAGACACGCATGAACGCTGACGCGCTGGAGACGACCGGTCAGACGACGGTGCTGATCGTCGACGACCACGATCTGATCCGCAAGGGCCTCCGGCATGCCTTCGACCGCGACCCCGAGTTCGAGGTGGTCGGCGAGGCCGACACGGCCGCCGACGCGCTGCGCCAGGCGGCTTCGCTCATGCCGTCCGTGGTGATCATGGACCTGCGCCTGCCCGACGGGTCGGGCCTGGACGCGACGCGCAAGCTCCGCAAGGCCCACCCGAACATGGGGATCGTGGTGCTGACGATGTACGCCGGGGACGACCAGCTGTTCGGGGCCCTGGACGCGGGCGCTTCGGCGTTCGTGCCGAAGTCGGCGCCCGCGAACGACGTGGTGTCGGCCGCGCGCCACGCCGCGGCGAACCCGACCGCGTTCAGCGCCGCCGACCTGGCGGAGGCGATGCAGCGCCGCCTGACCCCGACCGGCCCCCAGCTGTCCCCCCGCGAGTCGCAGGTGCTGAAGCTCCTCGCCGACGGCCTCTCGGTCGCCGGGATCGCCAAGCAGCTGTACGTCTCCGAGTCCACCGCGAAGACCCACATCTCGAAGCTCTACGAGAAGCTCGGCGCCGGCAACCGCGCCCAGGCCCTCATGACGGCCCTGAAGCTCGGCCTCCTGGAAGCCCCCGACCAGCCGAAGTTCTAGACGGTCTCGCCGTAGAGCATGCCTTCCAGGCGCTCTGCCTGGCGTTCCCAGGTCCATTCGCCGACGGCCCATTCTCGGCTGGCCGCGCCGAGTTCGCGGGCCAGTTGCGGGTCGGTGAGTACCTGGACGAGGCGTGCGGTGATGTCGCCGAGGTCGCGGCCGTCCACGACATAACCCGACTGCTCGTGCAGGACGGTGTCGGGGGCGCCGCCGGAGTTCCCGGCGATGACCGGGAGCCCGCACGCGGCGGCCTCCAGGAAGACCGCGCCGAGTCCTTCGACGTCGAGGCCGCGGCGGCGGGTGCGGCACGGCATCGCGAACACGTTCCCCGCGGCGAAGTGCGCGGCGAGTTCGTGTTCTGAGACGCCGCCGGTGAAGACGACCTGGTCCCTGACGCCGTGGCGCCGCGCGGCGGCGCGCAGACGCGACTCGTAGGGGCCTTCGCCGACGATGAGGAGCCGCACGTCCTGCCCGGTCCTGGCGCGCACCTGCGGGAGTGCGGCGATGAGCATGTCCTGGCCCTTGCGGGGCACCAGGCGCGAGACGCAGACGATGACAGGGAGGTCGCCGAGGCCGTGGCGGTCGCGCACCTGGGTGCCGTCGACGCCGGGGTGGAAGGTGTCGGCGTCGATCCCGAAGGTGAGCTTCTCCAGGCGGGTGTGGGGGGCGGCGACGGGGGCGAGGCGCCGGTACGTGTAGTCGCCGAGGTAGGTCATGACGTCGTGGGAGGCGGCGATGCGGCGCAGGAGGCCGCGGGTGCCGGGCATCGCGGCCCAGCCGACCTCGTGCCCGTGGGTGAGGGCGATGGCGCGTTCGATCCCGGTGTCGCGCTTGAGGACCGACGCGAGGAGCCCGAGGGGGGCGGCGGCGCCGAACCAGACGCGGTCGCAGTCGTGCTCGTTGGCGAGGGCGGTGACGGCGCGGGCGACGCGGGGCGTCGGCAGGAGCATCGCGGTGCGGTCACGCACGACCTGGAACGGCTGGGCGGCGTCGAACTCGCGCCAGCCCGGCGAGGTCGAGGTGTACACGACCAGGTCGTCGGAGGGCAGCCGCAGCGCCATGCCGTGCACAAAGGTCTGGATTCCGCCACGCCTGGGCGGGAAGTCGTTGGTCACCAGCAGGGTGCGGCTCATACTGACCCCCTTCGCAATCGCCCCAGTCTGCCATGGCGGGGCGACCGGCGCGGTGATCCGCGATGACGTCGGGGTAAAGAAGCGCAGGCGTCGGAGCCGCGCTGTGACGGCGATGGCACACTGGTGCACATGAGCAGCGGCGACGAGACCAGCGGCGCGAGGCCCGAGGCCGGGCCCGCGGAGGCCGTGCCCTCCGCGGCCGGCGACGAGGGCGCCGCCGAGGGGGACCCCTCCGAACAGGTCGAGCCGGGCCCGATGGTGTTCCTCACCGAACCGGTGCGGCGCAGGGCCGTCGAGATCGCGGCGGTCGCCATGCCGGGGCTCGCGCCGGGGAAGGTCCCGGCCCGGCTGCGCCGCTTCCTCAAGTTCAGTCCGGCCAAGCGCGCCAAGCTCGCCAAGGGCGACCTCGCGGCGGCCCTGGACCGGGACGACGGGTTCCGCGCCGGGCTCGCCGAGGTGCTCGCCTCGACCGACTCGCCGCTGATCAAGGCGATCGGCGCGAACGAGGCGGTGTCGCCGATGGCCGACCCGGTCGAGGTCGCCGCCCTCACGTACCTGCTGCGGCCCGACGGCTGGCGGGACCTCATCGCCTCCGCGGTCGACGCGATCCCCGAGGCGCCCGAGGCGCCGCCGGTCCCGGCCGGTCCGGACGAGGCGAGCCAGAAGCGGCTCGCGTCCCTGGAGAAGGAGAACGGGAAGCTCCGCGGGGCCCTGGCCGACCAGCGCGCGGCGGCCGCGGTCCTCCAGGAGGAGCTGCGGCGGGCCCGCCGCGACCTCAAGGACGCCGAGGAGAAGGCGGCCAAGGCCGCCGGGGACCTCGCGGCGGAGAAGGGCCGGCTCAAGCAGGCCGACGCGGAGCGCCGTTCGGAGCGGCGCCGCCTCGAATCCGAAGTGGAGTCGCTGCGGGGGCAGCTGGACCGGGTGCGCAAGTCCGACCGGGAGCAGGAGCGGCTCGCGTCGGCGCGGCTGTGGCTGCTCATGGAGACGCTCTCGGGCGCGGCCACGGGGCTGCGCCGGGAACTCGGGCTCGAACCGGTCGACGACCGGCCCGCTGACTACATCGCCGAGGAGTACTGCGACGACCCCGAGGAGCGGCCGTTCGAGGGCTCGCGGGGCCTGGAGCAGACCGACCCGCAGCGCCTGGACCACCTGCTGTCGCTGCCGAACCCGCACCTGATCGTCGACGGGTACAACGTGACGATCTCGGCGTGGGGCGAGACGCTGACGCTGGAGCAGCAGCGCAACCGGCTCGTGCACGGTCTGGGCGCGATGGCGGCGCAGACGAACGCGGAGATCACGGTGGTCTTCGACGGCGCGGACGCGATCTTCGGCGCGAAGCCGTCGGCGCGGGGCGTGCGGGTCCTGTTCAGCGCCAAGGGGCAGATCGCCGACGACGTCGTGGTCGAGCTGGCGCGGGTCGAGCCCGAGGGCCGGCCGGTGATCGTGGTGTCCTCCGACCAGGAGGTCGCCGACCGGGTGCGCCGCGAGGGCGCCTACCCGGTGCCGTCGCCGATCCTCGTCAGGTGGATGCAGCGCAGCTGAGGCCGCTACTTCGCGGCGGCGGGGGCCTTGAGGACGACCGAGCCGGCGGCGAGGTCGTGGAGGCCGCGGCTGTACGGGTGGAAGAACACGGTCAGGGCGGGGACCAGGAGCGAGAGCAGGACCGCGCGGACGAGGGCGCGGAGGAATCCGAGGCGGCCGCCGTCGCGGGCCGAGACGCAGGCGATCTTCATGGCCAGCATGCCGAGGCTCTGGGCCCCGACCGTGAAGGCGACGGTGTAGTAGAGCGCGAACAGCAGCGCGATCTCCAGGTTGAAGGTGAACGGGTCGGCGCTGAACACGTTCGCCCACGCGAGGAGGTACGCGGCGAGGACGGTCGCGGACCAGTCGATGACCAGCGCGACGAACCGCGCGCTGACGGTGGCCAGGTCCTGGCCGGAGCCGGTGGTTTCAGGGGTCTTCGCACCGCGTTCGCTCGTCATGGCGCGAGTCTACGACTCGCCCCGAAACGCGGAGAGTGCACCGTCCTGAGCTGTGGTTTCGGGGGGTTGTGAACAGGCCCGCATTTTGCAAGTAACACGCGCGAAACAATTGATTTACGGTGAGGCAATTGATCGCGGTTAGCGTTTCGGCTATTAAGCTTAGGCGTCGACAGCGAGGTCGGCCCGCCGGTTCGGGCGTTCGACGATCCGGGACCCGCTGGGCGGGGCCGCGCCATGGTCCTCCCGGCACTCACCTACCGAGAGGAATACCTTCGTGTTCTCCAGCCCTGAAGAGCTCCTCGGCTACGTCCGCGACAACGACGTGAAGTTCATCGACGTCCGCTTCTGCGACCTGCCCGGCGTCATGCAGCACTTCAACATCCCGGCCGAGTCCTTCGACGACGACCTCCTGGAAGAGGGCCTCGCCTTCGACGGCTCCTCGATCCGCGGGTTCCAAGAGATCCACGAGTCGGACATGCTGCTGCTGCCCGACGTGGCGACCGCGTTCATCGACCCCTTCCGCGAGCAGAAGACGCTCGCCCTGAACTTCTTCGTGCACGACCCCTTCACCCGCGAGGCCTACAGCCGCGACCCGCGCAACGTCGCGAAGAAGGCCGAGCAGTACCTGGCCGGCTCCGGCATCGCCGACACCGCGTACTTCGGTGCCGAGGCCGAGTTCTACATCTTCGACTCGATCCGCTTCGACCAGACCGCGAACCAGGCGTTCTACGAGATCGACTCGATCGAGGGCGCGTGGAACACCGGCGCCGACGAGCCCGGCGGGAACCTCGGCTACAAGCCGCGCCACAAGGGCGGGTACTTCCCGGTCGGCCCGGTCGACCACTTCGCGGACCTGCGCGACCGCATGGTCACCAACCTCATCGAGGGCGGCCTCACCATCGAGCGCGCCCACCACGAGGTCGGCACCGCGGGCCAGTCCGAGATCAACTACCGCTTCGACACGCTGCTGCACTCCGGCGACGACGTCCAGAAGTTCAAGTACATCATCAAGAACACCGCCACCCAGGCCGGCAAGACGGTGACGTTCATGCCGAAGCCCCTGTTCGGCGACAACGGCTCGGGCATGCACACCCACCAGTCGCTGTGGGCGAACGGCGAGCCGCTGTTCTACGACGAGACCGGCTACGCGGGCCTCTCGGACACCGCCCGCCACTACATCGGCGGCCTGCTCAAGCACGCCCCGAGCCTGCTCGCCTTCACCAACCCGTCGGTGAACTCCTACCGCCGCCTGGTGCCGGGCTTCGAGGCGCCGGTCAACCTGGTCTACTCGCAGCGCAACCGCTCGGCGTGCACCCGCATCCCGGTCACCGGTTCCAACGCGAAGGCCAAGCGCGTCGAGTTCCGCGTGCCGGACCCGTCGAGCAACCCGTACCTGGCGTTCTCGGCCATGCTCATGGCCGGCCTCGACGGCATCAAGAACAAGATCGAACCGCCGGCGCCGGTCGACAAGGACCTGTACGAGCTCGGCCCGGACGAGTACGGCGACATCGAGCAGGTCCCCGGCTCGCTGGACAAGGTGCTCGACAACCTGGAGGCCGACCACGACTTCCTCACCGAGGGCGGCGTGTTCACCCCCGACCTGATCGAGACGTGGATCAGCTACAAGCGCGAGAACGAGATCGACCCGATCCGCCTCCGCCCGACTCCCCACGAGTTCGACCTGTACTACGAGGTCTAAGTCGTTGTAGAACAACGTATTTGAAGGGCGCGGCCGGGACTCCCGGCCGCGCCCTTGAACGTTTGTTCACCGGGCTCCGGGCGGGGCATACTTCGGCGATGCCCATCGCATTCTTTGAAAGGCACGGCTTCCGAGGACTCGACCGGAAGCTGCTGCGCGACATCGCCGCGCTCGCCGCCGGGATCCTCATCGTCGGGATCTCCTTCGGCGCCATCGCCACGTCCCAGGGCGTGCCGTGGTGGCAGTCGTCGGCCATGTCCCTGTTCGTCTACGCCGGGGCCGCCCAGTTCGCGACCATGGGGATCATGACGGCCGGAGGCGGCCTCGTGGCGGGCGTCGCCGCCGGGCTGATCCTGAACCTGCGGCACATCCCCTACGGCATGGCCGTGGGCGGCATCTACTGGACCGGCCTGCGGTCCAAGCTGATCGGCACCCACCTGCTCATCGACCAGTCCACCGCGTTCGCCCTCGCCGCGGGCGACGACCCCCGCCGCGCCCGGCAGGCGTTCTGGACCGTCGGCGTCTCGCTGTTCCTGGTCTGGAACGTCGGCACCGTCATCGGCGCGTTCGCGGGCCAGCTCGTGGCCGACCCGAAGGTCCTCGGACTCGATGCCGCGCTCCCGGCGATCCTGCTCGCGCTGGTCATGCCGAGCCTGAAGGACCGGCGGACCCTCCTGGCTGGCGTCCTCGGCACCGCCGTCGCCCTCGCGACCAGCTTCTTCCTCCCCGCCGGGATCCCGGTCCTGCTCGCGGTCATCGGCGTGGTCGTCATGGGCAAGGGCACCGGCAAGAAGGAGGAGACGGCGTGAACATGCTCATCGCGATCGCCGCCCTGGCGGCCGGCACGTACCTGATCCGGCTCTCCGGCGCCCTGCTGCGCAAGCGGATCACCCTCTCCACGCACGCCGAGAAGGTCATCAAGGCCGGGGCCATGGTGGTGCTGCTGGCGCTCACGGTGACCTCGTCGCTGCTCGTCGACGGCGGCTTCGCGGGCTGGGCGCTCCCGGCCGGGGTCCTCATCGGCGGCGTCCTCGCCTGGCGCCGGGCGCCCCTGGCGGTCGTCGTGGTCGCCGCGGCCGCGACCACCGCGCTGCTGCGCCTCGCCGGAGTCGCCTGAGGATACGGCCGAAGGGCCCCGCAGCTTGCGCTGCGGGGCCCCTGACCTGTTCAGCTACTACCGGAGTCCGTACCCCTTAACAGGGTTCGACTACCAGTCCTGAGCGGCGCGGCGGCGACGCATCAGGAAGAAGATCACGCCGGCGGCCGCGATGAGGGCGGCGGCCGAGGAGATCATGATGGTCAGCGAGCTACCGGTCTTGGGGAGCTCGGGCTTGGGCGAAGGCGAGGGGCTGGGGGTCTCGACATCGCAGGGGTACCACGGGGTCTCACCGGAGATGTAGTCCTTGTCGGTGTAGATCTCGTAGTAGACCCAGAACTCCTCGGCCGCGGCCGGGAAGTTCACGGTGTCGGTCTCGCCCGGGCCGAGCACGATCTCGAACTCTTCCTCGGTCGTGTAGTTGTAGAAGTAGAACGTCGTCTCTTCACCCTCGGCCGGGACGGTCAAGGTGAAGGTCAGGCCGTCCTCGCAGGTCGACTCGACGGTCGCGTAGTGGCACAGCGGGTTGTCGATCCACTCGAAGGTGTCGTACAGCTCGCCGTCGACCAGGATGGTGACCGAGAGGCCGGCCTCCGGGTCCTCGACCGTGAAGTAGTTGTAGTAGTCCTCTTCGACCGCGGGGGTCACGGTCTCGGAGAAGCCGTCGCTGGTCTCGATCGTGAACTCGGCCAGGGCCTCTTCACTCTCGTTCCAGGCGTAGACGTTGATGCCGAAGCAGTCGGTCCAGACGTCGACGTAGGCCTCGGGGCGGGGCTCCTCGGCCTCGCAGCCGCCCTCGGGGGCGGAGACGAGCGCGGAGCCGGTGCCGGTGTTGCCGTTGGGCCAGGAGGCGTCGATCGTGATCGAGGCGGTGGCCACGTCGGCGCCGAAGTTCTGGCTGCCTTCGAGGTAGTTGCCGGAGTCGGGGTGCGGGAGTTCCGCGCCCGCGACGATCTCGGTGCCCTCGTTGAACTCGCCGTCGACGGTGACCGTGTCGATCACGCCGGCGCCGATGCCCTGCGAGGCCCAGTCGGTGACCTGCCAGACGACGGTCCAGCCGCCGTCCTGGGTGCACTCGGTGATGCCCTCGATCTCGACGTGGTGGGCTTGGGCTGCGGAGGCGAAGGTGACCGCTCCGGCGAGGCCCAGGACGGCGCTGCCGGCCAGTCCGAGCACCCGCTTGAGGGTACGGTTCATGTCTCTCCTAAGTAGATGACTGTTGGGTTTGGGGGATCAGGGGGGCGCCGGCGGCCAGGGGGTTAGTTCCGGCCGGTCCGGGCACCGTACCAAATGAGACACGCCGCAAGGCGAAGAAGGGTCGCATAACAATCGCATAACGGATCGGCCGTCACCTGCTGCGACGCAAGGAATCCGGAACGTCGTAGCGGTTTCCGGCGGATCGGGCATAACGGCGGCGGCCGGGCCCTTTCCGG
>NZ_QFRW01000262.1 GCF_003265355.1 Glycomyces dulcitolivorans | reverse complement strand
GTCGGTCGACGCCGCCCCGTCCGCGGGAGTCGGACTGTCGGCGGTCATTCGCGCTCGTCCGCCGTCTTCCTGCGCCGCAGCGCGAACACGACGCCGCCGGCGATGACGACGACCGCGGCGGCCGCGACGGTGATCCAGATCCAGGCCGGGGTGCCCTCGTCCTCTTCGGCCCCGACCGGCTGCGCCGAGGCGTAGGCCCACGCGTAGCCCTGCTGGCCGGTGATCATGCCGCCCTCGCTGGGCTGGAGGACCAGGCCGGTGATCTTGTCGCTGTTGTACGCCTCCAGGACGTTCTGGTAGTACAGGTAGATGACCGGGGTGTCCTCGTACATGAGGGCCTGCTGCTGCCGGACGAGCTCGGCGCGGGCGTCGGGGTCGGACTCGACCTTCTGCTGCTCGTGGAGCGCGTCGAACTCGGGGTTGCAGTAGTTGTTCTCGCTGGAGCGCTCCGTGCCGTCGGTGAGGGTCGGGAGCACCGCGCAGGTGTGCATGCCCAGCTGCTCGGTCGGGTTCGGCCCGACGCCCCAGCCGGAGAACGCGATGTCGAACTCGCCCAGGTAGGCCAGGTCGTTCAGGGAGCCCTGCTCGATGGCCTCGGGCTTGATCTCCAGGCCCAGCTCGGCCCACCACTCGGACACGAACTGGACGACGGTGGCGTAGTCGGTGTTGTCGGCGTGCTGGTAGAACCGGAAGCTCAGGCGCTCGCCGGTGCCCGGCATGGTGCGGATGCCGTCGTCGCCGCGCACGTACCCGGCGTCGTCGAGGAGGGCGTTGGCCGCGTCGATGTCGAAGGCCAGCAGGTCGTCCCCGCCGTCCCAGTGGTACTGCTCGAAGATCTCGGGGATGATCGAGGTCGCGGGCTGGCCGTTGCCGTCGAGGACGGTGTCCACCAGGGCCTGCTTGTCGATCGCCATGTGCATGGCGCGCCGGACGATCGGGTCCTTGAGCGCGGGGTGCCCGTCGCCGAACTCGGTGCCGTCCTGCGTCACCGAGTTGTAGTTGATCGTCAGCGAGACGTACCGGCGGCCCTGGGCGTTGTTGACGGTGATGCCGTCCTGGCCTTCGAGGGCGCCGAGCTGGGCCGGGTTGAGGCCCGAGACGATGTCGACCTCTTTGGCTTCGAGCGCGGCCACGGCCGCGTCGTTCTCGGCGTAGTAGTCGAAGACGACCTCGTCGAACCCGGGCGCGCCGTCCCAGTAGTCCTCATTGGCTTCGAGGCGGATGAACTCGTCGGTCTCGTACTCGGTCACCTGGAACGGGCCGGAGCCGACCAGCGGCAGCTGGTTCGCGTCGTCGGCCGACGGGTCCGGGAACTGCGACCAGACGTGCTCGGGGACGATGAACACCTCGCGGGTGAGCACGTCCCACGGGGACGGCTGGGCGAGCGTGAGCACGAACGTGGTGTCGTCCGGGGCCTCGGCGCTCACCAGGTTCCCGGCGAAGTCGATGTTCCAGTCGTGGATGGCCTGGTTCTCGATGAGCAGGCCGTACGTGTAGGCGACGTCCTGGGCCGTCAGCGGCTCGCCGTCGGACCACTTCGCTCCCTCGCGGATCGTGAACGTCCAGGTGAGACCGTCCTCGGACTCCTCCCACTCGGTCGCCAGACCCGGCACCGGCTCGTAGTCGGTGCCCATGCGCACGAGCGTCTCGTACGTCATCATGCTGGTGTTGTAGGTGATCACGAACCGCCGCTTGAACGGGTTGAACGTGTCGACCTCCTGGCTCGTGGCGATGAGCAGGGAGTCCGTCTCCTCCTCTTGGGCCGCCGCGCCGGGCGCGGCGACCGCCAGCGTGCCTGCCGACAACAGGAGTACGGCCGCGGCGGAGAGGAGCCGCCGCGTCAGGGCATGGGGATTCATGGGGTGCAGGTCCTCGCATTCGGTTCCGGGCGCCTGGGCGTCTCCGCGGGCGTGCAACTCGCCGCGGGACCTCAGGGTATCGGACAGCATGACGGAACTCTTCTTGACTTGTCAACGATGTGAAGAAAGTTTTCATTGCCGCAACATGGGGCCCCTACGAACTCCGGAACCCGCTGAGACGGACCCGCGTTTCCAGTAGATTCACGTCGTCGCCATAGGTAACTGGGGGGTCACGGTGTGGAACTGGCTTGAGGACTCGCTCGTCGCGCACCCCGAGATCGCGATCTTCCTCGCGCTCGGCCTCGGCTTCTTCGTCGGCAAGCTCAAGATCAAGGGCATCGCCCTCGGCCCCGTCACCGGCACCCTCCTCGCCGGCGTCCTCGTCGGCATCGTCTTCACCGGCATCGACATCCCCGACCTCGTCAAGACCGTCGCCTTCGTCGCCTTCCTCTTCGCCCTCGGCTACAACGTCGGCCCCCAGTTCTTCGCCGGACTCAAAGGCGACGGGCTCAAGCAGGTCCTCCTCGCCGTCGTCAACTGCCTCGTCGGCCTCGGCGTCGTCATCGTCCTCGCCAAGGCCCTCGGCTACGGCCCCGGCTGGGGCGCCGGCCTCCTCGCCGGCGGCCTCACCCAGTCCGCCGTCATCGGCGTCGCCGACTCCGCCATCGCCGCCCTCCCCGGCCTCAGCGCCGACGAGATCAAGGAGATGGAGTCCCAGGTCGCCGTCGGCTACGCCGTCTGCTACCTCTTCGGCACCGCCGCCGCCGCGTTCTTCCTCTCCACCCTCGCCCCCCGCATGCTCGGCTCCAAGAGCCTCGCCGCCGACGCCCACGAGATGGAGAAGCAGCTCGGGGTCGCCAAGGAACCCGGCATCGGCCCCGCCTACTACTCCGTCGTCCGCCGCTCCTACCGCGTCACCGGCGGCTCCGTGGTCGGCCGCACCGTCGGCGACCTCGAACAGCGCGCCCTCGACCTCGGCCACCGCATCATGTTCCACGACCTCCGCCGCGGCACCACCGTCCAGAAGACCACCTCCGCCACCGTCATCGAGACCGGCGACGTCGTCACCCTCGCCGCCCGCCGCCCCGACCTCGTCGCCCTCGGCGTCGACCAGTGGGGCGAAGAGGTCGACGACGAGGAGCTCCTCGACTACCGCGTCGAGACCCTCGCCATCGTCATCACCAGCAAGAAGCTCGCGGGCCAGAAGATCGGCCCCGCGTTCGCCGAGCACGCCCCGCGCCTGTTCGTCACCAAGGTCGTCCGCGGCGGCCAGGAGATCCCCTGGAGCGACGACACCGTCATCCACGCCGGCGACGAGATCACCGTCCAAGGCGGCACCGAAGAGGTCGAGGCCGCCGCCGGCGACCTCGGCTACCCCAACCGCGCCTCCGACGCCACCGACATGAGCTACGTCGGCATCGGCATCGTCCTCGGCGCCCTCATCGGCGTCCCCACCATCGCCGTCGCCGGCGCCGACATCGGCCTCACCACCTCCGGCGGCGCCCTCATCATGGGCCTCGTCTTCGGCTGGCTCCGCGCCAAGTCGCCCACCTTCGGCCAGTTCCCGCCCGCCGCCAACTGGATGCTCTCCACCGGCGGCCTGTGCATGTTCGTCGGCATCGTCGGCATCATGGCCGGCCCGAACTTCGTCGACGGCGTCAAGTCCGAGGGCCTCAGCCTCGTCTTCGCCGGACTCGTCGTCACCCTCTTCCCGATGCTCGTGACCATGTACCTCGCCAAGTGGCTGTTCAAGACCCCCGTCCCGATCAACCTCGGCATCACCGCGGGCGCCAACACCACCACCGCCTCCATCGGCGCCATCACCGACACCGCCAAGAGCCAGGTCCCCGTCCTCGGCTACACGATCCCCTACGCCATCGGCAACGTCCTGCTGACGATCTGGGGCGCGGTCATCGTGGCCGTCCTCGCCTGACCTGAAAGGGAAATCGACCATGACCACGGTGAACCGCGACGAAGAACGCCGCCTCGAAGGCCTCAGCCCCTTCGAGCTCAAGAACCGGCTCATCGAACTGGCCGGCGAGAACGAGAAGGCCAACGCCCTCGCCATGGTCAACGCCGGCCGCGGCAACCCCAACTGGACCGCCACCGCACCGCGGGAGGCCTTCTTCCTCCTCGGCCAGTTCGCGCTCACCGAGACCCGCCGCGACTGGGACGAGTTCGAGTCCTTCGGCGGCATGCCCCAGAGCGAGGGCATCGCCCAGCGCCTCGACGACTACCTCAAGGCCAACGCCACCGCGCCGGGCGCCTCCGCGCTGGCGTCCTATGTCGCCCACGGGACCGACGTCCTCGGCTTCGACGCCGACGCGTGGGTCGGCGAGCTCGCCGACGCGATCATCGGCGACCACTACCCGGTCCCCGACCGGATGCTCGCCCACGCCGAACAGGTCGTCCACGCCTACCTCGACGCCGAGATGGGCGGGGCGCCGAAGGGCGGCTGGGACCTGTACGCGGTCGAGGGCGGCACGGCCGCCATGTGCTACCTGTTCGACTCCGCGCAGGTCAACGGCCTGCTGCACCGCGGGGACCGGATCGCGCTCATGGTCCCGATCTTCACGCCCTACCTGGAGATCCCCAAGCTCGACCGGTACGCGTTCGACATCGTCCCGCTGGAGGCCTCGACCACCGGCGAGACCGGCATCCACACCTGGCAGTACCCCGACTCGGAGATCGACAAGCTCAAGGACCCGTCGGTCAAGGCCCTGTTCCTGGTCAACCCGTCGAACCCGCCTTCGGTGAAGCTCGCCGAGGCCACGCTGGAGCGCATCAGGGACATCGTCGCCAACCACAACCCGGGCCTGACGATCATCACCGACGACGTGTACGGCACGTTCACCGAGGGCTTCACCTCCCTCATGTCGAGCCAGGCGGCCAACACGATCGGCGTGTACTCGTTCTCGAAGTACTTCGGCTGCACCGGGTGGCGCCTCGGCGTCATCGCCATCGCCCGCGACAACGTCTTCGACCAGCGCATCGCCGCCCTCGAAGAGACCCGGACGGCGACCCTGCGCGAGCGGTACGCCTCGATCACGCTCGAACCCGAGAAGCTCAAGTTCATCGACCGCATCGTCGCCGACTCGCGCGACGTCGCGCTCAACCACACCGCCGGGCTCTCGACCCCGCAGCAGGTCCAGATGGTCCTGTTCTCGCTCCACTGCCTCACCGACGCCGAGGGCGCCTACAAGCGGGACTGCCGGGCCGTCATCGCCCGCCGCCTGAAGCAGCTCGTCGAGGGCCTGGACGTGCCCTACCCGGACGACCCGGAGGCCGCGAACTACTACGTCGAGCTCGACCTGCTCTCCTGGGCCCAGCGCAACTGGGGCCCGGAGTTCGCCGACTGGATGCAGACGAACTACGAGCCGGTGGACCCGATCTTCCGCCTCGCCCAGGAGGAGTCGGTGGTCCTGCTCAACGGCGGCGGCTTCGACGGCCCCGAGTGGTCGGTGCGCGTGAGCCTCGCGAACCTCCGCATGGACGCCTACAAGCGGATCGGCGCGGCCCTGCGCCGCATCGGCGACGAGTACCACGAGGCCTTCCAGGCCTCCAGGCGCTAGGGGCCGGGCATGGACTGGATCAAGTCGACACTGGAGTCGACGCCCGAGATCGCGCTGTTCGTGTGCCTGGCGCTCGGGTTCGCGGTCGGCAAGGTGCGGATCTGGAAGATCTCGCTCGGCGGCGTCGCGGGCACGCTCATCGTGGCGATCTTCCTCGGCATGTACGCCGACATCGAACTGAACGACCAGGTCAAGTCGATCGCGTTCGCGCTGTTCATCTTCACGCTCGGCTACATCTCGGGCCCGACGTTCTTCGCGAGCCTCAACCGCGCGAGCCTGCGCTACGCCACGTTCACCGGCATCGAGGTCGTGTCGGTCCTGGCGATCACCGCCGCGGCCGTCCTCATCATGAACCTCGACGTCGGCACGGCCGCGGGTCTCCTCGCGGGCGGCGCCACCGAGTCCGCGGCGGTCGGCACCGCGACCGACGCGATCGGGCGCCTCGACCTGTCGGCCGACGAGATCGCGACGCTCCAGGCGAACGTCGGCACCGCGTACTCGATCTCCTACATCTGCGGCCTGATCACGATCGTGCTCCTGTCGAGCCAGTTCTTCCCGCTCATCATGCGCGTGAACCTCCGCGAGGAGGCCGCGAAGCTGTGGGCGAAGCTCGGCGGCGCGACCGACGACGCCACCGCCGCACCCGCGGCCCCGGCCGTCGTCGGCCGCGAGTACCTCGTCACCACGGCCGCCGGGAAGACCGTCGCCGAACTCCAGGCCGACCTCGGCGAGGCCACCGTCGAGGAGGTCTTCCGCGAGGGCGCCAAGGTCAAACTCGACCCGGCGCTCACGCTCGCCCAGGGGGACAGGATCCTCCTGGTCGGCCGCCGCGAAGCCGTCGTCGGCGCGTCCGGGCGCATCGGGACCGAGGTCGACCTCGACGAGTCCATGGGGATGAACCTCGACCTTGCCGACGTCGTGGTGACCCGCAAGGGCTATAAGGCGTCGACGCTCGCCGACATCAGGCGCCAGTTCGAGGACGAGCGCCAGGGCATCTTCCTCCAGCGGATCACCCGAGGCGACCACGAGCTGCCCGTGCAGCCCAAGACGATGATCCAGCGCGGCGACACGCTGCGCCTGTCGGGCGCCTCGCGGGACATGCAGCGCGTGATCCCCATGATCGGCTTCCGCATCGACCCGAAGGTCACCTTCGACATGGTGTTCATCGCGGTCGGCGTGGTCCTCGGCTTCCTCATCGGCATGCTGGTGTGGACGGTCGGGACGATCCCGCTGACGCTCGGCACCGGCGGCGGCTGCCTGCTCGCGGGCCTGCTGTTCGGGTGGATCCGCTCCAAGCGGCCCACCTTCGGCCAGTACGACTCCGGCGCCGCCGACGTCATCAAGACGCTCGGCCTCGCCACCTTCATCTGCGCGGTGGGCCTCTCGTCGGGCCCGCAGGCGGTGAAGCTGGTGGAGCAGTTCGGCATCGGCCTGCCGATCGCGGGCATCGCGATGACCGCCATCCCGGCGTTCATCTCGCTGTTCGTGGCCTGGAAGCTCATGAAGCTCCCGGCGCCGCTGACACTCGGCGCCGTGACCGGCCAGCAGTGCTCGACACCCGGCGTCACCGCCGTGCAGGGCGCCGCCGGCAACGCCACGCCGCTCATGGCCTACACGATCGTCTACGCGTTCTCCAACGTCGTCCTGCCGCTGCTGGGACCGATCGTGGTGGCCATGGCGCACGCGATCGGTTAATCGGTTGTTCCGAACGGGTGAATACGTTCGGGGGAACTGTCGGATCATGGGCAGTGAAGCGCTCCAAGGCGGGACGGCACGGAACACTTGACGGGTCATCGACCACGATGTCCGTTTTCCGAATCCGTGAGGTCCCGCCTTGACCGGTTCCGATCCGGCGCCGCGCGGTGTCGCGGCCAAGCTGATCCTCCTGCTCCACGAACTCGCCGCCCACCGCGAACCGGTGGGCGTCACGCACCTGGCGCGCCGCACCCGGCTCCCCAAGACCACCGTCCACCGGCTCCTCGCCGACCTGGAGGCCGGCGGCGTCGTGCACCGGTCCGCCCGGCGGTACGCGCTCGCCGGGCCCGAGTGGCGCGACACGGCGCCTTCCCGCGAGCACCGCCTCCGCAAGGTCCTCAAACCCCATCTCCTGGAGCTGTACGGGCTGACCGGGCACGTGGTCACCCTCGCGACCGCGCGCGGCGACACCGCCCGCTTCCTGGACGTGCTGTATCCGCACCGGTTCACCGACGCGATCCTGCGCACCTCGGCCGCGGTCCCGCTGCACTGCACCGCCACGGGCAAGGCGCTGCTGGCCTTCGACGCTGCGGCGGCCGACCGCTACCTGCGCGAGGCCGACCTGGTCCGCTTGACCCGCAACAGCATCGGCACCAGGCGCGCGCTCGACCAGGACCTGGTGGAGGCCCGCCTGCGCGGCGTCGCGGTCGACCGGGAGGAGCACGTCCTCGGCTTCTGGGGCCTGGCCGCGCCGGTCACCGGCGCCCGCGGCACCGCCGTCGCGGCCCTTGGCCTGGCCGGGCCCGTGCACGGCTTCCAGCCCGCCGCGCACGTCGCCGACCTGCGCGCCATCGCCAAGGCCGCCTCCGACGCCGTCCAGCGCCTGGGGTGAGGCCGCGTTCCGCAGACCGGAACAAGCGCATTCCAGGGGACGGAACGAACGGATCGGACGGCACCGCACGGCAACGGTTCTCCATACGCTCCCTGCATGTCGACGCAACCGGTCCCGGTGGTCGGGCGCCCGTTCGCCCGCTTCGCCCAGCAGGTCGGCGGTCTCACCGCCGACGCGGCCCTCGCCGGGCTCCGCGACGGGACCCTGGCCGGCGCCGACCTCGTCCCCGGGCAGGGGCTCACCGAGGCCGACCGGGCCGCGCTCGGCGCGGTCCGGCACCGCCTCGCCGACGCCGGGCTCTACAAGACCGACCCCCGCAACGTCCTCATCGCCGACCTCGTTCAGACCGAATGGCACCACTGGCGCGCCGACCTGGTCCTGCACCCCGCCAACGCGGTCCTCGCCGACCGCGACAACGGCACCGCCCACGTCCCGGGCATGGTCGAGCTCGAAGCCTGCCTCCAGATGGCCATGGCCGCGACCGAGCGCTACCTGCTGCCCTCCCGGGGCGACTACGCGTTCACCACCAAGGACCTCGCGATCCGCTTCTCCTCGTTCCTGTTCCCGCTCCCGGCGGCGGTCGAGCTCCGTGCCGACCGGGCCGACTGGCCCCACCACGACGTCCTGGCCGCCGACCTCACCGCCGTGATCGTCCAATCGGGGCAGACGGTGGCGGAGATGCGGTTCCAGGCGCGCGTGTTCGAACGCGCCCACTTCGACTCGATCGAGACCGCCCGCGCCCGCGACGCCGCGCGCGCGACCCGAACCGACCTGCTGGAGCAACGATGAGCCACCTGCCACTGGAGGGCCGCCGCGCCCTCGTCACCGGCGCCTCGCGCGGCATCGGCCGCGCGATCGCGCTCGGCCTCGCCGAAGCGGGAGCCGACGTCGCCGTCCTCTCCCGCGGCGGCCCCGCCCTCGACGCGGTCGCCGCCGAGGTCAAGGAGCGCGGCCGCCACGGCGTCGCGATCACCTGCGACGTCACCGATCCCGACCAGATCGACGAGGCCGTCGCCGCGTCCGTCGACGCCCTCGGCGGCCTCGACATCGCGGTGAACAACGCCGGCGGCTTCGCCTGGTCCGGCCCGTTCCTCGACCTCACCGCCAAGGACTGGGAGTACACCCGGGCCCTCAACCTCGACGCCACCGTGCGCCTGCTGCAACGCGTCGGCGCCCACCTGACCGCCCAGGGCTCCGGCGCCGTCCTCAACGTCGTCTCGATCGCCGGGCTCGGCGGCGCGCCCCGCCTCGCCTACTACGCCGCCTGCAAGGCCGCGATCATCTCCCTCACCAAGGGCCTCGCCGTGGAGTGGGCCGAGGCCGGCGTGCGCGTGAACGCCCTCGCCCCCGGCTGGATCGACACCAAGCTCACCAGCGGGTTCACCGCCCACGACCAGATCCGCCTGGGCCTCCAGGACGAGGTCCCGCAGAGCCGCTGGGGCGTCCCCGAGGACGTCGCCGACGCCGCGGTGTTCCTGTGCGGCGACGGCGCCCGCATGGCCACCGGCGCGGTCCTCGTCCTCGACGGCGGCCTGACCGCCCAGCTCTCCAAGGTCGCCCGCGACCTCCTCCCGCTCGGCCGCGCCGCGGCCTGACCCGAACGGACGCATCATGACCTGCACCGACCAGATCGCCAAAGCCCGCGCCGTCGTCGCCAAGATCCTCGAAGTCGAACCCGCAGAGATCAATGACCACGCCGACTTCCGCGCCGACCTCGACGCCGACTCGCTCCAGCTCGCCGAGATCGGCGCCGCCCTCGAAGACGAGCTGGGCCTGGAGACCGAGGCCCCGCCCGGGACGTTCGCCGAGATCCGCGACCTCCTCGCCGCCGAGGCCGCCGCGTGAGCCGCCGCGCCGTCATCACCGGCGCCGGTCCGGTCAGCGCCATCGGCACCGGCCGGGCCGCCTTCACCGAGGCGCTCCTGGCCGGGCGCAGCGGGCAGCGCGGCATCGGCGCCTTCGACACCGCCGGGTACCGCATCCGCCACGGCTGCGAGGTCCCCGACTTCGTCCCCGCACAGTGGACCGACCGCCCCGGCGAGCTCGGCCGCTCCGCCGCCTTCGCCGTCGCCGCGGCCCGCCTCGCCCTCGCCGACGCCGGACTCGAACCCGAAGCGCTGCAACACGAGAGCGTGCTCATCGCGATCGGGATCAGCGACTGCGACGCGGTCGAGGAGGACCGCCTCGCCGCCCAGCTCGCCGCAGGCGGACCGGCCGCGTTCGAACCGACCACCGTCGCCCGCTACACCGCCGCCTGCTCGACGAGTATCGCCGCCGAGCTCGGCCTGGAGACCGCCGAGACCGTCGACATCGCCGCGGCCTGCGCCGCCGGGAACCACGCCATCGCCCACGGCCTCGACGCGATCCGCCTCGGGGACGCCGACCTCGTCCTGTGCGGTGGCGCCGAGGCCTTCGGCCGCCGCATGTTCACCGGCTTCCACCGCGTCGGCACCCTCGCCTCCGAGGCCTGCCGCCCCTTCGACGCCGACCGCGACGGCACGGTCACCGGCGAAGGCGCCGGGATCATCGTCCTGGAGGAGTACGAGCACGCAACGGCCCGCGGCGCGCGGGTCCTCGGCGAACTCCTCGGCGCGGCCGTCAACTGCGACGCCCACCACCCCGTCGCCCCCAGCCGCGACGCGGTCGCCGAATGCATCCGCCTCGCCCACAGCGACGCCGGACTCCAACCGTCCGCTGTGGACGCCGTCAGCGCCCACGGCACCGGCACCCCCGCCAACGACGTCAACGAGGCGGGCGCCGTCCGCCAGGTCTTCGGCGACGCGATCCCGCCGTTCACCGCCGCCAAGTCGATGCTCGGCCACGCCATGGGCGCCTCCTCCGCCCTGGGCGCCATCGCCTCCCTCGCCGCCCTCGACGCGCAGCGCCTGCCGCCCACCGTCAACCACCGCCGCACCGACCCCGAATGCGACGTCGACTGCGTCCCGAACGAGAGCCGCCCCGCCGACCTCCGCGTCGTCGAGAACCACGGCTTCGGCTTCGGCGGCACCAACGCCGTCATCCTGATCGGACGGCCCTGACCATGCGCATCGCCGCCAGCGCCGCCTGGTCGCCCTACCCCGGCCGCATCACCGACGGACCGGCCGCCCCCGTCGACCACGCCGCGGCCCTCCCGCCCGCCGGCCTGATCACCGTCCCCGGCTTCGACACCGCGACCGAAGTGGGCCCCAAGGGCATCCGCTCGATGGACCGCGCCACCGCCTTCGCCGTCTCCGCCGCCGGAAAGCTCCTCGACGGAGCCTCTGGGAGCGACCGTGTCCCCGACGCCGACCGCGCCCGCACCGGCCTCGTCATCGCCACCACCGCGGGCAGCCTCAAGACGATCCTGCGCTTCGGCGCCGACTCGCTCATCAAACCCAAGCCGTACCAGGTCGACCCGGGCGCCTTCCCCGTCGCCGTCATGAACTACGCGCCCGGGCAGTGCGCCATCCGCCACCGCGTCACCGGCCCCAACACCGCCATCCGCGGCGGCCGCGCCGCCATGGCCCAGGCCCTGCGCTACTCCCGCCGCCTCCTCGCCTCCGGACGCGTCGACCAGATCCTCTGCGGCGCCACCGAAGAAGCCACCCCCGAGCGGGCCTGGCTCGAACACGCCGCCCGCCCCGCGGGCGCCGAACCGCACCCGGTCGGCGAAGGCTGCGTCATGCTCCGACTCACCGCCGCCGACGCCCCCGGCCCGCGCATCGCCGCCGTCGCCACCCAGCTCTCCACCGACCCCGCGACCGCCCTCGAAGGGGCCCTGCGCCGCGCCGTCGCCTCGGGCGGCACCCCCGAGCTCGTCGTCCCCACCGCTTCCGCCGACGGCCACGGCGGCGCCGAGACCAAGGCCATCCACGCCGTCCTCGGCCGCCTCCCCGAACCCGTCGACCTCTACGCGCGCACCGGCGACACCTCCGCCGCCACCCTCGGCTTCGCGCTCCTCGCCGCCCTGGAGACCGCCGCGCCCGGCACCGCGTTCGCGCTCACCGCGATCGACCGCACCGGCCTCGCCTGCTGCGTCATCGGAACGGCCTGACCGTGCCCGCCATCGGCATCATCGCCTCCGGCGCCTACGCCCCCGACCGGGTCGTCGGCAACGCCGAGGTCGCCGCGCCCCTCGGCATCGACCCGCAGTGGATCCTCGACGCCACCGGCATCACCGAGCGCCGCCGCGCCGCCCCCGAGCAGGCCGCCTCCGACCTCGCCGCCCGCGCCGCCGAGCACGCCCTCAAGCAGGCCGGACTCGACGCCGACGACATCGACCTCCTCGTCGTCGGCACCTCCACCCCCGACGAGCTCGGCCCCAGCACCGCCTGCCGCGTCCAGGCGCTCCTGGGCGCCCGCCGCGCCGTCCCCCTCGACGTCGGCGCCGCCTGCGCCGGATACCTCTTCGGCCTCGGCGTCGCCCGCGACTGGCTCGCCGCCCGCGGCGGCCGCGCCCTCGTCGTCGGCGTCGAGGTCTACACCCGCTTCATCGACCCCGCCGACCGCGCCACCGCCGCGATCTTCGGCGACGGCGCCGGAGCCAGCGTCCTCGGACCCGTCCCCGACGGCACCGGCATCCTGTCCCTCCACTTGGGAGCCGACGGCTCCCGCGCCGACGCCGTCCTCATCCCCGCCGGAGGCAGCCGCCGCCCCGAAGCGCCCGGCGACCACCGCATCCGCATGGACGCCAAAGCGATCCGCGAAGCCTTCGCCGAGATCTTCGGCGCCATGCTCGCCCGGACCCTCGCCGAGCACCGCCTCGACCTCGCCGACATCGACCTCCTCGTGCCCCACCAGCCCAACCCCCGGACGCTGCGCATGTTCGCCGCCGACCACGGCATCGACCCGAGCCGAGTCGTCGTCATCGGCGAACGCCTCGGCAACATCGGCGCCGGCTCCATCCCCACCGCCCTCACCGCGGCCGCCGCCGACGGGCGGCTCCGGCCCGGGCGGCACGTCCTCCTCATGGCCATCGGCGCGGGCCTCACCTGGGGCTCGGTCCTCCTGCGCTGGCCCGCGACCGGAACGGAAGCACCGTGAACCACGACCTCGACGACGTCGTCCCGACCGACCTCCGCGCGCTCTTCTCCGCCCCCGACTTCGCCCGCCCGCCCGGCCTCACCCCCGCCGAGACCCACGAGCGCACCTACCGGCTTCTGCGCCGCGTCGCCGCGGCCGAGCCGCCCGCCGCGCTCCTCGCCGACCCCGCCCGCCTCGCCGACCTCATGGGCTGGGCCGCCACCCGCGACCCCGCCCTGGGCCACGCCGTGCTCCTGCACTACTGCCTGTGCCTCAACGGGATCGCCACCTTCAGCCCCGACCCGGACGCCGCCCTCGCCGCGACCGAAGGCACCGTCGGCGTCCTCTTCATGACCGAGGCCGGACGCTCGAACAGCCACGGCGCCATCCGAACCGAGGCCCACTACGACCCCGGGACCCGCACCTTCACCCTCCGCACCCCCGACGCGGCCGCCGCCAAGTTCCCCGCCGCCGCCGCGCTCCCGCACGTCCCCAAGACCGCCCTCGTCTACGCCCGCCTCGTCACCGCGGGCGCCGACCACGTCTTCACCTTCCGCGTCCCCTTCGGCGGCCCGCACGGCGTCCCCGGCGGCATGCGGATCGCCCCCGTCCCCGAATCCACCGCCTTCCCCTCCGACTACGCCGCGGTCGCCTTCGACGGCACCCGCCTCCCGTTCGAGGCCTGGCTCTCCGACGGCGCGACCCTCGACGCCGACGGCCGCCTCACCGACCCGCTCGGGGACCCCGACGCGCGCCTGCGCCGCTCCATGGCCCCCGGCGCCGCGACCTGGCTCGCCATCGTCGCCGCCAACGCCGCGTTCGCCCGCGCGGCCGCGGCCGTC
>NZ_QFRW01000261.1 GCF_003265355.1 Glycomyces dulcitolivorans | reverse complement strand
GCGCACGATCCGTGCGCGGCCGCCGTCGTTCTGTACGAAATCGCGACACTCTTCGGAAAAGCCGGAAAAACCGCGGCCGGACCCCTTGCGTCGCAGCGTTTCCAACTGTTAGGTTACTTTTTAATTCATGTCGTCGCAGGTAGGAAGTGTTACGACATTGAAGGGAATCGCTGAACCCATCATCTTGATAGGAGACGAAGATGCGCAAGTCGCGCAAAATCATCCTGTCCATCGCCGGAGCCGCGACCCTCGCGGTGTCGGCCTCCATGGCCGCCCTGGCCTGGGGCCACGGCTACACCTCCGACCCGCCCTCCCGCTCGGCGCTGTGCGCGAGCGGGGAGGTCACCAACTGCGGGGCCATCTCGTATGAGCCCCAGAGCGTCGAGGGCCCCAAGGGGTTCCCGGCGGCCGGACCCGCGGACGGCGAGATCTGCTCCGCCGGGCACGACACCTTCGCCGAACTCGACGACCCGCGCGGCGGCAACTGGCCCACGACCTCGGTGAGCGCCGGCCCGAAGACGTTCACGTGGACCATGACCGCGCGGCACTCGACCGCGACGTTCGACTACTACATCACCAACTCCAGCTACGACCCGACGCAGCCGCTCACCCGGTCCGACCTCGGGCTCACCCCGATCGCGTCGTTCAACATGGGCGGGGCCCAACCGGACCACACCATGACCCAGACCGTGACGCTCCCGTCCCGCACTGGGCAGCACCTGGTGCTCGCGGTGTGGAACATCGCCGACACGGTGAACGCCTTCTACTCGTGCATCGACGTCGACTTCGGCGGCGGCGGTTCCGAGACCGGGCAGCCGACCGACCCGGCCACCACGACCAGTCCCGGCACGGGCGCCGGCTGCTCCGCCGGAGCCTGGTCCGCGTCCGCGGTCTACACCGCGGGCAACCAGGTGACCCACGAGGGGATCGCCTACACCGCCTCCTGGTGGACCACGGGCGAGGAGCCCGGCACCACCGGCCAATGGGGGGTCTGGAAGCAGACCGCCACCTGTTAGCCATCCGCACAAGTCCACGGGCCCACCTGACCCACCCCCCGGTGTGAGGCGGGCCCGTGGCGCGCATTTCCCTTGACAGTCGCTCCGAACCGCGGTTACCGTTGTCCCCGTCCTTGTTCCCGACGTTAGGCACTCACTTGAAGCTCTAGGTCGTAGACATCGCGCCAGCACGTCTCTGCGCACGTGCACGGTGTGTCTTCGATCAAGAGGGTGCCCATTTCCGGGGATATCTCCTTCTCGCCACGCATGGCGCGATGTCTCTCATGTGATCCCGTTCCACAACTCACTTGAGAGAGGTCTCATGACCACCTATATCAACGTCCAGCAGCTGCGCTTCGCCTGGCCGGAGGGCGAACGCGTCTTCGACGGCGTCGACGTCGTCTTCTCCGACGGCCGCACCGCCCTCGTCGGCGACAACGGCACCGGCAAGTCGACCCTGATGCGCCTCGTCGCCGGGCTCCTCAAGCCCGAGTCCGGTTCGATCACCGCGTCTGGGCTCATCGAGTACCTGCCGCAGGAGCTCCCGCTGCGCCTCGGCGACACCGTCGCCGACCTGCTCGGCATCGCCGAGAAGCGCAAGGCGCTCATGGCGATCGAGGCCGGCGACCCGGGGGAGGAGCACTTCGCCGCCATCGGCGACGACTGGGACTTCCTCGACCGCTCGCGCGTCGCCCTCGACGAGCTCGGCCTCGACCACGTCGGGTTCGAACGCACGGTCGCTACCCTGTCCGGCGGCGAGTCGATGCTCGTGGGCCTGGCCGGGCGGCTCGCGCGCCGCCCGGACGTGCTCCTGCTCGACGAGCCGTCGAACAACCTCGACGCCACCGCGCGGGGGCGCCTGTACCAGGCGATCCGCCGCTTCAACGGCACGCTCGTGGTCGTCAGCCACGACCGGGCGCTGCTCGACCACGTCGACGCGGTCGCCGAGCTCTACAAGGGCCGCATCCGCGTCTTCGACGGCAACTACACCGCCTACGAGCAGGTCGTCGCCGCCGAGCAGGAGGCCGCGGCCCGCGCCGTTCGCGACGCCAAGCAGGACCTGACGCGGCAGCGGAAGGAGCTGGTGGCGACCCGCATCCAGAACGACAAGGGCGCGTCCGCGTGGAAGCGCGAGCGCGACCGGGGCGGCACGCCGAAGATCCTCCTCAACGGCAAGAAGAACGCCGGCGAGGTCTCCTCGGCGAAGATCCTCCTCGCCAAGCAGGACGACGTCGCCGAGGCGCGCGAGCGCCTCGACGCGGCCGAGGACGCCGTCCGCGACGACGGGTCGATCAACGTGGACCTGCCCGAGACGAGCGTCTCGACGCACCGCGAGATCGCGGTCCTCAAGGACCTCAAGGCGGGGGAGCTGTACGGCGAGGGCCTGGGCCTGCACCTGCGCGGGCCCGAGCGGGTCGCGGTCACCGGAGACAACGGCTCGGGCAAGACCACGCTGCTGCGGGCCATCGCCGCGGCCGCGCGCGTCCCGCACGGGTTCCTCACGCAGCGCCTGGAGCTGCTCGACGAGGACGCCACCGTGCTCGACAACGTGCGCGCCGCCGCGCCCGAGGCCGAGCAGTCGGTGCTGCGGACCCGCCTGGCGCGCTTCGGGATGCGCCGCGACGCGGTGTTCCAGCGGGTCGGGACGCTCTCGGGCGGGCAGCGGCTGCGGGCGGCGCTCGCGACCGTCCTGTCCTCCCAGCCCGCGCCGCAGCTGCTCCTGCTCGACGAGCCGACGAACAACCTCGACATGTCCTCGATCCGGCAGCTCCAGCAGGCGCTGACGGCGTACCAGGGCGCGCTGGTGGTCGTCAGCCACGACGAGGCGTTCCTCGACGGGCTCGGCCTGACCCGCCGGGTCGAGCTGGTGCGCGGCGAGGGCATCGCGACCGACGCGCCCGTGGCCGCGTAGGGGACACGGCCGCGAATCCCGGATCGGCGGCGTCTGCGGGCCGATACTGGTCGCGACCCACGCGAACAGTGAAGGAGTGCCGATGCCGTCGATCCGACTGGCCGCCGCCGCAGGGGCGATCGTTCTGGCGGGAGCCCTCGCGGGCTGCGGGAGCGACGCCGAAGACGACGCCGATCTGGGCGGTTCGTGGACGGCGACGCTGTCGACGACCTCGGCGTGGGCCGCGGTCTACCCGAACGGGCACGGCACCGCGAACCTCACCTCCGACGACGGGACCCGCGTGCAGCTGACCGTGTCCGGCCTCGGCGACTCGGTCGAGTACACGGCCCACGTGCACGCCGGCGAGTGCGACGACAACCCGCCCGGCGGCGCCCACTGGCTCGCCGACCCGAACGGCGAGGACGCGACCGGCAACATCATCGAGCTGACTTTGACGACCTCGGCGACCGGCACCGGCGAGACCGAGGTGTCGAGCGACCTGGTCCTGGACGACCGCGCGGAATCGGTCGTCGTCCACGCCCCCGACGCCGTCACCGAGGCCGCGGGCCTCGACGACAACCGCGTCCTCTGCGGCGACCTGGAGGACTGACCGCGGCTGTCGGACCCTCCGGGCAGGATTGAAACCGGGGGGTCCCCAGGGTGTCCGATTCGCGGAGACACTCCCGAGTCGCCCGGCACAGGCCACAGCCGCCGTTAATGCATGGCGCGCAGCAGGCCCGCCCGCGTATCCTTGCCTATCGTCATGCCCAGCAGCGTCCCGAAATCCCGTCCCAGCCTGCACGAGCGCGTCTCCGCGCTGCGCACGGCCGATCAGCGCGCCCTCAAACGCCGCCTGCGGGAGGCCCGCGAGCTCGAAGGGGCCGCGCGGAGCGCGGCCTTCGCGAAGGTCGAGGCCGACGTCGAGGCCAAGGAGGCGGCGCTCGCCGCCCGCGCGGCCGGCGTCCCGAAGATCGTCTACCCCGAAGAGCTGCCCGTCTCGCAGCGCAAGGACGACATCCTCGAAGCGATCCGCGACCACCAGGTCGTCATCATCGCGGGCGAGACCGGCTCGGGCAAGACCACGCAGATCCCGAAGATCTGCCTCGAACTCGGCCGCGGCGTGCGCGGCATGATCGGCCACACGCAGCCGCGCCGCATCGCGGCCCGCGCGGTCGCCGAGCGCATCGCCGAGGAGCTGCGCACCCCGCTCGGCGAGGCCGTCGGCTGGAAGGTCCGCTTCACCGACCAGGTCTCCGACGCCAGCTACGTCAAGCTCATGACCGACGGCATCCTGCTCACCGAGATCCAGCACGACCGGCTCCTGAGCGCCTACGACACGATCATCATCGACGAGGCCCACGAGCGCAGCCTCAACATCGACTTCATCCTCGGCTGCCTCAAGCAGATCCTCCCCAAGCGCCCCGACCTCAAGGTCATCGTCACCTCCGCGACCATCGACCCCGAGCGGTTCGCCAAGCACTTCGGGACCGAGGCCAAGCCCGCCCCGATCCTGGAGGTCTCCGGCCGCACCTACCCCGTCGAGGTCCGCTACCGGCCCCTGCGCAGCGAGGACGGCGAGGAGGACCGCGACCAGACCGACGGCATCCTCGACGCCGTCAACGAGCTCTCCCGCGCCGGCGACGGCGACATCCTCGTCTTCCTCTCCGGCGAGCAGGAGATCCGCGACACCGCCGACGCCCTGGAGAAGGCCAAGCTCCGCCACACCGAGGTCGTCCCGCTCTACGCGCGCCTCTCCGCCGAGGAGCAGCACCGGGTCTTCCGGTCCCACACCGGCCGCCGGATCATCCTCTCCACCAACGTCGCCGAGACCTCCCTGACCGTCCCCGGCATCCGCTACGTCGTCGACGCCGGGTACGCGCGCATCTCCCGCTACTCCGCCCGCACGAAGGTCCAGCGCCTCCCCATCGAGGCGATCAGCCAGGCCAGCGCCAACCAGCGCGCCGGGCGCTGCGGCCGCGTCGCCGAGGGCATCTGCATCCGCCTGTACTCCGAAGAGGACTTCAACGCCCGCCCGGAGTTCACCGACGCCGAGATCCTGCGCACCAACCTCGCCTCCGTCATCCTCCAGATGACCGCCGCGAAGCTCGGCCGCGTCGAGACGTTCCCGTTCGTCGACGCCCCCGACTCGCGGAACATCAAGGACGGCATGGACCTCCTGGTCGAGCTCGGTGCGCTCGAAGACGTGCGCACCGGCGAGCGGCGCCTCACGAAAGCCGGCCGCGACATCGCGCGCCTGCCGATCGACCCGCGCCTGGCCCGGATGATCCTCCAGGCCCGCGAGGAGGGCTGCGTCCACGCGGTCGCCGTCATCACCGCCGCGATGTCGATCCAGGACCCGAAGGAGCGCCCGGCCGACAAGCGCGCCCAGGCCGACCAGTCGCACGCGCGCTTCAACGACCCCGACTCCGACTTCTCGGCGTTCCTCAACCTGTGGCGGTACCTGGAGGACGAGCGGCGCTCGCGCTCCTCCAGCGCGTTCCGCCGCATGTGCAAGCAGGAGTACCTGCACTACCTGCGCATCCGCGAGTGGCAGGACCTGGTGCGGCAGATCCTCGGCGTCCTCAAGTCGCTGAAGATCCCCGTCGAGCCCGCCGGGACGACCCCCGACCCGAAGAAGGTCCACACCGCGCTCCTGGCCGGGCTGCTCTCGCACATCGGCGTCAAGGAGGCCGACACCCGCGAGTACCTGGGCGGGCGCAACGCCAAGTTCGCGATCTTCCCCGGCTCGGGCCTGGCGAAGAAGCAGCCGCGCTGGGTCGTCGCGGGCGAGCTGGTCGAGACCAGCCGCCTGTGGGGCCGCGTGTGCGCGAAGATCGAGCCCGAATGGGTCGAGCCGATCGCGCAGCACCTGGTCAAGCGCACCTACTCCGAGCCGCACTGGTCCAAGCGCGCCGGCGCGGTCCTCGCGTTCGAGCGCGTCACGCTGTACGGCGTCCCGATCGTGGCCCGCCGCAGCGTCAACTTCGGGCGCATCGACGTCCCGACGAGCCGCGAGCTGTTCATCCGCCACGCGCTCGTCCAGGGCGAGTGGGAGACCCACCACAAGTTCCTCGCCGGGAACCTCGCGAAGATCACCGAGGTCGAGGAGCTGGAGAGCCGGGTGCGCCAACGCGGGCTCCTCGCCGACGAGCAGACCCTCTTCGACTTCTACGACGAGCGCCTGCCCGCCGACATCGTCTCCGGCCGCCACTTCGACTCGTGGTGGAAGAAGGAGCGCGACAAGACCCTCCTCGACTTCGACGAGGCCCTGCTCCTGGGCGACCGCGCCGAGGCCGTCGCCGCCGACTCCTACCCCGAGGTCTGGACCTCCGAGGGCGCCGACCTCGAACTCGACTACGAGTTCGAGCCCGGCTCGGCCCGCGACGGCGTCACCGTCGCCGTCCCGCTCCCCGCGCTCCAGCAGCTCGACCAGGACGCCTTCACCTGGCAGGTCCCGGGATTGAGGGCCGAGTTCGCCGAGGCGCTCATCAAGAGCCTCCCGAAGGCCCTGCGCCGCAGCTTCGTCCCGGCCCCCGACTTCGCGAAGGCCGCCGTCGCCCGCATGGCCCCGGCCCCGGGCAAGCCCATGACCGCCGCGCTCGCCGACACGCTCAAGGCCATGACGAACGTGCACGTCCCCGCGGACGCCTTCGACCTCACCAAGGTCCCCGGGCACCTCCTCATGACCTTCCAGGTCAAGGACGAGGAGGGCGCGGTCCTCGCCGAGGGCAAGGAACTCGGCGCGCTCCAGCGCCAGCTCGCCCCCAAGACCCAGGAGGCCGCCGCCGAGGCCTTCGACCTCGAACGCACCGGCCTCAAGACCTGGGACTTCGATGAACTGCCGAAGCTCCACGAGACCCCGCGCAAGGGCTACACCGCGAAGGCGTACCCCGCGCTCACCGACGAAGGCGCCTCCGTCGGGATCAAGGCCTTCCCCGACCCGGCCTCGCAGTCCGCGAACATGTGGGCCGGGACGCGGCGCCTGCTGCGCCTGAACTGCCCCGACCCGCATCTCAAGGAAGTCCTCACCCGCAACGAGCAGCTCGCGCTCGCCACCGGGCCCTACGCGAACGTCGACGCGCTCCTGGCCGACTGCGTGCGCACCGTCCTCGACAAGGTCCTCATCGAAGGCGGCGGCCCCGCCTGGGACAAGGCCGGGTTCGAGGCCCTCCTCAAGCGCGCCCGCCCCGAGGTCGCCGGCGAGTCCCCGGCCGTCGCCCGCAAAGCCGCCGCCGTGCTCACCGAGACCCGCGAGGCCGCGCGCCTCCTCGAAGGCAAGTTCGACTTCACCATGCTCGCGGCCATGAGCGACATGCGCCGCCAGCTCGAATCGCTCACCGGCGCCGACGGGTTCGTCGGCGCCACCGGCTGGTGGCGCCTGGACGACCTCCACCGCTACGTCAAGGGCATCGCCTACCGCGCGAAGCGCGTCGTCGCCGACGTCAACGGCGACAAGGGGAAGATGGACGTCATCCACTCCCTCGAAGCCGACCGCGACTCCCTCGCGCGCACCCGCCCGGCCGCCCTGCGCTCCGGCGAGGGCCGCGAAGTCCGCTGGATGCTCGAAGAACTGCGCATCAGCTTCTTCGCCCAGCAGCTCGGCACCCGCTACCAGGTCTCCGAGAAGCGCATCCGCAAGCTCCTCCAGTCCCTATAACGGGCTGCGCGCAGGCCCGAATCCTGGAATTGTCGTACCCGAAGGACATCATCGATCCTTGGAAGCACACCCCAGGAGGAGACGTGTCACACGACTACGCCATCGAGGTCGAAGGGCTGACCAAGCACTTCGGTGACCTCGTCGCCGTCGACCACATCGACCTGAACGCCCGCACCGGCACCGTCCTGGGGGTCCTCGGCCCCAACGGCGCCGGCAAGACCACCATGGTCCGCATGCTCGCCACCCTCTCCCAGCCCACGGCCGGGACGGGCCGCGTCGGCGGCTACGACATCATCCGCAACGCCCCCGAGGTCCGGTCCCTCATCGGCCTCACCGGCCAGTTCGCCGGCATCGACGAACTCCTCACCGGCGAGGAGAACCTCCGGTTCATCGGCCGCCTCCTCGGCATGCCGACCCCGGCCGCCAAGGCCCGCGCCCGCGAACTCCTCGGCCAGTTCAACCTGTCCGACGCCGCCGACAAGGCCGCCAAGGCCTACTCCGGCGGCATGAGGCGCCGCCTCGACCTGGCCGCCAGCCTCGTCGGACGGCCCCGCATCCTCTTCCTCGACGAGCCCACCACCGGACTCGACCCCAGGGCCCGCGGAGAGCTCTGGGAACTCGTCCGCGGACTCGTCGCCGACGGCACCACCGTCCTGCTCACCACCCAGTACCTCGAAGAGGCCGACCAGCTCGCCCACGAGATCGCCGTCATCGACCACGGCAAGGTCATCGCCACCGGCACGCCCACCCAGCTCAAGGCCAAGATCGGCGGCCAGTCCCTGCGCATCCAGCCCGAGGACCACGGCCAGCTCGACGCCTTGCGCGACCTCGTCGCCGAGCGCTTCCCCGACCTCGAACCGGTCGTCTCGGCCGGGGCCGTCACCATCGGCGTCAACGACGACGGCATCATGCCGACCCTCGCCGCCGACCTCCGCAACCGCGGCATCGCGCTCACCGACTTCCACCTGGGCCTGTCCAGCCTCGACGAGGTCTTCCTGACCCTCACCGGGCACCGCACCGAGGCCGACGACGACGCCGACGACGAGGCCGAGGAGGCCGCGAAATGACCGCCGCAACCATCGAGGCCCCCGCGCCCGCGCTCGGCCGCCCCGGCCTCGGCGCCACCGTCAGCCAGACCCTCTCCATGGCCTGGCGCCAGATGGTCCGCATCAAGCACAACCCGTTCGAACTCGTCGACCTCAGCCTCAGCCCGATCATGTTCCTGCTGCTGTTCGTCTACGTCTTCGGCGGCCAGATGGCCGGCTCCACCTCGGACTACCTCCAGTACGTCCTCGGCGGCCTCATCGCCCAGAACGCCATCTTCCTCACCATGTACACCGGCACCGGCATCAACGCCGACCTCCGCAAGGGCGTCTACGACCGCTTCCGGTCCCTGCCGATCGCCCGCTCCGCGCCGCTGGCGGGGAAGATCTTCGCCGACATGTTCAAGCAGGTCTGGTCGATCCTCATCATGGTGGGCCTGGGCCTGCTCATGGGCTTCGAGCTGCGCAGCATCGGCTACGCCCTGCTCGCCGCGCTGGTGCTCGTCGTGTTCGCGCTGGCGATCTCGTGGGTCTCGGTCCTCATGGGGGTGGTCGCGGACTCCGAGGAGAAGGTCCAGATCTACGCCTTCGTGATCATCATGCCGCTGACGTTCACCTCCAGCGCCTTCGTCGACATCAACACGATGCCCGGCTTCATGCAGGCGTGGGCCAAGGTCAACCCGGTCACGCACCTCGCCGACGCGATGCGCGGCCTGCTGTCCTACGGCCCCATCGCCGAGCCGCTCATGTGGACGTTCGTGTGGGCCGCGGCGATCTTCGCCGTCACGGCCCCGCTGGCGATGCGCGCCTACAAGCGCAAGATGGTCTAGCCCAAGCCGAAAGGGCCGGTCGCGGATCCGACCGGCCCTTTCGTCACGGGCTCACACGCGGGCCAGGACCTTCGGCGGTTCCATGACCGGCGCGGGGTGCTTGGGCCGATGCTGGAGCTGGGCCAGGAGGGTCGCGCCGAGCGCGACGGTGAAGCCGATCGTCTGCAAGGCCGTGAACGTCTCGCCGGCGAGGAGCCAGCCCACGGTGGCGGCCGTCAGCGGGGAGAGCAGGCCCAGGAAGCTCAAGGGCACCACTGAGAGGCGCGGGATGCCGCGGAACCACAGCCAGTAGCCCAGGGCGGTGTTGACCAGGCCGAGGTACACGTACCCGAGGACGTTCGTTGTGGTCAGGGCCGGGATGCCGCCTTCGACGGCGAACGCGAGCGGGGCGAGCAGGAGGCCGCCGGCGGTGAGCTGCCAGCCCGCGAGGGCCGCGGGGCCGGCGCCCTCGGGCGGGCCCCACTTCTTGGTCAGGACCACCGCGGTCGCCATCGAGACCGCGCCGCCGATCCCGGCGAGCGCGCCGACCAGGTCGAGCCGGGCCTGCGCGGTGAGGACGACCATCGAGACGCCCGCGACGCCGGCGATGCCCAGCAGCCACGTCCGCAGCGGGACGCTGGTGTGCAGCACCAGGATCGTCAGCCCGGCGGTGACGAGCGGGCCGACCGCGCCGAGGACGGCCGCGACGCCGCCGGGGAGCCGGTAGGCCGCCGTGAACAGGAACGCGAAGAACACCGCGATGTTCAGCAGGCCGATGACGCCGGACTTCCACCACCACGAGCCCCTCGGCAGCCTTCGTGACAGGACTATGAGCAGGAGCCCGGCGGGCAGGGCCCGCAGCAGCGCGGTGAGGAAGGGGCGGTCTGCGGGGAGGAACTCGGTGGTGACGAAGTAGGTGGTGCCCCACATGACCGGCGCGAGGGCGGTGAGGAGGAGGTCCTTGGTGCTGCGGTTCACGACGGCTCCTTGAGGAAGTAGCTTGACTATGATTAGCTTACATCAAAGAAGCTTGATGTCAAGATACTTGGCTTCGACTAAAATCACCGGCAGGTACTTCCGCGGTGTCGACGCAGGTAGGGGAGAATGACGACCATGACTGACGACGCCGTGGACCGCATCATCGGCCAGTGGCACCGCGAGATGCCCGAGCTCCCCCTCGAATCCCTCGACTCGATGGCCCTGTTCGGGCGCGTCCACCGCATCTCCCAGAAGCTCGGCGACCGCCTCCACGAGCTGCGCGCCCGCCAGGGCCTGGGGCGCAACGAGTTCGACGTCCTCGCCACGATCCGCCGCTCGGGGGAGCCGTACACGCTCTCGCCCAAGGAGATCAGCGCCGCGATGATGCTCAGTTCGGGCGGGCTCACCGGCCGCCTCGACAAGCTGGAGGCCGCCGGGTTCGTCGAGCGCCTGCCCGACCCCGGCGACCGCCGCGGCCTCAAGGTCCGCATGACCGACCGCGGCCGCGAGGTCATCGAGGACTCGGTCCGCATCGGCATCGCCGCACAGGACGAGGCGCTGTCGGTGCTCACCGCCGAGGAGCGCGAGCGGCTCGGCGCGCTGCTGAAGAAGCTCCACGCCGGCTTCGAGGAGCAGTCCTTCGGCTAGGCCCTAGCGGGTCATGTCGATCTGGTAGTCGAAGATCTCGTAAACGACCGTGGGCGGCGGAGGCGTCCGCGACGGGTCGGGCTGCGGCGCGGGGGCCGGCGGCGTCAGCTCCTTCCAGCGCGCGATCGCGGTCCGCATCGTCTCGGGCCCGAAGGGCCCGTGCTCGGCGGCCTCGTCCTCGGTCACGAACCCCTGCGCGACCTCGGCGCACAACCGCGCGACCTCGGCCATGTCGCGGACCTGCGCCCGCGCCCACCAGTAGTCGCCGACCTCGCCGTGGCCGGGCACGACGGTCTTCGGCCGCCAGCCCAGCAGGTACTCGACGGCCTGCGGCCACTCGATCGGGTAGGCCGAGCTGTACGAGGGCGGCGCGCCCTGCTCCAGCAGGTCCCCGGCGAACAGGACGCCCGCGTCGGGGACCTCCACGACCATGTCGTTGTCGCTGTGCGCGAGGCCGACCTGGCGGAGCACGACGGTGCGCCCGCCCAGGTTCAGCCCGACCGCGCCCTGGACGCGGCAGTTCGGCGGGACGAGCCGCGTGGCGCCGATCCTGCGGGCGTCCTCCTCGCGGCCGTCGAGCCGGAACTTCGCGGCCCACTTCTTGCGCTGCTCGTCGCCGACCTTGACGTAGTGCGCGCCGTCGGCGACCGCCCAGATCGCGGACTCGCCGAACGCGGCGGTGCCGAACCAGTGGTCGAAGTGGTCGTGGGTGTACGCGATCTGCCACGGCAGGTCGGTCAGCTCCCGCACAGCCGTGGCGAGCGCGAAGCCGGCCTCGGCGTCGGTCCCGGTGTCGATGACCAGGGCGCTCTCGTCGCCGACCACCAGGCCCACGGTCTGGTCGAGCTTGTCGAGCCTGCGCGCCCACACCCGGTCGGCCACTTCGATCCAACGGTCGTTCATGGGGGCAATGGTATTCGGCCGCCGCTCCTGTGCGGCGGCCCGGCGAATGCCGGAAGCGACCCGGCTCCCTCCGGGAGGGGGCACTGGAGAGCGGTCTCCGGCGCCGTTCTACCTTCAGCGGGGTGTATTTCCGAATTACGACTACCGGGTGTCGAAATTACTTCATTCGCAAGTCGTAATATGGCTCTGGTCCTGATTTAGCCCCAGTTCAGGACACGGTTCCATCACGGAAAGACCCGCTTGTCGCATTTTCTGGACGTGTTAGTTTCGGGGGTGATACAAACCCCTCTCGTGTACGAAGGAGTACCACCCTTATGTACCTCAGTCGTCGTGGCCTGCTTTACGGATCGGCGGGCGTCGCCGCGGTTTCCTTGTCCGGGTGCGGGATCGGCGGTGAGGATGACAAGCAACTCACCGGCTTCACCGGCATCTCGATGCCGACCGACACGTCGGAGCGGTGGGTGATCGAGGGCAAGGCGCTCGAAGCGAACCTCAAGGAGCTCGGCTACGACGTCGTCCACTCCAACGCCAAGGACGTCGTCGAGGACCAGATCTCGCAGATCCAGTCGATGGTCGACGAGGGCGTCGAGTTCCTCATCGTCGCCGCGATCGACAACAAGTCCCTCGGCCAGGTCCTCGCCGCCGCGAAGGACAAGGGCGTCACGGTCATCTCCTACGACCGCCTCATCCTGGAGACGCCCGACGTCGACTACTACGCCTCGTTCGACAACTACCAGGTCGGCGTCCTCCAGGCGACCCACATCATCGACCGGCTCGGCATCCGCGACAACGAGGGCCCGTTCAACCTGGAGATCTTCTCGGGCGACCTCGGCGACAACAACTCCCAGTACTTCTTCATGGGCGGCCTCGACACCTTCGAGAGCCTCCTCTACAGCGGCAAGGTCGTCATCCCCTCCGGCCAGACCGAGCAGGACCCGACCTCGACGGCGGGCTGGAGCGGCGACGTCGCCAAGGAACGCATGGACACGCTCATCAAGGAGTACTACTCCGACGACCGCGAACTGCACGCGGTCCTGTCGCCCTACGACGGCATCAGTCGCGGCATCGTCGCGGCCCTGGTCGAGAACGACTACGAGCCCGGCACCGCCGGGTTCCCGGTCGTCACGGGCCAGGACGCCGAGGCCGCCTCGGTCAAGGCGATCAAGGACGGCACCGGCCAGACCGAGACCGTCTTCAAGGACACCCGCCAGCTCGCCCACACGGTCACCGGGATGGTCCAGGCCATCGTCGAGGGCGGCGAGCCGGAGGTCAACGACCTCGGGACCTACGACAACGGCTTCAAGTTCGTGCCCTCGCTGCTGCTCGACCCGGTCGACGTGACCGCCGAGAACTACGTCGAGGTCATCGTCGAGAGCGAGTACCTCACCGAGGAGCAGATCGACGCCGGAGAGGCATAGTCGATTGCGCCACTCTTCAAGCGGCGCAATGAAAACGGATGTAATCGCACCGATTCTCCGAGAAGGCGGCCGGGCCCGGAAAGGGCCCG
>NZ_QFRW01000260.1 GCF_003265355.1 Glycomyces dulcitolivorans | reverse complement strand
GTGGAGCGCGCGGCCGCGGCCGGCGCGGCCTACACGATCGCGCCGGGCCTGAACCCCGCGGTGCTGGCCGCCTCGCACGCGGCGGGCCTGCCGCACCTGCCGGGGGTGGCGACGGCGAGCGAGGTCGGGCTCGCCCGGGACCTGGGCTGCACGTGGGTGAAGATCTTCCCCGCGTCGTCGCTGGGCAGGGACTGGTTCAAGGCGATGGCCGGGCCGTTCCCCGAGGTGAAGTACGTGGCGACCGGCGGCGTCGGCCCCGACGAGGTCGAGGCCTACCGCAAGGCCGGCGCCTCGGTCATCGGCATGGGCTCGGCCCTGGCCGACCCGGCGAACATCGAGAAGCTCCTGGCCTGACCGCCGCGGGTCCCGGTGCTGTGTGACATGTGATGTACCACCGGTATCACGGGCCCCCCGCTGCAACCCTGCCTCAGGGGTACGACAAGACGCGCGCAACGCGATCGTTGCGCGCGTCCTCGGGTTCCGGGGACGGTGCGGCCGAAGCGGGCGAGGCCGGGGCCTGCCCCCGCCAGCGCGGGCGGGCTCGGTGGGAGCTCGCCGATCGCCCTTGCGCCGGTCTCGGTTAGAGCTTGCCGAGGAGGGAGACGACGGGGTAGCCGTCGAGGCGGTCGCGGCCGGAGAGGGCGGCGATCTCCAGGAGGGCGGCGCAGGCGGCGACGGTGCCGCCGAGGCCCTCGACCAGGCGCACGCCGGCGGCCATGGACTCGCCGGTGGCGATGACGTCGTCGACGAGGAGGACCCGGTCGCCGGCCTTGACGGCGTCGGAGTGGAGTTCCACGCGGACCTCGGCGTACTCGCCGCGGTAGGTCTCGACCGCGGCCCGGCGGGGCAGCTTCCCGGCCTTGCGGATCGGCAGGAGCGGCTTGCCGGTTCGGTCGGCGAGCGGCGCGGCCCACAGGAACCCGCGGGCGTCGAACGCGGCGATCGAGTCGTACGGGTACGCCTCCACCGCCTCCTGGAGGCGGTCGATCGAGGCGCGGAACGCGTCGGAGGCCGCCAGCAGCGGCGTGATGTCGCGGAATCCGACCCCCGGCTCGGGGAAGTCGGGCACGACGGGCACGTATTCGGTCAGGTCCACGACGGCAAGGGTAACCGGTCGCCAGCCCACGGGCGCCGCTCGTCACCGCCTCCGACGGTTGTCGTACCCCTGGGGCAGGGTTGCGACGGGGGGCCCGTGATACCGGTGGTACATCACATGTCACATGGCACCGTGGGTACGACGAAGCCCCCGGCCAGGGCCGGGGGCTCGGGAATCGACGAGACCCGCTAGGCCGCGACGAGCTGCTTCGCCTTGACCGCGGCGACGACCAGGTTCTGCTGCGACTGGACGTAGCAGACGTGGGTGGCGGCGAGGAAGACGAACAGGGTGGCGAGGCCGGTCGAGAAGGTGGGGGCGAGGCCGGCGGCCTCCTGCTCCTGGCGGATCGAGGCGCAGAACTTGAACCAGTTGACGATCGGCCAGATGAACAGGGTCAGGGCGCCGATGATGAGCGACCAGACCATGGGGGCCGGGTTGACGTTCTTCTCGCCGTTCGGGTTCACGGCCTTGACCTCGGCGGTGATCTTCGCGAACCACACGAGGTAGTAGATGCCGAAGGTGGGGAGGCTCAGGATCCAGACGGCGAACGGGCCGCGGGTCTTCAGCTCGGGCATGGGGGCACGACTCCTTGCGATAAGGGGAAACGGGGCACGGTCAAAACGCACGGCTGCGGGACGAATCCCGCAGCCGGTTGGGCTCGCTGACCGAAGTGCAGCTCACGTTAGCATGTTCGATTGTCGTGTATGGAGGAAGGCAGTCCTGTTTGTTCAGCCCTTTAGTCCGGTTTGGGCCACGCCTTGGACGAGGAAACGCTGCAAGAACAGGAAGACGAACACCAATGGGAGAATCGCCACCAATGCCGCGGTGAACAATTGCGAGAGGCTCACCGTCTGCGCGGTCAGGAACGTCGACAGCGCGACCTGCACGGTCCACGAGTCCGACGAGCGCCCGATCACCAGCGGCCACAGGAACGAGTTCCACGCCCCCACGAACGTGATCACCGCGATCGCCGCGAGGAAGCTCCCCGAGTTCGGGATCACGATGCGCCAGAACGCACCCCAGTAGGTCAGCCCGTCGACCCGCGCGGCCTCCTCCAGCTCCCGCGGGAACCCGAGGAAGTACTGGCGGCACAGGAACGCCGCGAAGCCGCTGAACAGGCCCGGGATGATCAGGCCCCGGTAGTCGGAGAGCCAGCCCAGGCTGGAGACCATCACGAAGCTCGGCACGAACGTGATCGCGCCGGGGATCATGAGCGTGGCCAGCACCACGTAGAACACCTTGTTCGCGTGCCGCCACGGGACGCGGGCGAGCCCGTATCCGGCGGTGGTGCACAGGAACAGCGTGCCGACCGTGGTCAGGACCGCCACGATCGCGGAGTTCAGGAGCGACCGCGCCATCGGCACGGCCGGGTCGTTGAACAGCCGCGACAGGTTGTCCCAGGCCGGATCCGGCGAGAACCACATCCAGCCGGGCGCGGTGATCTCCGCGTCCGTGGCGAACGCGTTGCGCAGGATCAGGTAGAACGGGATGAGGAACAGGACGGTGAGCACCGCGAGGACGATCAGGACCGCGGCGTTCGCGCCTTTGGTGCCGGCCCCCGGCCGGTAGCCGACCGGCTTGCGGCGCGCAGTGGTATGTGACATGTCGCTACTTCTCCTCCGCGTTGCCGAACCCGAGGAACCTGCCCTGGAGCACCGTCACGATCGCGATGATGAGCGCCAGGATCAGCGCCCCTGCGGAGCCGCGGCCCAGGTCCTGCTGGGTGCCGAGCGCGGTCGTGTACAGGTACATCAGCGGCGGCCGGGCGTACGCCTGGTTGCCGATGAGGTTGTAGAACTCGTCGAACGCCTGGTAGGCGGCGATGAGGATGAGCATCAGCACGGCCACGGACGTGGCCCGCAGCTGCGGCAGCGTGATGTGCCAGAACGTCTGCCGGCCCGGCTTCGCGCCGTCCACATAGGCGGCCTCGTACAGGTGCTCGGGGATCTGCTGGAGCGCGGCGATGAACAGGATCATGTAGAAGCCGCACTGGATCCACAGCCGCAGCGACACGATGACCAGCCAGTACCACGGCGGGCTCGGGTCGAACAGCCACGGGACGTCCTCGATGCCGAACAGGTCCAGGACCGAGTTCGCCATGCCGTAGCGCACCCCGTTGAAGATCGACATCTTCCACACCAGCGACGCGACCACATAGGAGCACGCGAACGGCAGGAAGAACACCGAGCGGAAGAACGCCCGCATCAGCCGCACCCGGTTGAGCAGCAGCGCCAGCGCGAGCGAGCACGCGAACGTCAGCGGGACGACGAAGGCCGCGAACACGGTGAACGTCGCCAGGCTGTCGATGAACGCGGCGTCCTGGAGCATCCGGACGTAGTTGCCGAAGCCCACGAAGTCCTCGGGCAGCGGCGCGACGGTGTTGCGCGCGTCGAAGAACGACAGGTAGGCGCTCCAGAACAGCGGGATGTAGGTGAAGACGAGCAGGCCGATGAGGAACGGCCCGGTGAAGTACCAGAAGGTGAGTGCGGTCCGCCAGCCGCCCTTGCGGCGGCGGGGCCGGGGAGTGCGTCCCCCGGCACCCGCCTCCGCGTCGGGTGCGGCGGTCTCGGTCGAGACGGCCACGGTGCCCCCGGTCAGCCGAAGATCGAGTCGAGCTCGGTCTGGATGGTCTGGGCGGCGGTGTCGAACTCGGCCGAGGGGTCGGCGCCTTCGAGGACGATGTGGGTCATCATGTCGTCGACGGCGGTCTCCATGGTGGGGGTCCAGTTGGGGTCGTCGCCCCAGCCGAAGTCCTGGGAGATCTGGACGGCGGTGGCGGCGGGGCCTTCGGCGAGGGCGTCGGCGTTGGCGGCCATGGACTTGCGCGGCGGGATGTGGAAGCCGTAGGAGAGGCACCAGTCCTGGATGTACTCCTCGTTGTCGATCCACAGCCATTTGGCGAAGGCCTTGGCCTCGTCGACGTGTTCGGACTTGGCGTTGACGAAGGTGGACCAGCCGCCGTTGTAGACGGTCTGGGTGCCGCCGCCGAAGCCGGGGAAGGGCATGACGGCGATGTCGTCGCCGTAGGTGTCGATGATCTGGGGGAGGGCCCAGAGGCCGCACCACTGGATGGCGCACAGGCCCTGGATGATCGAGGACGGGTCCCAGGCCTCGGTGGGGGCGCCGATGAGGAGCGAGTTCGATTCGTGGAGGGCTTTGACCTGAAGCGCGCCGGCGATGACGGTGTCCTTGTCGAAGCCGATCTGGAAGTCGTCGGTGAGGAGGGTCTGGCCGGCGGAGTAGACGATGGGCTGGAAGAGCTTGGTGGCGGAGTCGTCGTTGCCGAGGAAGAGGCCCTTGACGTCGGAGGTGGTGAGCTCGGCTGCGGCGGCGGCGAGTTCGTCGAACGTGGTGGGTTCGGTGATGCCGGCGTCGCTGAAGAGGGAGGGGCGGTAGTAGAGGAACTGGGGGTCGTCGATCATCTGGATGCCGTAGATCTTGCCGTCGATCGAGTTGCGTTTGACGTCGATGTCGGTGAAGTCGTCGAGGACGCCTTCGAACAGGTCGTCGAGGGGGACGATCTGGCCGGAGTCGACCATGGAGCGGTTGAGGTGGCTCTCGAAGACGTCGGGGTAGTCGCCGGGGTTCTCGGCGAGGAGTCCGGAGGAGAGGGTGGTGTCGTACTCGCCGGGGATCCAGTTGATGGTGACGGTGGCGTCCTCGTATGCGGCGGCGTACCTCTCGGCGGCCTCCTTGGTGCCGGCCTCGCCGTACTGGTGGTACCACTGGTAGAGGTTGACGCCGTCGCTGGAGCCGCGGCCGGTGTTGGAGCCGCACGCGCCGAGGGCGCCGGCGCCTGCGGCGAGTCCGCCGAGCGCGAGCATGCGGCGGCGGTTGAACGCCAGGGCGGCAAGCGCCTGCCTGGACGGGCGGTCAGGGTTGAAGGCGACCATTTCTAGCTCCTCGCTGCGTTGAGAGGTCGGAAGGGCTCCCGCGCGAGGCCGGGTCATGGTCGACGCCGCAGCGGAGAATCGACATGCGCCGATTCGCCTCCAGTGTTGCGAGCGTCTCTCACTTTGTCAATGGGTTGAAGTAAGGCTCGGGGTAACGATTTGCTCGCGGTTCCCTTGGGGGCACTCGCTTCTCGGGACGGGTGTTCTCGCAGCGTGCAGCCTTGGAAGCGCCCTCGCGGCGGTGACGCGCGGGGCGCTTGCGGTCGCGGCGCGGCCGTCGGGGCCGCGCCGCCTCGTATTCGAATGAGGCGCTGCTTCGGATGGGGCGCTGCGGGTCCGGTCAGCGGCGGCTGCGGGACCCGACCGTGTTCAGGCGGTTGAGGTGGCCTTCGAGGGCGAGGGCGGCGGCGCCAAGTGCGACCATGTTGCGCTCCTGGGTGTTCCGTTTCAGGCGGGCGGCCTTGAGCGGGGCCTCCATGGCGTGGTCGGCAAGGCGCCGTTCGAATTCGGGGATGAGGGCGTCGCCGAGGGCGGCGGTGACCCAGCCGTCGAAGACGACCAGGTCGGGGTTGACCAGGTTGAGCAGGTTGGCGACGCCGGCGGCGAGGGACTCGGCGACGGTCTCCACGGTGCGCACCGCCGAGGCCTCGCCGGCCTCCCAGGCGGCGGCGAGCGCGGCCATGGCCTCGGTCTGGGACCCGGCGGCGGCGCGGCCGTCGAGCTGGGCCCACTGCCACAGGATCGCGGGCGCGCCGACGTAGGCCTCGATGCATCCCTTTGCGCCGCAGCGGCATTGCGGCCCGGCGGGGTTGATGGTGGTGTGGCCCCACTCCCCCGCGGAGTTGGTGGCGCCGCGGTAGAGCTGGCCGCCGAAGGCGAGTCCGGCGCCGACGCCGGTGCCGAGGATGAGGACGGCGAGGCGGTCGACGCCGCGGCCGTCGCCGAACCACAGCTCGCCGACGGTGATGGTCTTGAGCGGGTTGTCGAGGTAGACGGGGACGTCGAGGCGCAGGCGCTCGGTGAGGAGCTGGCGGAAGGGGACGTCGTGCCAGTTCCAGTTGGGGGCGAACCCGGAGACGCCCCAGGTGACGTCGACCTGGCCGGGGAGGCTGACGCCGACGCCGAGGATGGCGCGGTCGCCCAGGCGCCCGCGGACCTGGTCCATGGCGCTGGCGATGTGGCCGATGACCTGGTCGGGGCTGTTCTCGCTGGCCTCCATGCGCTCTTCGGCCCGGTCCACCACGGTGAGCGCGAGGTCGTAGACTTCCAGCTGCACGTACGTCTCGGCGACGTCGACGCCGATCATGACGCCGCCGCCCGCGTTCGGCGCCAGCAGCGCGCGGGGCCGCCCGCCGCCGGAGTCCTCGCGTCCCACCTCGACGACGACGCCGAGTTCGATCAGGTCGGTGACCAGGTTCGACACCGTCGCCACGGAGAGGTCGGTCTCGCGGGCGAGGATCTGGCGGGAGGTCGGCGCATCGGCGATGAGGTGCCGCAGGACCGCGAAGCAGTTGCGCAGGCGGATGTCGCGCGAGGTGGACTTCATGGCTGAATGCTACGGCGGGCAGGCCACTTTGTAAATGGGTTAGTTGAAGTGGTGGTCACTGGTTCGCGCAGCGACGGCCGTGAATGTCACTTCGCCCCGGTATGCTCTGGTGCGGTTTCGGCAGCGAGTACGAGGGGTGGACGGCATGGAGAAGCGTGTTCTGGGCAGGACCGGTGCGAGCGTCGGCGTCGTGGGGTTCGGCGCCTGGCAGATCGGCGCGGACTGGAGCGAGGTCAGCGAAGCGGACGCGACGGCGGCCCTGGAGGCCGCGGCCGGCGCGGGCGTCGGTTTCTACGACACCGCCGACGTCTACGGCGACGGCCGCTCCGAGCGCATCGTCGGCGCCTTCCGCAAGGCGCACCCGGGCGTGTTCGTCGCGACCAAGATGGGCCGGCGCGCCGAGCAGCTCCACGGCAACTACAGCGAGGCGAACTTCCTTGCCTGGAACGACGACTCGCGCTCGCGCCTGGACATGACCCCGCTCGACCTCGTCCAGCTCCACTGCCCGCCGACGAGCGTCTACGGCGACGACGCCGTCTTCGACGTACTCGACTCGATGGTCGCGGACGGGCGCATCGCCCACTACGGCGTCAGCGTCGAGACCTGCGAGGAGGCCCTGGCCGCGATCGCCCGGCCCGGCGTCGCCTCGGTCCAGATCATCCTGAACCCGTTCCGCCAGAAGCCCCTCGAACGCGTCCTCCCGGCCGCCGCCGACGCCGGCGTGGGCATCATCGCCCGCGTCCCCCTCGCCTCCGGGCTCCTGTCGGGCAAGTACACGGCCCAGACCGAGTTCGCCCCCGACGACCACCGCAACTACAACCGCCAGGGCGACGCCTTCGACGTCGGCGAGACCTTCGCTGGCGTCGACTTCGCCACCGGCCTCGAAGCGGTCGAGCGCCTCCGCCCCCTCGTCCCCGACGGCATGACCATGGCCCAGTTCGCCCTCCGCTGGATCCTCGACCAGCCCGCCGTCACCGTCGTCATCCCCGGAGCCCGAAACGCCGCCCAGGCCCAGGCCAACGCCGCCGCCGCGGACTTCTCCCCCCTGGACGCCGACCTCCACGCCGAAGTCCGGAAGATCTACGACGACCTCATCCGCCCCCAGGTCCACCACCGCTGGTGACCCCGGAGCCGAGGGTGTCGGGAATGTAGTCGCGTTGCTACGATCCTGATCTGACCGCGATGAGAGGGGCGCTGTTATGGGCGAGGCCGATCCTGTACTGCCCGACTGGGCCTGGGCCATTCTCGACCAGGTCATCGTCACCGACCAGGACGGGTTCTCCGAGACCCACACGCTCGCGATCGCCGACTCCCGCGATCCCGCCGGGGGCGACTACCTCACGCCGCCGGAGCAGCTCCTCCACATCCAGGGCATGCCCGTCACCGGTGCCGTGCTGCGCGACTGGGGCTGGGACCAGCTCGGGCCGCTCACCGACGTCGACACCGAGGTGCTGGAGGCGGTCGAGACGACGATCTTCGGGCTGATCCCGCCCTACCGGGGCGCGTTCCGCGTCCGCCGCACCGGGACCGGCACCCCCGCGGGCACGGTCGAGCCGGTCCCCTACGGCCCGGAGCTGGCCGCCGCGTTCAGCACCGGCCCCGGCGACGAGGCCGACCATCCTGAGGCCGAGGCCGCGCGGTGGGACATCGCCGCGGCACTGCTGGCGTTGCAGGAGACCGGGTTCGACGGCCAGGGCGAATGCGAGGACGCCCACCGCCGCCTCGTGGCGGGAGAGGACCTCACCGCCGACGACCTCGCGCGCAGCCACGCGTTCCTCGCCCGGCGCTCGCTCGACGAGTTCACGGCCTGGTTCACCGAGCAGGTCCGCGCCCACGGCCTCCCCCGCGCCGGCATCGACCCGGTCGAGGTGTGCTTCCTCGCCACCGCCCAGGCCGCCGCCTGCCCCGACCAGGCCTTCCGGCGCGAATGCCTCACCCGCGCAAAGGAACGCGCCGCCACCGGCGACATCGACCCCGAATACCTGGCACTGATCGAGTCCTCCGCGCACTCCTGGTGACCACCGGGTAGGAGGGCCGCCGTACGGCGACTTGCCGCTCCACCGCTCCCCCGGCCGGCTGAGCCCGGGGGCTTCCGCCTGCGCCGGTATCCGGACGACTACCAGGCGACTTGTGAGGTTGGCCTAAAAAGGTTTAGCATCGCCTTACCAGCCCTCGCCCCTTAGGAGCCCCATGTTCGCCACCTTCCTCGTCGGTCTGCGCGAAGGCCTTGAGGCCGCGCTGATCGTGAGCATCCTCGTGGCGTACCTGGTGAAGTCCGACCAGCGGCGGTACCTGCCGCACGTGTGGATCGGCGCGGCTGCGGCCGTGCTCGTCTCGGTCGGTGCGGGGGCCGCGCTCAACTACGGCAGCGCCTACCTGTCCCTGGCCGGGCAGGAGCGGTTCGAGGCGGTCACCTCGCTGCTGGCGGTCGCGTTCGTGACGTGGATGATCTTCTGGATGCGCGTGGCCGCCAAGAAGATGGGCGGCGACCTGCGCGAGCGGCTGTCCGGTGCGATCGCCATCGGCCCGATCGCGGTCACGGCCATCGCGTTCCTCGCCGTCATCCGCGAGGGCCTGGAGACCGCGCTCATCCTCTACGCGATGATCGACTTCGCCGAGAGCCCCGCCGCCTCGCTCGGCGCCGCCGCCGGGGGCATCGCCGCGGCCGTCGCCGTCGGGGCCGGCCTGTACTACGGGGCCCTGCGCGTTAACCTCACCAGGTTCTTCACCTGGACCGGCGTCCTGCTCGTCCTCGTGGCCGCCGGCATGTTCAAGTACGCCGTCCACGACTTCCAGGAGGCTGGCGACCTGCCCGGCCTGAACGCGATCGCCTTCGACGTCTCGCACGTCCTCGTCCCCGGCACCTGGTACGGCGAGCTGCTCGCCGGGATGTTCAACCTCACCCCCGCCCCGTCCGTGCTCGAATGCGTCGCCTGGGCGGCCTACGCCGTCCCGGTCCTCGTCCTGTTCCTGCTGCCCCGCAGGCAGTCCCGCCCGGAGCCGAAGCCCCGGCCCGAACCGGCCCCCGCCGAATCCAATTAGGAGAACCATGCGCCACCTCGCCCCCGCCGCCGCGGCGGCAGCCGCGCTCGCCATGCTCGCGGCCTGCTCGGAGAAGCCCGCCGACTCGGCCGACGGCGCGATCGACGTCCTCGCCACCGACGACTCCTGCGAGGTCGCCGCGGCCGAGGCCGACGCCGGGACCGTCACGTTCACGATCAAGAACGAGGGCTCCAAGGTCACCGAGTTCTACGTGTACGCCGAGGGCAACCGCGTCATGGGCGAGGTCGAGAACATCACCCCCGGCCTGACGCGCGAGCTCATCGTCGAACTGCCCGCCGACTCCTACGAGACCGCGTGCAAGCCGGGCATGATCGGCGACGGCATCCGCGCCGACTTCACCGTCACCGGCGAATCCGAGAGCCTCAGCGACGACGAGGCCCTCCAGGAGGCCGTCGACTCCTACCAGCGGTACGTCGAGTCCCAGTCCGCCGGACTGGTCGAGCAGACGCAGCTGTTCGCCGACGCCGTCAAGGCCGGCGACATCCAGGGCGCCAAGGCGCTGTTCCCGGTCGCGCGCACCTACTGGGAGCGCATCGAGCCGGTCGCCGAGATCTTCGGCGACCTCGACCCGAGGATCGACGCCCGCGAGGACGACTACCCCGAGGGCCCCGCGGACCCGGCCTTCACCGGGTTCCACAAGCTCGAATACGACCTGTGGATCACCGGCGACGTCTCCGCCTCCGGCCCGATCGCCGACCAGCTCGTCGCCGACGTGGCCGAGATCGTCGAGCTCGCCGCGGCCGAGGAGCTGTCCCCGCTCCAGCTCGCCAACGGCGCCAAGGCCCTCCTCGACGAGATCGCCTCCTTCAAGATCACCGGCGAGGAGGACCGCTACTCCCACACCGACCTGTGGGACTTCGCCGCCAACCTCGAAGGCTCCGAGGCCGCCATCGCCTCGATGCGCCCGGTCCTCGACGAGCGCGACCCCGACCTCGTCGCCGCCCTCGACGAGGAGTTCGCGAACGCCTGGGCCGCACTGGAGCAGCACCGCGACGGCGACGGCTGGCGGTTCCACGACGAGCTGGCCCCCGAGGAGCTACAAGCGCTCTCCGACGCCGTCAACGCGCTCGGCGAGCAGGTCAGCAAGGTCGCCGCGGTCGTCGCCGAGTAGCGGCCCGGCCCCGAAGAAGGAGGAGACAGGTGAAGCGACGCCACGCCATCGGACTGGGCACCGCCGGCCTCGCCGCCGCCGGAGCCGGCTACGCGGCCGGAAGGTTCTGGCCCGAAGCGGCCGCCACGGCCGCGCAGGACCCCGCCGCCACGGCGGTCGAGTTCTACGGCGCCCACCAGGCCGGCATCCTCACCCCGGCCCAGGACCGGCTCCACTTCGCGGCCTTCGACGTCATCACCGCCGACCGCGACGAGCTCGTCGCGATGCTCCAGGCGTGGACGGTCGCCGCCGCGCGCATGTGCGGCGGCGACTACGCCGGCCCCGGCGGCGCGGCCGGGGGCGACTACTACGCCCCGCCCGACGACACCGGCGAGGCCCAGGGGCTCCCGCCTTCGGGGCTGACCCTCACCGTCGGCTTCGGACCCACCCTGTTCACCGACGCCGACGGCACCGACCGGTTCGCCATCGCCGACCGCAGACCCGATGCGCTGCAAGAGCTCCCGCCCTTCGCCCTCGACAACCTCGATCCCGCCCGCTCCGGCGGCGACCTGTGCGTCCAGGCGTGCGCCAACGACCCCCAGGTCGCCGTCCACGCCGTCCGCAACCTCGCCAGGATCGGCTTCGGCACCGTCGCGATGCGCTGGTCCCAGCTCGGCTTCGGCCGCACCTCGTCGACCTCCACCGCCCAGGCCACTCCCCGCAACCTCATGGGCTTCAAGGACGGCACCGCGAACCTCAAGGCCGAGGACGAGGACCTGCTGGAGGCGCACCTGTGGGCCGACGAGGGCTGGATGGCCGGAGGCTCCTACCTGGTCACCCGCCGCATCCGCATGAGGATCGAGATCTGGGACCGGACCAACCTGGCCGAGCAGGAGCAGATCTTCGGCCGCGACAAGTCCGAGGGCGCCCCGCTCGGCGCCACAAGCGAATTCGACGAACCCGACTTCGAGGCCGAGAGCGAGGGGCAGCCGGTCATCGCCGCCGACGCCCACATCCGACTCGCCCACCCGACCACCAACGGCGACGCCCGGATCCTGCGCCGGGGGTACTCCTTCGTCGACGGCAGCGACGAACTCGGCCGCCTCGACGCGGGCCTGTTCTTCATCGCCTACCAGCGCGACCCCGAGACCGGCTTCATCCCCGTGCAGCGCAGCCTCTCCGAGAACGACCCGCTCAACGAGTACATCGAGCACACCTCGTCGGCGATCTTCGCCTGCCCGCCGGGGGTGCAGGACGAGGACGACTGGTGGGGGCGCGCCCTCTTCACGTGACCGGCGCCCGGGTCAGGGGCGGGCGAGGTCGCGGACTTCGGGGCGGGCCTTGAAGCCGGCCGACTCGTAGGCGGCGACCGCGCCGGGATTGTCGGACGGGGTGCAGACGAGGGCGCTGGAGGCGCCGAGGTCGCGGAGGGCGGCGGCCGCGGCGAGGGTGATCGCCCTGCCGTGGCCGAGGCGGCGGTGGTCGCGGTGGACGCCCATCGGTTCGAGGAGGCCGGGCCTGCCGGGGCCGGCGGACCAGACCGTGACGGCGGCGACCGCAGTGCCGTTGCCGTCGTAGGCGATCAGGCAGCGGGCGTCGGCGTAGGCGGGGCCGGAGGCCATCGCGTGCCAGCGCTCGTCGGTGAAGGTGGACTTCTCGAATGCCGCGCGGTGGACCGCGGTCCGCTCCGATACCAGGTCGGGGCCGGCCGTCTCGATGCGCAGGCCCGGGTCTTCGACGGGGTCGGTGAGGTCGCGGCGCAGCGGCGTCCAGGGTTCGTCGGTGATCCAGCCGTGTCCGGGCAGGACGTCTTGGAGGACGAAGTCGGCCGGGGCCTCGACGTTCACCTTGCCCGCGGGCAGGACGCCGCGGGCGGGGTCGGTGATGTCGTCGGCCATGCGCGCCGCGAGGTCGCGGTCGCGGCGTACCTCGGGTGCGGTGGTGAGGCGGAGCAGGTCGGGGCCGTCGAGGAGGCCGACGGCGAGGGTGCGGCCGTCGCGGGTCCAGGTGCGGACCGAGGCGGCGGCCTCGTCGGCGCCGAAGCGCTGGTACCAGCCGAGGTCGCCGGGGTGGAGCTGCATGGGGGCGCCTTCGTGCTGCCAGTCGCGGAGGACGGCGAGGACGTCGGCCAGTTCGTGCGGCTGCGGGCGGCCCGGTGCGATCGTCATAGGGGCGATCTCACCGCAGGGCGGGCGGGTGGCGCAACTGGTTTCAGGAGGTGGTCCTCCGGCGGGCGTCGGCGTGGAGGGCCGCGAGGCGCGCGGTGGCCTCGTGGCGGTCGGCGCCGGTGAGGTCGAGGTCGACCAGGTCGGCGGTGATCAGATCGGACATTGCCGTGCTCCTTCTCATGCTCAGCGCAGGACCCGGGCGAGGTCCGGGGTCGCGGTGACCTCGACGGCGTCGAGGTCGATGTCGGTGGGGGCGGGCATGATGGATCCGGGCAGGGCGACGGCGGCGGTCCCCCAGGCGACGGCGGCGGCGAGCGCGCGGGGTCCGGCGCCTCCGGCGGCGAGGAAGCCCGCGAGGGAGGCGTCGCCGGCGCCGACGGTGCTGGCGACGGGCCCGGCGAGG
>NZ_QFRW01000259.1 GCF_003265355.1 Glycomyces dulcitolivorans | reverse complement strand
GGCTCGACCCGCCCGCATCCGGCGCCGACCCCGCCGCCGGCCGGCGGCGGCATGTTCGAGCCGCAGAACCCGGGCCTGGTGCCCGGTCCTCCGCCTTCGGAGCCGCGCTACGGCGGGCCGAGCGCGCCGCCGGCGCCGCAGAGCCAGCCGCAGTACGGGCCCGGTTCGCAGAACTTCGGCGGCCCGAGCCAGCCGGGTCAGGGCTACGGTGCGCACGGCGCGCCGGGCGGCCCGTCCGCGCCGCAGGAGCCCCAGGGCTACCAGGGCCAGTCGATGCGCCGCGACCCGTACGCGCCGCAGTCGGAGCAGCCGGGCGGCACCCGCCCGATGCCCCAGTACGGCAACCAGTCCCAGCCTTCGGCGCCCTACGGGGCGCAGCCGGACGCCGACCCCGAGGACCCCGACTCGCGCCGCACCGAGCGCCGCGGCTGGGGCGAGTGGGACGACCGCCCGCGCTCCTGGTGACCGCCGACGGTCAGCGGTCGAATTGACCGCTGACCGCTGACCGCTGACCGCTGACCGCGGACCGGACCCTGCCCAGGACCGCGCCGTCGTTCACACCTTCGGGTGACACGACCGCCGCGGGGGCCCGTTCTTGTCGGACCCCCGCGCAATGCTGGGCGCTACGGTCCCCTGGGAGGGTGGGGGTTTGGGACGGTGCTCTAACCTTTCCCACCCACCCGCCCTTCGGGCGGAGCGCGCGGCACTTCGGGCGGAGCGCGCGCAGAGCCGGCCTCGCGTTTGCCTCCCCCGGTGATACCGGCCCCGCTGGGCGGAATTGCGCAGGGTTTCACCTAGTCGGGGAGGGGCACGGCACACACTCGCGCTCGTTGGACGGTGGCGACTTCCCGCAGGTCCGATAGACTGTCAGTGGTCGCCCGGATGAACCGGGGGACACAGACGCAGTCACGGCAACACTTGCGTGCCGGAATTTTGCTCAGCCAACTGAGGAGTTGCAGTGGCCCGAGGTGACGGTCGACTCACCACGGAACTCGATCCCGACAGCCCCGGTCCCCGCGACGCCTGCGGCGTCGTCGGCATCTGGGCCCCCGGGGAAGAGGTCTCGAAACTCACCTACTTCGGGCTCTACGCGTTGCAGCACCGCGGCCAGGAGGCCGCGGGCATCGCCGTCTCCGACGGCGCGCGCACCGTCGTCTACAAGGACCTCGGCCTCGTCGCGCAGGTCTTCGACGAGTCCACCCTCGCGCCCCTCCAGGGCCACCTGGCCATCGGCCACGCCCGCTACTCCACCACCGGCGCCCCCACCTGGGAGAACTCCCAGCCCACGATCCGCTCCACCTCCACCGGTACCGCGATCGCCTTGGCCCACAACGGGAACCTGGTGAACACCGCCGACCTCCTCAAGGAGGTCGACAACCTCGGCATCGACATGGGCACCACGACCTCCGACACGCACCTGATCACCGCGCTGCTCGCCGCCCGCCCCGACGAGTCCGTCGCCTCGGCCGCCGAGCGCGTCCTCCCGCAGCTGCGCGGCGCGTTCTGCCTGGTCTTCATGGACGAGAACACGCTGTACGCCGCCCGCGACCCGCAGGGCGTGCACCCGCTCGTCCTCGGCCGCCTCGCGTCCGGCTGGGCCGTCGCCTCCGAGACCGCCGCGCTCGACACGATCGGCGCGCACTTCGTGCGCGAGGTCGAGCCGGGCGAGCTGCTCACCATTGACGAGCACGGCCTGCGCTCCACCCGCTTCGCGAACCCCGAGCCCAAGGGCTGCCTGTTCGAGTACGTGTACCTCGCGCGCCCCGACACGAAGCTCGCCGGGCGCAACGTCTACGCCACCCGCGTCGAGGTCGGGCGCACCCTCGCCCGCGAGTACCCGGTCGAGGCCGACCTGGTCATCGGCGTCCCCGAGTCGGGCATCCCGGCCGCGATCGGGTTCGCCGAGCAGTCGGGCATCCCCTACGGCCAGGGGTTCACCAAGAACCAGTACGTGGGCCGCACCTTCATCCAGCCCTCGCAGTCCCTGCGGCAGCTGGGCATCCGCCTCAAGCTCAACCCGCTCGTCGACCAGATCAAGGGCAAGCGCCTGGTCATCGTCGACGACACGATCGTCCGCGGCAACACGCAGCGCGCCCTCGTGCGGATGCTGCGCGAGGCCGGGGCGGTCGAGGTCCACATCCGCATCTCCGCGCCGCCGGTGAAGTGGCCGTGCTTCTACGGCATCGACTTCGCCACCCGTGCCGAGCTCATCGCCGGGTCGCTCGACATCGACGGCATCCGCGCCCAGATCGGCGCCGACTCCCTCGGGTACGTCTCGATGGAGGGCCTGGTGCGCGCCACCGAGCAGCCCGCGTCCCGCCTCTGCATGGCCTGCTTCGACGGGAACTACCCGATCGAGCTGCCCGCCGCCGACCTCATCGGCAAGCACCTCATGGAACCGCCGCCCCGTCCCGCAGCGTCTCATTCACCCACTGCACGCATTTCAGCGGCACAGCAACCTAGATCCAACGAAGCGAGCACGCAACCCGTGCGGGAAGGGACCACAGCGTGAGCAGCGGCACCACCACTCAGAAGACGATCTCCTACCAGTCCGCGGGCGTCGACATCGACGCCGGGGACCGGGCCGTCGACGCCCTCAAGCCCCTCATCAAGCGGACCGTCAGGCCCGAGGTCGTGGGCGGGATCGGCGGGTTCGCCGGCCTGTTCGCCCTCGACACCGAGAAGTACAAGAAGCCGCTGCTGGCCTCCTCCACCGACGGCGTCGGCACCAAGCTCGTCATCGCCCAGAAGCTCGACATCCACGACACCGTGGGCATCGACCTGGTCGCGATGGTCGTCGACGACCTCGTCGTGTGCGGCGCCGAGCCGCTGTTCCTCCTCGACTACATCGCCACCGGGCAGGTCGTGCCCGAGAAGATCGCCGCGATCGGCGGCGGGATCGCGGACGGCTGCCGGTACGCCGGCTGCTCCCTCATCGGCGGCGAGATCGCCGAGCACCCCGGCGTCATGAAGCCCGACGACTACGACATCTCCGCGACGGGCGTGGGCGTCGTCGAGGCCGACCAGCTGCTGGGCCCCGACCGCGTCAAGCCCGGCGACGTCGCGATCGCCATGCGCGCCTCCGGCCTGCACTCCAACGGGTTCTCGCTCGTGCGCGAGGCCCTGTTCGGCGTCGGCAAGCTCGACCTCGGCACCGTCATCCCCGAGTTCTCGGACGCCGAGCACAGCCAGCGGACCCTCGGCGAGGAGCTGCTGACCCCCACCCACATCTACGCCAAGGACTGCCTCGAACTCGCCAAGGAGTGCGACGTGCACGCCTTCGCGCACATCACCGGCGGCGGGCTCGCGGGCAACCTGGTCCGGTCCCTCCCCGAGGGCCTCCAGATCGAGGTCGACCGCGGCACGTGGACGCCGAACCCCGTGTTCGACGTCGTGCAGCGCACCGGCGGAATCGGCCTGGAGGAGATGGAGCGGACGTTCAACATGGGCGTCGGGATGGTCGCGATCGTCGCGCCCGACCAGGTCGACCGGTCCCTCGCGGTGCTCACCGCCCGCCACGTCGAGGCGTGGACCATCGGCGAGGTCGCCGAGGGCGGCTCCGGCGTCAAGCTCGCCGGCGGGTACCTGACGGCGGGCTAGGCCGACTTCTTCGGCTGGACGGGGATCTCGGGAGCCGCCAGCGGCTCCCCTTCCCCGCCTTCGGCTTCCGACTGCGCGTCGAGGCGCCGCTTCGCCCTGATGCTCAGCCCCAGCCAGATCAGGCCGATCGTCGGCAGGACGGCCGCGAGGACGAGCGCCTGCTTCAGCGGCAGGTTCGGGGTGATCGCGACGCCGACGAGCAGGAGCGTCGAGATCAGGATGGTCTTGCGGGTCGCGGGCTCGAACACCATGAGCGGCCCGATCGGGATGTCGTGCCAGTCCACGCGCTTGGCGCTGCGGATGATGAGGATGCCCAGGAGGTATCCGGCGATCGAGTCGGTCAGCCAGTGCTGGCCGGTGTAGAGCTGGCCCAGGAACACCATGGTCGGCGGCGCGATGAGCAGCGTCAGCCGCAGCCACTTCGGCAGCAGCCCGCCCACGAGCATCACGATCAGGCCGAACAGCAGGATCGAGTTGACCGCGTGCCCCGACGGGTACGCCGTCGCGGGCGCGACCCCGCCGCCGCCCTCCAGGAAGTACGTGAACAGCATCGGCCCGTCCGGGGAGACCTCCGCGAGGCGCAGCGGGTGCTGCGACAGCGGCCGGCCCAGCCAGTGCTTCATGCCCAGGATGATCGCCAGGGTCATGAACGACAGGACGAACATGAGCATCGGCCGGATGCTCCGCGACCGCAGCGCACACCACACCGAGAACACCAGGCCCACCGAGGCGCCGGCCTCGCCCTCGCCGACCATCGCGATCGTCCGCCCGAAGTCCCACAGCCACTGGATCTTGTGCTCCACCGCCCACATCCGCACCTCGTGGTCGAGGGTGACCAGCGGGGACGGGAACATGAGCAGGACGGTGATGACCAGGAACACGGCGAACATGACGATGTCCGGCCGCCAGCTCTTGGGCCGCTCGCCGAAGGGCTCCCAATCGAACCAGCCGACCGGAATGTAACGGCGCAGCGGCGTGACCAGTTGCCTCACGACCGACTTGTCGCTGACTGTTACACCTCGGTCCGTTATGTTCGCGCTCCGGCGCGGGGTCGAAGACCGGTTCGATTCAGAAGACATATACGGATGTTCGCCGGTCAAAGTGAATTTTGAGCACGCCACACCCGAACTGGACCGAATTTGTTATCAGGTCGGTATATATGGTGTGGTTTGCGACGCAACATCGATGAGCTGCATCGATGCACGGCGATACCGGTCACGTTCCCACTTGGGCCTTGGGCCCGAACGCGACCGGTTTCGCGAAGTACGGTCAGGCGGCCGCGGGGAGCGGGAAGCGGACGCCGGTCAGCTCCTCGGAGACGTCCCACAGGCGCCGGGCCAGGGCGGCGTCGTTCGCCGCCGCGACGGGCCGGACGACCACCGGCGCGCCCTTGCGCTCGCGCTTGCCGTCGGGGCCGATGTACTGGCCCCCTTCGGCTTTCGGCTCGGTCGCGGCGTAGAGCTGCGGAAGCGCGCCCTCGGCCGCGGACTGCGTGACGAAGGGCATCACCAGGTTGGCGCCGAACCGCATCAGCGCGCCCGAGCTGCGGAGCAGGCCCGTGGCCGAGAAGCCGGGGTGGGCCATGAGGCTCTTGGCGGGGCTCGCGGCGGCGCGCAGGCGCCGTTCGAGCTCGATCCCGAACAGCAGGTTCGCGAACTTCGACTGCCCGTAGTACTGGATCGGGCTGTAGGAGCGCTCGCCGGCGAGGTCGTCGAAGTGGATCCGGCCGTGCGCGTGCGCGAGGGACGAGACGGTGACCACCCGCGGGTCCGGCCCCTGGAGGCGGTCGAGCAGCAGGCCGGTGAGGGCGAAGTGCCCGAGGTGGTTGGTGGCGAACTGGGACTCGTTGCCCTGGGGGCTCAGTGAGTGCGGCGGGACCATGATCCCGGCGTTGTTGACGAGGACGTCGATCCCCGAGTCGAAGGACTCGGCGAAATGGCGCACCGAGTCGAGGTCGATGAGGTCGAGGTGGCGGACCTCCAGGTCGGCGCCCGCGACCTCGTCGGCGATCGCGGCGGCCACGGCCTTGCCGGCGGCGGTGTTCCTGACGGCCATGACGACCCGGGCGCCCTTGCGGGCGACCGCCTTCGCGGTCTCCAGGCCGAGGCCGGAACCGGCGCCCGTGACGAGGAAGATGCGCCCGGTCTGGTCGGGGATGTCGGCGGCGCTCCACTTGCTGGCCATGCTGTGCTCCTTCGAAGCGTTAAGATGAACCTGCCTTCACTATATAATGAACCTAGATTCAGGTTATGGCAAATGCGCGGCGCGCCTATGATGCTTCGCGGGGAGAGGAGTCCGCATGCCCGACGAGCGGCCGCTGCGCGCCGACGCCGCGAGGAACCGCGCCAAGATCCTGGAGGCCGCGAACCGCCAGATCATCGCCCGCGGACCCGAGGTCCCGATGGAGGCCATCGCCGAGGACGCGGGCGTCGCCGTGGGCACCCTCTACCGGCACTTCCCGACCAAGGACGCCCTCGTCGCAGCGGTGCTCTACGCGCACTTCGAGGAGATGACCCTGGGGGCCGAGGCCGCCGCCGACCGCATCGACGCGGGCGGCTCCGCCCTCGACGAGTTCACCGCCCTCTTCCGGTTCATCCTGGAGAACGCCGCCGGCAACCAGGCGGTCAAGGCCGCCGCCCGCTCCCTCGGCGCCCCGATGGACGAGGACCTCCTCCGCGGCCGCGGCGTCCGGGCCCTGGAGCGCATCATCGCCGCCGGGATCAGCCAAGGGGACCTGCGAGCCGACATGACGATCGACGACTGCCACCTGTTCTTCGCGACCGCCCCGATCGACCAGCCGGCCGCCGTGCGCGAACGCTGGTTCACCCTGATGATGGACGGCTCCCGCGCCCCGGCGGCGCGCCCGGCTCAGTAGGTCAAGGGCCCCTTGAGGACCGAGAACGCCACCGCGCGGTCGCCCTCCCACGTCAGCGACGGGTCGTCCTTCGCCAGGCGCCCCCACAGCATGAGCAGCAGGTGCCCGGCCGTGCCGTGGACGTCGGCCACCGGGTCGCCCGGCCCGTAGATCCACCAGTCGCCGGTGTCGGCGGCGTTGAACTTCACGCACGCGTCCGGCGGCCACGCCTTCCCGACGCCGACCATCTTGGGCGCCAGCACTTCCAGCACTTCGGAGACGCCCGCGCTCGCCAGCTGCGGGTCGAGCGGGGACCCCTCGCCGACCGCCTGCTGGGCGTCCCAGCGGTGCAGCATCGTCTCGACCGCGATCGACCGCTGCCAGTACCCGGCGTTCGGCGGCGTGAAGTGCCCCCACGCCGGGGTCGCGGGGTCGACGTCGAGGGACATCACCAGGAGCTCGGCGGTCCCTTCGAGCCAGCGCAGCAGCTCGCCGCGGTCCTGCGGGGCCAGCGGCGGGGCCCCGTCGGGGGGCGTGTCGCCGCCGGTCCACTCGGTCACGCACGCGGCGGTGAACAGGTTCGAGTGCCCGACCGCGCGGGCGAGCCCGGCGAGGTCGACGGGCTCGGCGAACTCCTCCCGGTACGCGATCGACGCGCCCAGGTCGCCGTCGGCGACGCACTTGCGGAACGCGTCCATCTCCCGCCGGAAGCACCGCAGATATGAAGCACCGTCCATGTGTTCCAGACTATCGGCGACCCGCCGACCGGCCCGAACGGGAGGACGGGAACCGCATTCCGGTTCGGTGCGGCCCGGTTCGGTGCGCCGGGGTCAGGTCTCGTAGGGCGGTTCGCCCATCCACCAGTTGCCGGGGGCGTCGGGGTCGGTGCTCGACCAGTACTCGACGACCGCGGCGACGAACTCCTCCTCGGTGAGGGTGCCGTCGCCGTCGAGGTCGAGGTGCTTGAAGGCGACGGCGACGTCCTCGTCGCTCAGGCCCGGGAAGTGGCTGCGGGAGAAGCACTTGAACTCGTCGCGGCTGACGTCGCCGGACGCGTCGGCGTCGGCGATGGCGAGGAAGGTGCGGGCCATGGCGCCGACGGTCGCGTCGGCGGCGGCCGGGTCGGCGGCGAGGGTGCGGGTGGAGGCGACGAAGGTGTCCTTGTCGATCGCGTCCTCGCCCTCGCCCAGGTGCGGGCGGTGCAGGCCGTTCCAGATGTCCAGGTAGGCGTTGACGATCCAGGACTCCTCGGCGGAGCCGGGCGCGTGGCCCAGTTCGGCGGCGGCGCGCTCGCCGAGCAGGACGTGGTCGGCCTCGGTGAGGCGCCCGTCCCCGTCGACGTCCAGGTGGTCGAACCCGTGGGCGATCTTCGCGGTGAGCATGTCGTCGGTCATGGGGTACCTCCATCGGTGTCGGCGACCGGCTGGAAGCAGCATCCCAGCCCGTGCGGCCCGGACCCGGTATCCCGCGCCGGTCGCCGTCCCCGGAGCGCTAGCCCTTGACGATGCGCAGGCCCGCGACGCCGCCGTCGACGGCGAGGCTGGTGCCGGTGACGGCCCGGTTGACCGGGTCGGCGAGGTAGACGATCGCGGAGGCGACCTCTTCGGGGGTGACGAGGCGGCCGGTGGGCTGGCGGGCTTCGAGGCGGGCGCGCTCGGCGGCGGGGTCGTCGGCCTGTTCGAGGAGGCGCCCGACCCACGGCGTGTCGGCGGTGCCGGGGGAGACGGCGTTGACGCGGATGCCTTCGGCCACATGGTCGGCGGCCATCGCGAGGGTGAGGGCGTGGACGGCGCCCTTGGACGCGGAGTAGAGGGCGCGGTTGACCAGTCCGGCGGTGGCGGCGATCGAGGTGGTGTTGACGATCGCGGGGGACGCGGACTCGCGCAGGTGCGGGAGGCAGGCACGGGAGAGGCGGACCATGCCGAGGAGGTTGACGTCGAGGACGCGGAACCACTGCTTGTCGGAGTTGTCCTCGACGGTGCCGACCGCGCCGATGCCGGCGTTGTTGACGAGGACGTCGACGCCGCCGAACTGCTCGACGGCGGCCGCGACGGCCAGGCGGACCTGGTTGTCGTCGGCGACGTCGCACCGGGTGGACCAGTGCGCCTCGCTCGGGTTCAGGTCGAGGACCGCGACGTTCGCGCCCCGCTCGGCGAAGGCGGCGGCCGCGGCCGCGCCGATGCCGGAGGAGCCGCCGGAGACCACCACGGTGAGGCCTTCGAAACCGCTCATGCGTTCTCTCTCCATTCAGGACCGTTGGGGTAGGCGAACCGCTGGAGGCTCTCCCGCTTCATCTCGGCGGAGAAGCCGGGGGCGGTCGGCGCCTGGTAGCGGCCGTCCGCGATGACCGTGGGTTCGGTGAAGTGCTCGTGGAGGTGGTCGACGTACTCGATGACGCGGTCCTCAAGCGAGGCGCTCACCGACGTGTAGTCGAACATCGAGAGGTGGCAGACGAGTTCGCACAGGCCGACGCCGCCCGCGTGCGGGCAGACGGGGACGCCGAAGTGCTTGGCGAGCAGGAGGATCGCGAGGTTCTCGTTGACGCCTGCGACGCGTGCGGCGTCCATCTGGAGGAAGTCGATCGCCCCGGCCTGGAGGAGCTGCTTGAACATGACGCGGTTGTGGACGTGCTCGCCGGTGGCGACCTTGACCGGCGCGAGGCGGCGGCGGATCGCGGCGTGGCCGAGGATGTCGTCGGGGCTGGTGGGCTCCTCGACCCACCACGGGTCGAACTCGGCGAGGGCCTTGGTCCACTCGACGGCCTGGTCGACGTCCCAGCGCTGGTTGGCGTCGACGGCGATGCGGATGTGCGGGCCGACGGCGGCGCGGGCGGCCGCGAAGCGGCGCCGGTCGTCCTCCAGGTCGGCGCCGACCTTCAGCTTGATCTGCTTGTAGCCCTGGGCGACCGCTTCGCGGGCGAGGCGCACGACCTTCTCGTCGTCGTAGCCGAGCCAGCCCGGGGAGGTGGTGTAGGCGGGGTAGCCGTCGCGTTCGATCTCGGCGACGCGCTCGGCCTTCCCGTCCTCGGCGGCGCGCAGGATGTCAAGGGCCGCTTCGGGGGTGAGGGCGTCGGAGAGGTACCGCCAGTCGACGCACGCGACGACCTCCTCCGGGGTGAGGGAGGAGAGGTACTTCCACAGCGGCAGGCCCGCGCGGCGGGAGGCGAGGTCCCAGGCGGCGTTGACCAGGGCCGCGGCGGCGAGGTGCATGACGCCCTTCTCCGGTCCCAGCCAGCGGATCTGCGAGTCGTGGGTGAGCCGCTTGTACAGGTCGCCGAGGTCGGCGGGGCCGTGCACGTCGGTGCCGATGACGTAGTCGGCGAGGGTCTCGATCGCGGCGCAGCACAGGTCGTTGCCGCGCCCGATCGTGAAGGTGAAGCCGTGGCCCTCGAACCCGTCGTCGGCGTGGAGGACCACGTACGCGGCCGAGTAGTCGGGGTCGGGGTTCATCGCGTCCGAGCCGTCGAGGCTGCGCGAGGTGGGGAAGCGGACGTCGACGACGTCCACGGCAGTGATAGTCAGCGTTTACTCCGGTTCGGGGAGAGGCGAGCGAAGCGAGCCGGTTGGGTGGGGCGACGGGTGCGGGGGATGGTCACGCCTGCACCGTGGGGTTCCTGGTGGAGCCGAGGCCGTCGATGCCGACCTCGACCACGTCTCCCGCTGCGAGATACGGGAACCGGCCGGACAGCGCGACGCCTTCGGGGGTGCCGGTGAGCAGCAGGTCCCCGGCGTCGAAGGCCATGAACTGCGACATGTGGTGGATGATCTTCGCGACCGAGAAGATCATGTCCTTCGAGTTCGAGTCCTGGCGGTACGTGCCGTTCACCTTGGACCACAGGCGGAGCGCCTGCACGTCGGCGATCTCGTCGGGGGTGGCGACCCAGGGGCCGAGCGGCGTGAACGTCGGGCAGGCCTTGCCCTTGGAGAACTGGCCGCCGGAGCGCTCGATCTGGAACTCGCGCTCGGACAGGTCGTTGGCGACGACGAACCCGGCGATGACGTCGAGCGCCGCCTCCTCGGACTCCAGATAGGACGCGGGCTTGCCGATGACGACGCCGAGCTCGACCTCCCAGTCGGTCTTGAGCGAGCCGCGCGGGATCTGGACGTCGTCGTTCGGGCCGACGATCGTGTTGGGGTGCTTGTAGAACACGACGGGCTCGGCGGGCGGCTCGGCGCCGGACTCGGCGCAGTGCGCGGCGTAGTTCATGCCGATGCACACGATCGCGTTCGGCCTGGCGATCGGCGGGGCGATGCGCTCGCCTTCGATGTCGATGCGCGGGCACTCGTCCAGGTCGAACTCCAGGCCCCAGAAGTCGCCGTCGATCTCGCCGGTCTTGAACGAGAGGTCGTAGTACTCGCCTTCGTGGAGCGCCACCGGGATCTCGTCGCCGGGCCGGCCGATGCGCAGGTACTTCATTGCTCTCCTAGCTGGTAGACCTTGGCGGCCGTGCCGCCGAGGATGTCGGGGTCGGGGCGGCCGAGGACCTCGGTGAGGGCGTCCTTGACCTGGCCGTAGGTCGCGGCGAGTTCGCAGACGGGCCAGTCGGAGCCGAACATGAGCCGGTCGGGGCCGAACAGTTCGAGGGCGGCCTGCACGAACGGGCGCAGGTCGGCGGGCTTCCAGTGCGCCCAGTCGGCCTCGGTGACGAGCCCGGAGAGCTTCGCGACCGCGTTGGGGCGCTTGGCGAGCGGGGCGACCGCGTCCCGCCAGGCCCGGAGCCCGGCGTCGCCGTCCCGCACCTGCGGCTTGCCGAGGTGGTCGAGGACGAAGGTGAGGTCGGGGACCGCGGCGGCGGCCTCGGCGGCGGCCTGGAGCTGGTCGACTCGGACCACCAGGTCGAACGTCGGGACGTGCTGGGCGACCGTGGTGAGCGCCTGCACCACCTCGGGCCGGGCGAGGAACCCGGGCTCGGGGCGGCCCTGGACCTGGTCGCGCACCCCCTTGAGGAAGCGGGCCCGCGGATGGTTCTGGTAGCGCGCCAACGTGTTCGCGAGGTTCGGATCGAGCAGGTCGATGAAGCCGACGACGCCGGCGATCTCCTCGGTCGCGCCCGCGAGGTGCAGGAACTCGACGGTCTCGGACGGGTGGCCCCACCCGGCCTCCACGAGCACGGTGCGGTCGACGCCGGCGGCCTTCAGGTTGGCGCGCAGGTCGGCGACGCCGTAGTCGCGCCGGATCGGCCCGAACTCCGGCTTCGAAGCGAGCCAGGGGTAGTCGGCGGTCCAGACGTGGTGGTGCGCATCGATGACGAGCTGGTTCGTCACGGTACGGGTGCCTCCTCGGCCAGCAGTCCGGCGCGCTTGAGGTCGTGCCACAGCGCGCCGGGGATCGGATGGGCGTACATCGCGAGGGCGTCGTCGACCTCTGCCGGGTTGCGCGCGCCGACGAGGATCGACGCGACGGCGGGGTGTGCGGCGGTGAACTGGAGCGCGGCCGCGCGCAGCGGCGTGCCGTGCCGGTCGCAGATCGCCGCCACCGCTTGTGCTTTCGCGACCATGCGCGGGTCGGCGGCGGCGTAGTTGAACGTCGCCCCGGGCCTGGGGTCGGCGAGGATCCCGGAGTTGAAGACCCCGGCGGCGATCACCGAGACGCCGCGGTCGAGGCACAGCGGGTAGAGCCGGTCGAGCGCCGACTGGTCCAGGAGCGTGTAGCGCCCGGCGATGAGCGCGGTGTCGAAGTCGGCCCGCTCGATGAGGTCCGCGGCGCGCTCGGTGGAGTTCATGCCGACGCCGATCGCGCCGACGCGCCCGCCCGCCTTGAGCTCGGCCAGCGCCCGGTAGGTGCCTTCGAGGGCGGCGTCCGGGTGGTCGTCGGCGTCGTGGATGAGGCCGACCTCGACGCGCTCGGCGCCGAGGCGTTCCAGGCTGCCGAGGTAGGAGTCGAAGGCCGCCCGGTACGAGAAGTCGAACTCGGCGCGCTTGCCGTTGGGCTCGGCCCACAGGTCCCACTGGCCCTCGTGGTCGACCAGGACGCGGCCGAGCTTCGTCGAGAGCGTGTAGTCGCCGCGCTCCCTTGGAGCGAGAGCGCTCCCGAGCCGCTCCTCGGAGAGCCCGGCCCCGTAGTGGGGCGCGGTGTCGAAGTGGCGGATGCCGCCGGCCCACGCGGCGTCGACGGTGGCCGTGGCGACCTCCGGGCCGACTGGGGTGAACAGCCCGCCCAGCGGGGCGCACCCGAGACCGACGGCGGAAACGGTGACATCGGTGGAACCCAGCCGCCGAACCGGCAGCGCGGACTGGTGAGCGCTCACGGGGTCTCCAATGCGGGACTTATGGGGTGTTTCGGCGGTTTGGTCCGGCGCGCGGACCACCTACGCGACACTATCCTATAGGATATTTGGCATGACAGCGAGAGCCACCGAGGCCGGAAAGCGAACTCCGGCGGACGACGCCGCGACCGGAGGGCGAACCTCCGCCGGGAAGCGGACGCTGGCCGACGCCGCCTACTCCGAGCTCAAGGCCCGCATCATGCGGTCCGAGCTGGCGCCGGGGGCGAAGCTGAGCATCGACGGCATGGCGAAGGAGCTCGCGTTCTCGCAGACCCCCATCCGGGAGGCCCTGGCGCGCTTGGAATCAGAGGGGCTCCTGGCCCGCCGCCCGCTGAGCGGGTACACGGTGGAGCCGCTGCTGTCGGCCGCCGAGTTCGCCGACCTGTTCGACCTGCGCATGATGCTCGAACCCCTCGCCGCCCGCCGCGCCGCCGAGCGCGGCCTCGCCGCCGTCCCGCAACTGGACGCCCGCGGCGCGGTCGTCGCCACCGGCTCGACCGCGT
>NZ_QFRW01000258.1 GCF_003265355.1 Glycomyces dulcitolivorans | reverse complement strand
GTCGGCGGGAGCGGCCGGATTCCACCACGCCGACGACCGCGCCGACTGCCCGGTGGCCGGAGCCTGCGGCACTGCGGCCGCGGGCTGTGCGGCGGCCGGGTTCGGGTGCACAGACGGCGCCATGAACCCGCTCTGGTCGCCGTACGCGCCCGCGGGCGGGGGACCGGCCGGAGCCTGGGGCGGCCCCGCCTGCGGCATGTAAGTCGGCTGCGGCGCGGCCGGCGGTTCGAGGCCGGGCCCGGGCGCTGCCGCGAACGGGGACGGCGCCGCCGACTGCGGCTCGTCCGCGGACTGCTGCCATGGCTGCTGGGGTCGCCACTGGTCGCCCGGATCTGCCTGGGGCGGCTGGGTGCCGGAAGTCATGTGAAGAGTCTATGCCGCATTTGCCGCCCCTTCACCCGCGCTGCGATTCCCGCTCGCCTCGTGACGGTGCGTCCGGCCTGGTCATCACTCCGTGAAGTCGAACTCGCCGTCTTTGGCCCCGGCGAGGAAGGCATCCCACTCGGCTCTGGTGTAGACGATCACCGAGCCCTCGGGGTGGTAGGAGTGTCGCACCGCGACCCGGCCGGAGCCGTCGGCGAGCGGGCCCGCCTCGACGCACTGACCGCCGTTGCTGCTGCTTCGAGAGCTGGTCTTCCAGCGAATCCCGGCCAGCTCCTCGCCCGTGAGCTCCTGTGCAGTACCGGTCTTCATCCTCACTCCTTCAAATACCGTTTGACCAGGGCGATCGACTCCTCAGCAGGAAGAGCGCCCTCAATCAAATCCTTCCACACCTTTCCGATCCGGCTCACGGTCGGTTCCTCGATGTAGAGCGAGCCGCCGACTGTTTCGGTGTAGGCGACATCGGGATACGGGTCGGGCATCGTGAACAGCTCGAAGCTGCCGAGGTGAGCGGCATGAGGGCCGTGCGAGGTCGGCATGATCCGAACATCGATGTTCTCGAGTTCACTCATCTCGACCAAGTGGTTCAGCTGCCCGCGATGTACTTCAGCGCCACCGACAACCCGCTGGAGCACGAGTTCCTCCAGTACCGCCGTGAGCTTCGCAGGGTCGTCCTTGCGGAGTACCTGCTGGCGCTCAATTCGCAGGTCGATCCATCGATTGATCTGGACTTCAGGGGTGCGGTCGCCGGAGTCGTTGCGGATCAGCGCTTCAGCGTATTCGCGGGTCTGGAGCAGGCCGTGCACGATGATGTGCTGGTAGGTCAGGATGTGGTCGACCCGGGATTCGAGCCAGGGGACATTGACGAAGTCATGCCCGAAATCCTCGCGGTGCGGGTCCCACCAGTCTTTGCGCCAGATGTCGTCGCAGAGCTGGAGGAGTCCGTTGCGCTCGGTCTCGTTGGCGACCCCGTAGAAGTCGAGCAGGTCGATGACATCGTTGCGGCGGAAGGGGATCTGGCCGGTCTCGTAGCGCCCGAGCATCGCGTTGTTCCGCTGGATGTGGTCGGCCGCTTCCTGCTGCGGGATGCGCAGGCGCTTGCGGATGTCCCGCATCCGCTCGCCGAGCCACAGCGCCCGCAAGCTGATTCCTGATCCTGTTCTCGCCATGGTGGTCACTCCAACGGTTGATTCGCAAAAAATCTAGAGAACCTAGTTCTGCAATCTTGCAACTCAGGCTAGCACTGTGCGAGGATATCAAACAAGCGTGAAGGGTTCATCACAGGATTCGGGGAGCGAGGTTCGCGTCGGCGGACATTCCTCGCCCTTCGCGAAAGCCGACCGGGGCGGGGCCACAGTTTGCACGCCGAGGCCCGCCCCGGTCTTTAGACATCGGAGGTAGATCCGTGTCCGGACCTATTGTCGCGCACCCGTCTGCGGGTGCCAACCTGAGTTCGCTCTCGCAGCCGCAGGCGTTCACCATCCGCTGCGCCGAATGCGGCGATGAGGAGAACACCCACCTGCCGCACTGTCCCGGCGTCGTCGCCGCGGGCTACGACACGGTCGAGGTCGGGGCTTTCTCCAGCACCGTCTACCCGCGGGCGGGCGGGAGCTACTGCACCCATGCGAGCGCCCTCGGGGCGCTGCGCTTCTACCTGATGTTCGGCCCGGTCGAACTCCATCTCGCCGACGGCAGCGTCTTCGGCATGGACGACCTTCCGGTCTGACCGGTTCACCCGCGATGACCGACCGCCCGCTGCGCCGCATCGCCGCACCGTTCGTGGTGCCCGGCCCGACCGGTGTATCGGTGCGCACTCGCCTCAAGTGGCTCACCGCCGAGGACGAGCAGGTGCTGCGGGCGGTCGGCGCTCATCTCGGTTCGCTCGCCGCAGTCGACCTGAAGGTCCGCTGCGCGGACGGTCTCGAAGGCGGCAACGGGCGATGGGCCGAGCGGTCGAGTGCGGGTGGTTCGAGGCGGCAAGGATCTGCTGCGGCAGGCGCATCTCCTTGGCCCCGACAGGTCGTCGACCACCGATTGACGCGCTCGATGGGAGGCCGCAGCGAGTGCAGGGCAACCGCGCGATCGCCTATCGGATCCACCTCGATCCGGACAGCGGCCGCTGGTACGTCACCGCTTCATGGCAGCCCGGTCCGAAGCCGCAGACGCCACTGCCCGCTGCGCTGAGCGAAGGCTGCATCGGCGTTGACATGAATGCCGATCACCTGGCCGCATGGCGCCTCTTCGGGATCTGATCACGCGTTTCCCGACCGCGAAGCTCAGGAACCGGCTCGTGTCGATGGCCGTGGCGCGTGCAAATGAGAGCCCGCCCCAAGCGACGGCTTAGGGGCGAGCTCCCAGGTCGGATCGGCAGCGGGGTGACCGCCAGTGGGGTGTTTGACCGTGAGGCCGCTACTCAAGGGCTCCTTCGAGCTCCTTCTGGAGAGTCTGGGCTTCCTCCGGCGACATTTCCACGACCAGCCGACCGCCGCCCTCGAGCGGAACGCGCATGATGATGCCGCGGCCCTCCTGAGTGACTTCGAGCGGTCCGTCCCCGGTCCGCGGCTTCATGGCCGCCATATTCGTCTCCCCTCGATCCAAGGCCGCAGGTTGCGACTCGACGTTGCTAGATCAAGTTTCCCCGATCCGCAGGCCGAGAGCCAACTCGCCCCTCCGAGTATGTGACAAAGTTGCGGAGAAAGTGCCTAAAAGCGTTTAAATCGGACACACGATTTGCGGATTTTCGATCCGCGTGCGCCCAGGCCTGGAATACTGCCGGATCGTGACGGTCCGTCCCGCGCTCTGACTACTCTTCCGGATCCTGCTCGTGTTCGGCCCCCAGGAGGAACGCGGTCCCCTCGATCTCGCGCCCGTACGGGGCCACGAACGTCGGCAGCTCCTTCGGACCCAGCGAGCGGATGTACGACCAGAACTGGCGCACCGCCTCCGCCTTGTCGACCGCCTCGATCGGCATCGACAGCGTCACGAGCCAGTCGCGGCGCCGCTCGGGCGTCGGGAGCGAGCGGACCAGGTCCTCCCACGCGTCCGGCGTCAGCGAGGTCCAGCCCCCGGCCACGGCGCCTTCGGCATCGCGCGAGCGTTCGATCGCGGCGGCGCTCTCCGCGGTCTTCTCGGGCTCCTCCAGGCGCCGCCGGTACGCGATCGCGGGGCCGTCGAGCTCGCCGAGCGCGAACACGCCCTCGGGGCCGGCCAGCGCGACCTCGTCGCCGTCCGCGGCCCCTTCGGGGAGGGCCGCACTCGGCTCCACTGCCTCGACCTCGTACGCCTGTTGCTCCGCGTACTCGTCCTCGTTCAACACCAGCAGCCAATAACGCATGGCCATATCCCATCACGACCCTGCGCGCGGCGTCTGCTCCCCGTCGTCCTCGCGCGCTGCCTCACGTCCGGCCTCGTCGCTGTCGGTGCCGGCCTCCTTCGCGAGCCGGAACGTGTCCTCGTCGAGGTCCTCCTCGAACGCGTCGTCCTCAGCTGCTTCGACCGCCTCGACGGCGTCGTCCAGCGGCTCCCCGGCGGGCTCGACGCCCTCGTCGGCCGCCGCGAGCACGTCTTTTTGGGACACAGCGTTTTCGGACGCAGCCTCTTCGGCCGCAGCCTCATCGGTCCCCAGTTCGGCGCGCAGGACCGCCAGCTGCTCGTCGCGCCGGCCGATCTCCCACGCCAGGCGGGTCAGGGCGGCGTCGACCTGGTCGGTGCGGTAGCCGCGCGCGCCGGTGTCGAACTTGAGCGATCCGATCGACGACTCGCTGACCGGCTCCTCCTCGCCGAGCCCGGCGGGGGCGCCCGCGGGGGCGAGGTCCAGCAGCGTGTCGCGGCCGGTGGCCCACACGACGATCGCGAACGCGATCCACACGCCGACGACGGCGACGATGACCGGGAGCACGAAACCCACTGGTTCCTCCAAGCAGCTCTAAGCGACGAACGCGAAATAGGCGAACAGCGCCATTGTGCAGACCGCGAGGGTCACTCCCAGACGCGGGTTGTGGGGGACGACCGCCTTGACGGGCTTCCCGTTCCGGTCGGTCAGCGGCAGCCGGGGCCGGTTCGCGGCCCCCACCAGCAGATATCCCACGAGCGCGGCCATCACCGGCGGCAGGAACATGACCCACCAGGTGGCCTCGCCGCCGCCGCTGGCGGCCAGGTAGATCAGCTGCCCGATGAGGCAGGCGACCATGCACGACCCGTAGACGAGGAGTTCGCGGAGCACGTGGTGCACGTTCGGCAGCAGCGTCGGCCGCTGGGCGGCCCGCACCGTCGCCTTCAGCGACAGCTCGGCCTCGCGCAGCGCGGTCTGCGCGTGCGCCAGCGCCGTGTCGGGATCGTCCACGGCCGCTTCGGCGTCCTCGACCGCCTGCGACGGCATGAGGTCGGGCGTGGACTGCCGCAGGGTCGAGCACAGCTCGGCGACCCGGGAGGTCTGCGCGTCCAGGTCGGACCGCACCTCCGCGAGGGCCCGCCTGCGCCGCTCCAGCTTCCGCTCGGCCTGCGCGGTGCTCGCCGCCGAGTCGGCGTCGAGGCGCGCGAGCTCGTGGACCAGGTCTTCGTAGGCGCTCAGGCTCATCGGGTCTCCACGGTCTCGTCGAGGCGGCCGGGCCGCACGTAGGGGACCGCGAGGGTCTCGGTCCCGGCGTGCCGGTCGATGACCAGGCACCGGTTCGCGCGCGCGTCCCAGGTCCGCTCGTAGCCGCCGGTGATCGCGGCGAGGTCGTTGGCGGCGATGTTGAGTGCGACGACGCCGGCGACGTGCTCGCGCCCGGCCGAGCCGCCGATGTCGTCGAGGAACCGCCGCGCCCCGCGCCACCAGCCGATGACGTGCGCGCCCGTGGCGGGCCCGTGGAGCAGCAGGTCCCGCAGCGTCCCCGGCTGCCCGTCGGCGCCGTCGGCCCCGAACCACACCAGGTACACCGGTTTCCCGCGCGGCGCCGTCAGGATCGTCCCCGGCTCCAGCTCCCGGCATTCGTGCCCGGCGGCCTTCAGCTCCTCGACCAGGTCCCGCGCGAGCTCCTCCGCGCCCGCGGCCGTGGCCGCGACCTGGAACTCCACGGACCCCGGTTCGTGCTGGCGCGCAAGGGACACCGCGGCCGAAGTGAGGACGTCGGCGGCGACGATCGAGGTCCCCACGACCGCGAGGTGGCGCCCCGGGCTCCGGTCGAACTGGTAGCCCACCGTCGACATGTGCACGTCGACCGCGCGCCCGACCAGCGCCCGCGGCGCGTGCGTGGGCGCGAGCGCCTCGAACCGCGGGTCGGCGGCGAGGTGCTGCTCGTCGAAGCCGCGGAACACCACCGGCTCCTCGTCGGAGTCGCGCCGGTTCCACAGGTCGCGGCGCAGCTGCGCGAGCAGCTCGTCGGCGCTGGACGCGTCGGGGAACTTGCAGGTCCGGTTGCGGCCCTTCAAGCCTCCGGCGTCGTTGAGGATCGCCTGCCCGACCGATTCGACGCCCGCGTCGTTGCCCTCGTCGAGCAGGTGCTTCGCGCCCGGCAGCGCCACGCGCAGCGGGAACTGCCCGAAGATCGAGTCCTTCTTGGAGTACAGCGCCTCGATCCCGGAGATCGTCTGCGACGCCAGCACCAGGTGCACCCCGTACGAGCGGCCCTTGCGCGCCAGCTCCTCCAGGTGCGCGACGGCCTCGCCCGCGAGCCGGTCGTTCCCGGCGAACAGCACGTGGAACTCGTCGACGACGGCCACGATCCGCGGCAGCCGCACGTCCGGTCGCAGCTCCCGCAGCTTCGCCAGCCGCGTCGCCCCCGCCCGCTTCATGAGCCCGGCCCGCCGCGTCAGCTCCGCGCGCAGCGCCCCGAGCACGGCGACCCCGTACTCGCGGTCGGACTCGACGCCGACGGCCCGCACGTGCGGGATCCACGACGGGTCCAGCGGCGAGGGCGTGAACTCGGTGAACGAGACGCCCTCCTTGAAGTCGAGGAGGTACAGCTCCAGCTCGTCGGGGGAGTAGCGGGTCGCGAGCCCGTAGAGGACGTCGAGGAGGAACACGGTCTTGCCGCCGCCGGTGCGCCCGCCGATGAGCCAGTGCGGGGTCGCGTCGTCGAAGGACACCTCGACGTCGCCGCCGGCGGTGTGCCCGGCCTGGTCGCGGCCGATCACGGTGGTGAGCCCGTCGCGGCTCGACTCGGTCCACAGCTCCGCTGGGACGAGGTCGGCCACGGACAGCTCGCCGGCTTCGCGGCGCTGGCGGGCGCGGCCGCCGAACACGTTGCGCGCCAGGGCGGGCGGCGGCGGGGCGTCGAGGACGACGGGGAGCGGGAGGCTGCCGAGGCGGACCTCGTCGCCGGTCTCCAGATAGGTGGCGTGCTCGATCGCGGGCAGAGTCTCCCGGTGGGGGAGGTTGCGCCAGCCGCAGATGACGAGGTGGCAGCGGGCGGAGGGCCCGGCGTGGGCGAGGGCGGCGAGGCGTTCGCGGGTGGACTTGCCGACTTCCGGCGGGAGTCCGGCGATGACGATGAGGTGGTAGGGCCGGTCGGCGATGGACTGGCCGCGGGCGGCGATGTCGCGCAGCTCGGTGAGGCGCTTCTCGGCGTCGGTGAGGATGCGGCCGAGGGCGAGGTGGTCGGTGGCGACGGTGGTCGCGATCCCGGCGTCGACGAGCGCGGTCGCGGGTGCGAACACCTGCCCGAGGGTGACGCCGTCGACGAGGGACAGTTCGAGGCCGGGGTGCGCGGCGGTGACGCGCACGAGCAGCGACTGGAGCATCCCGGCGACGCGCGGGTCGGCGGCGTCGCCGTCGCACACGAGGTGGCCCTTGCCGAGCAGCCCGGTCAGGGCCGGGAACGCGGGCTCGTCGTCGAGCAGCGCCGTCCCGATCCGCACCGCGTCGGCGCTCGACGGCTCCGTCCACAGGGGCGTGTTCGGGTCGGTCTTCGCGAGGTCGTTGCCGAGCCATCCGCTCGCGGCGCCCGCGGCCGCGGCGCCGAGCCGCTGCGCGAGTTCGCTTCGGCGCCTTTCGGTGTCGTCCGCGGCGAGCCGTGAAGTCGCCTCGACCAGGAGCCGTTCGGCCCGGTCAGCGGCCCCGGCGGCGTCGCGCAGCCGCGCCGCGGCCCGGTCGAGTTCGGTCCGCCAAGTCAATGCCGCCTCCCCAGGGGTGCCGTGGTCGACACCACCATACCGGGGGACCTCACCGCGTGAGGAGACCGGAGCAGAGCGCGAATGCGAAAGCCGCGCACGGATCTTCGGCGGCGCCCTACGGGTGCTCGAACAGTCCGAGCGCCAGATCCGCCAGCCGCCCCGGGTCCTCGGCGCCGCACAGCTCGCGCGCCGAGTGCATCGACAGGATCGGCAGGCCGACGTCGACGGTGAGGATGCCCAGCTGCGTGCCCGAGATCGGGCCGATGGTGGTGCCGCCGGGGATCGAGTTGCGGTTCACGTAGTACTGCCACGGGATCCCGGCGTGCTCGGCGGAGCGGCGGAACAGCGCCTCCTCCTCGGCGCCGCTCGCGTAGCGCTGGTTGGCGCTGACCTTGATCATCGGGCCCCCGCCCGCGATCGGCCGGTGGGTCGGGTCGTGCTTCTCGGTGTAGTTGGGGTGGATGGAGTTCCCGGTGTCGGAGGACATCATCCCCGAGCGCGCGATCGTCTGCGCGTACCGCTCGACGTCGCCGGAGCCGAGGATGCGGCGCAGCACGGTCTCCAGGAACGGGCCCTCCGCGGCGGAGTAGGTCTGGGACCCGATCTCCTCGTAGTTGAACGCGGCGAGCACCGGCAGGCGCTCCCCGGTGTCCCCGGCGGCGATGAGCGCGGCGACGCCCGCGTGGAGGCTCGTCAGGTTGTCGAGCCGCCAGGCCGCGAACAGCTCCTCGTCCTTGCCGAGGTACGCGGGCTTGTCGAGGGCGGCCGCGAACAGGTCGTGCCCGAGCACGTCGTCGGGGTCCACGCCGGCCTCGCCCGCGATGAACTCCAGGAACTCGCCCTCGCGCGGCTGGCCCAGCCCCCAGATCGGGGTCAGCTGCGACTGCGGGTCCAGCGCCCGGCCCTCGTTCACGCCCCGGTCGAGGTGGATCGCCAGCCGCGGGACGCGCAGCAGCGGCCGGTCCACGTGCACCAGCACCTCGGTCCCGTCGCGCAGGATCAGCCGGCCCGCGACGCTCAGGTCCCGGTCGAGCCAGGTCTGGTGCGGCACCCCGCCGTAGACCTCGACCGCGACCTGCTTCCAGCCCGCGAACCCGGTGTCCGGCTTCGGCTTCACCTTGAATGTCGGGGTGTCGGTGTGCGCGCCGAAGATCCGGAACGCGTCGAAGGCGCCGTCCTTGCGCCACGCGATGATCGACCCGTCGCGGACGGTGTAGTACCCGCCGTCGGCCGCGGGCCACGCGTCCTTCTCGTCGAGCCGCGTGAACCCGGCCGCCTCCAGGCGCCGCCCCGCCTCGGCGCACGCGTGGTAGGGCGTCGGACTGGCCTCGATGAAGGCGGCGAGGTCGTCGGTGTGCGACCGGTCGAAGCGGGGCATGATCGTCCTTCGCTGGCAGATGGCTGGCAGATGGTGGGTGCGGCTGTCAGCATAGAACGATGCGTGCTCTGAGACTTGGCAGACGGGTGTTCGATGGCGGCGATTACGCGGTGATGGCGATCGTCAACCGCACGCCCGACTCGTTCTACGACGCCGGGCGGACCTTCGCGTTCGACGCCGCCGTCGCCGCCGTCGACAGCGCGGTCGCGAACGGCGCCGACATCGTCGACATCGGCGGCGTCAAGGCCGGCGACACCGGCGGCGAGGTCACGGTCGCCGAGGAGATCGACCGGGTCGTGCCGCTCATCGCCGCCGTCCACGACCGCCACCCCGAGCTCGTGATCTCGGTCGACACGTGGCGCGGCGAGGTCGCCCGCGAGGCGGTCGCCGCCGGGGCCGAGCTCATCAACGACACGTGGGCCGGCTGGGACCCCACCGTGATCGAGGCCGCCGCCGACACCGGCGCCGGGTTCGTCGTCTCCCACACCGGCGGGCTCGCGCCGCGCACGATCGCCGAGAAGGCCGTCTACGGCGACGTCGTCAAGGAGGTCCGCGGCGAACTCGTCGAACGCGCCGAGGCCGCCGTGGCCGCGGGCGTGCGCGCCGACGGGATCCTCATCGACCCGACCCACGACTTCGGCAAGACCACCTACCACTCCCTCGACCTGACCCGCCGCCTCGACGAACTGACCGACACCGGCTGGCCCGTCCTGGTCGCCCTGTCCCGCAAGGACTTCGTCGGCGAGACCCTCGACCTGCCGGTCGACCGGCGCCTGAACGGCACGCTCGCGGCCACCGCGATCTCGGCGTGGAACGGCGCGCGCGTCTTCCGCGCGCACGACGTCGCCGCCACCCGCGAGGTCCTCGACATGGTCGCGGCCATCAAGGGCGACAAGCCCCCGAAGGCCCCGCACCGCAGCCTGTGAGCCCTAGCGGCCCTGCTGCATGTGGGCGACGGCCTCGTCGAGGTCGTCCGTCACCAGCAGCAGGTCCAGGTCCTTCGGGCTGATCTTGCCGTCGCCGAGCATCGAGGTGCGCAGCCACTCGACCAGGCCGCTCCAGTAGGCGGTCCCGATCAGCGCGATCGGGAACTTGCCGACCTTGCCGGTCTGCTCCAGGGTGAGCGCCTCGAACAGCTCGTCCATGGTCCCGAACCCGCCCGGCAGCGCGCAGAACCCGCACGAGTACTTCAGGAACATGACCTTGCGGACGAAGAAGTACTTGAAGTCCAGCTCGATGTCCACGAACTCGTTGATGCCCTGCTCGAACGGCAGCTCGATGCCCAGGCCCACGGACTTGACGTTCGCCTCGAACGCACCCCGGTTCGCGGCCTCCATCGCCCCCGGGCCGCCCCCGGTGATCACCGAGAACCCGGCCTCGCCGAGCTTGCGGCCCAGGTCGACGCCGAGCTTGTACTCCTCGGAGTCGACCACGGTGCGCGCCGAGCCGTAGACGCACACGGCGTCGCCGAGGTCGGCGGCTTCGAGGGTGTCGAAGCCCTCCACGAACTCCGCCTGGAACTTCATGACCCGCCAGGCCGCGCGCTGCTTCCACTCCTCGCTGTGTTCGAGGTCGAGCAGCCGCTGGTCGTCGGTGATGCGGGAATCCGAAGTCATGATGCCTCCACATAGGCTCGCAGCGCCGCCGCGCAGTCGCGGATGCGCGGGATCTCGACGCGTTCGTCCTGCTTGTGGGCGAGGTTCGGGTCGCCCGGCCCGAAGTTCACCGCCGGGATACCCAGTGTCGCGAACCTGGCCACGTCCGTCCAGCCGAGCTTCGCGCGGAACTCCCCGCCCGCGGCGGCCACGAACTCCGCGGCCTCGGGCCGGTCCAGGCCCGGCCGGCACGACGGCGCCGTGTCCGAGACCTCGACGTCGAAGCCCGCGAACACCTCGCGCACATGGGCTTCGGCGGCGGCCTCGTCCCGGTCGGGGGCGAAGCGGAAGTTCACGTCGATCCAGCCCTCGTCGGGGATGACGTTCCCGGCGACGCCGCCGCCGATGAACACCGCGTTCAGTCCCTCGCGGTAGACGCAGCCGTCGACCTCGACCTCCCGCGCCTCGTAGGCGTTCAGCCGCTCCAAGACGGGCGCGAGCCGGTGGATCGCGTTCTCGCCCTTCCACGACCGCGCCGAGTGCGCCCGCTTCCCGCGGGTCGTCACGCGCACTCGCATGGTCCCCTGGCACCCGGCCTCGACCAGGCCGTACGTCGGCTCCAGGAGGATCGCGAAGTCCGCGGCCAGCAGCTCGGGCCGCGACTTGGAGAGCTTGTTCAGCCCGTTCGCGGCGGCCTCGATCTCCTCGCAGTCGTAGAACGCGAAGCTCAGGTCGAACTTCGGGTTCTCCACCGTGGCGGCGATCCACAGTGCGAGCGCGGTGCCCGACTTCATGTCCGAGGTGCCGAGCCCCCACATCACGTCGCCTTCGGTGCGGGTGGGGAAGTTGTCGTTCACCGGGACGGTGTCGAGGTGCCCGGCGAGCATCACGCGGCGCTCGCGCCCCAGCTCGGTGCGGGCCACGAGGGTGTTCCCGACCCGCTCGGTCGTCAAGTGCCCCAGGCGCTTGAGGGCCGCCTCGACCGCGTCGCAGATCGCCGCCTCGTCCCGGGAGACCGACGGGATGTCGCACAGGGCCCTGGTCAGCGCGACCGGGTCGGCGAGGACTGCCTCACTCAAAACTGTCACATCCGCAGACGATACCCGCCGCGTGGATAGGCTCTGAGGATGAGTGAATTCCTGACTGACGCAGCCTGGGGTGTCGGCGTGGCCACGGTCGCCCCCGACGGCACGGTCCTCGACGTGTGGTTCACCCGCCTCGGCCTCGGCGAGGCCCCCACCGGCGTCGCCGCCCCCGAGCTCGACCGCGAGAACCCGACCGGGACGTTCTCCAAGGGCGTGTCGGTCCTCGTCAAGACCCTCGCCGACGAGCCGGTCGACACCGCCGACGTCTACCTGCGCCTGCACCTGCTCTCGCACCGCTTCGTCACCCCGCACACGGTCAACCTCTCCGGCATCTTCGGGCTCCTCCCGAACAACGCCTGGACGAACCACGGCCCCGTCCCCGCCGACGAGGTGAACAACGCCCGCCTGAGGCTCCGCGCCGGCGGCGGCACCCTCGAAGTCAAGTCGCTCGACAAGTTCCCGCCGATGGCCGACTACGTGACCCCCGCGGGCGTGCGCATCGCCGACGCCTCCCGGGTGCGCCTGGGCGCGCACCTCGCCGAGGGCACCACGGTCATGCACGAGGGCTTCGTGAACTTCAACGCCGGGACGCTCGGCAACTCGATGGTCGAGGGCCGCATCTCCGCGGGCGTCGTCGTCGGCGACGGCTCCGACATCGGCGGCGGCTCCTCGATCATGGGGACGCTCTCGGGCGGCGGCAAGGAGGTCATCTCGATCGGCGAGCGCTGCCTCCTCGGCGCGAACGCCGGCATCGGGATCTCCTTGGGCGACAACTGCGTCGTGGCCGCCGGCTGCTACGTCACCGCCGGCTCGAAGGTCACCCTCCCCGACGGGACCGTCGTCAAGGCCGCGACCCTCTCGGGCAAGGACAACCTTCAGTTCTGGACCAACACCCAGACCGGCGTCCTCGAAGTGCGGCCGCGCACCGGCACGTGGGGCGAGCTCAACGCCGCCCTCCACAGCGCGCAGTAGCCGCGTGTAGTACTCGGGTACCGCCCCTCATGCTCAGGCATGAGGGGCGTTTTCGTTCTCCGGACCGACGCGCGCGGCCCCGGAGCCGCATACCGTCTAGGGCATGGACTATGTCGGAGAGTTCGGCGGTGCGAATCCCACCGCCTCGGGTTTCGTCGTCACCACCACGGAGAACGTACCGGGCTACGAGGTCCTGGAGACCCACGGCGAGGTCTTCGGGCTCACGGTCCGCTCGCGGAACATGTTCTCGGACATCGGGTCGGGCTTCAAGTCGATCCTCGGCGGTGAGTTGAAGGGCCTCTCGAAGGCCCTGGCGGTCTCGCGCGAGGAGGCGCTGACGCGCATGGTCGACCAGGCGAAGAGCCTGGGCGCCAACGGGGTCGTCATGATGCGCTTCGACGTCTCGGACGCCCGCGACATGGGCACCGAGGTCTGCGCCTACGGCACGGCCGTCACGGTCCGCAAGCTCACCTGACACTCAGACTTTTTTCGACTGTGCTTTTTCGGTAACCGGGAGATAAAAAGCGGCGGCACCGATCCGTGAGGATCGG
>NZ_QFRW01000257.1 GCF_003265355.1 Glycomyces dulcitolivorans | reverse complement strand
GTCGCGGCGGTCGCGACCGGCACGAACGCCGACGACCTCGCCGCCGGGTTCCGGCCGGGCATCCGCGCGGCCGCCGGGGCCGGGGCGATCACGCCGCTGGCCGACGCCGGGCTCACGAAGGCCGAGATCCGCGCTGCATCGAAGGCCTGGGGCCTGTCTACTTGGGACAAGCCTGCGGCGGCCTGCCTGGCCAGCCGCATCGCGTACGGGGTCGAGGTGACCGCGGACGGGCTGCGGCGGGTCGCCGAGGCCGAGCAGGCCCTGCGGGACGCCTTCGGGGAAGCCGAGATCCCCGTGCGGAACCTGCGGGTGCGGGACCTGGGCGGCGGCACCGCGCGGGTGGAGATCGACGCCGAGCTGGTGCCCGCGGTCGCGGAGCGGCCCTCGCTGCTGGAGGCCGTCACGGGCTTCGCGGAGGTGCGGCTCGACGCGCAGGGGTTCCGGTCGGGCGCGATGAACGAGCTGCTGCCGAATCCCGAGCGGTTCCGCTGAGGCGGGGAAATACGACTGAGACGGGTCGGCGCCGCTGAGCGGAACCGATGGCGCGGAACAGGGCCGGTTGATGAGCCTTGCTCATGATGAGGGCGCTGCGCTGGGCTGATATTTCGGGATATTCCCGAAATGTTCCGAACGATGGGCCCCCGGTTCAACAACCCTGACCTATGGGTGTGACAGGTCGGGTTGGCGGGGCGCAACGTGACCGGGGTTCGGAATCAGGGGTGGGATCGGGGTCGGGGTTCGGACGGGGTGGAAGAGTACCCGGTGGGGCCGGCGGCGATCGTCAGTGGAGGATGAAACCGAAAGCCCCACCGGGTCCATAACCCCTCGGGAACCCCTCATTCCCCGAGGCCTTCACCGTGGGACATGAGACTGAGCGGGCCCTGAACCGAACCTGGCAATTCCCTGATACAGGGGTGTTCGGTTTATAACGGGCGGTGTGTACTCTTCGGACACGAGAACCCTGGAATCCTCCCCAATCGACTCCGGGGCGGAGCCGGTCCGGGCGGGTCCACCGGCAGGGCGTTCGGGCGTGTAGAACTGTCGGGTGGAGTTCTCCGGGTGCGTCAGTGTGTACCAGCCGGGCTGCTCTGTCGGCTGCGGCGAACCGCTCGCCGCCTCGTGCGATCCCGGCGGGCCGTGCAACGCCTGCGCGGCCGCATGCGGGGGCGCCTCCGATCCCGGGCCGTTTCATTCGTTCCTCTTGGGGGTCTTCGGGTTCGGGCGGCTCACTCCTGAACGGCTCGAACGGGCCCGCGAGCACCGCCGTGAGGGGCCTCGGCGGTTCGGGCTTCGGGCTATCGCCTTCTACCGCCGCTTCCTTTCGCCGCGCGTCCAGGTCCAGTGCCGTTTCACCCCCAGCTGCTCGGGCTACGGCTACCGGGCCGTCTCGCGCTACGGGCTGTGGACGGGCGGGCGGCTCGCGCTCGGGCGGATCCTGCGGTGCCGGCCGGGCGTGACCCGAGGCACCCGTGATCCGGTTCCCGGCCGCTGAGGCGCCCGTTAAGATCCAGGTCATGAGTGACTCGAACCTGGTCGGCCGCGAGAGTGACAGCGCGCCCGCCCGCAAGGCCGCCAAGACCCGCTCCCGCACGGTCAAGCCCGGGCACATCGAGGTCGGTGAGTTCACCTCCGGCCACATCGGCGCCGCGTCGCCGTTCGGGACGTCCGCGTTCCCGTTCCCGGTGAAGGACATCTACTTCGAGCACACCCCTCCGGTCCCGACCCGGCACCTTGAGGACGAGCGCCACTAGCCAGAGCACGATCGTCGAAGCCCTCCGCTCCGCGGGGGGCTTTTTCGTTCCCCCGCATTCGCAGTTCCGCAACGGATTATCAGAATGTTGTAAGGAAATTTCATAAGTGGTATGTTCTTGCGCACACGGGGTGCGTCACCCGTCACGCGACGCCCCCGACCCCCCGATCGACCCCCGGAGGATGAAGCGCAATGCCGCGTACCGCCCGAACAGCGGCGGGAGTGCTGGGCGCCGCCCTGGCCCTCACCGCCTGCACCAGCCCCGGCGACCCGCCCGACGACGGCTCGTGGACCGAGGAGCCCGCCGACTCGCAGCTGGCCGCCCTCGCCCAGGCCCCCGCCGACGAGGCCGAGCAGTTCTACTTCGTCATGACCGACCGGTTCGCCGACGGCGACGCCTCCAACAACACCGGCGGCCTTGAGGGCGACGCCCTCACCACCGGCTACGACCCGACCAAGCGCATGTTCTACCAGGGCGGCGACCTCGCCGGGGTCGAGCAGCAGCTCGACTACATCGAGGGCCTCGGCACCACCGCCATCTGGCTCACCCCCGTCGTCGTCAACCAGCCCGTGCAGGTCTCCGAGACCTGGACCGGCGCCGGCTACCACGGCTACTGGGGCACCGACTTCACCGCCGTCGACCCGCACCTGGGCGACGACGCCGAGCTCCAGAGCCTCATCGGCGCCGCGCACGACCGCGGGATCGAGATCTACCTCGACGTCGTCGTCAACCACACCGCCGACGTGATCGAGCCGGCCGAGGACGCGAACGGCTACGTCTCCAAGGAGGACTCGCCCTACACCGACGCGGAGGGCCGGGCCTTCGAGGACGCGAACTACGCGGAGTCCGACGAGTTCCCGGCGGTGACGGCGGACGGTTCGCCGTACACGCCCGTTCTCGAAGCGGGCGAAGAGGACGCGAAGTCCCCCGAGTGGCTCAACGACCCGACGATGTACCACAACCGCGGCGACTCGACCTACACCGGCGAGTCCTCCACGTACGGCGACTTCTCCGGCCTCGACGACCTGTGGACCGAGCGCCCCGAGGTCGTGGACGGCTGGATCGACGTCTACGCCGACTGGATCGCCGAATCCGGCGTCGACGGCTTCCGCCTCGACACCGCCAAGCACGTGAACCTCGAATTCTGGCCGCAGTTCATGGACGGCATCCGCGACGCCGCCGAGGCCGAGGGCATCGACTTCTTCGCGTTCGGCGAGGTCTACTCCGGCGACCCCGCCTACACCAGCACCTACGTGCGCCAGGGCGACCTCGACGCCGTGCTGGACTTCGGGTTCCACGGCGCCGCAACGGGATTCGCGACCGGCGGTTCCGGTGCCGAGGGCCTGGCGACGGTCTACGAATCGGACGCCCTCTTCACCGCCGAGGGCACCGACGCGCTCTCCATGCCGACCTTCGTGTCCAATCACGACATCGGCCGGGTGGGGCGGAACATCGTCGAGACCGCCGACGAGGCGACCTGGACGCAGCGCGCGATCCTCGCGCAGCAGCTCATGTTCCTCACCCGCGGCCAGCCGGTCGTCTACTACGGCGACGAGCAGGGCTTCACCGGCTCCGGCGGCGACGACTACTCGCGCCAGACGATGTTCGCCTCCGAAGTGGACGACTACCTGGACGACGAGCTCATCGGCACCGACACCACCCACGCCGACGACCACTACGACACCGACCACCCGATCTACCAGGCGATCGCCGAACTCGGGCAGCTCCGCAAGGACCACCCGGCCCTCGCGAACGGCACCCAGGTCACCAGGTCCGCCGAGGACGGCGTCTTCGCGTTCTCCCGCATCGAGGACGCTGAGGGCGTCGAATACCTTGTCGCCGTGTCGAACTCGACCGAGGCGCAGACGGTGTCCGTCGAGACCTACTCCGACACGTTCTCCTCGGTTTACGGGGACGGTTCGATCGAAGCCTCCGACGGAGCCGCCACGATCACCGTGCCGCCGCTGTCGGCCGTCGTCTTCCGGGCCGACGAGCCGGTCTCCTCCGGCGACGCGCCCACCCTGTCCCTCACGGTCGCAGAGGAATCCGCGACCACCGCGTACGTCACCGCAGAGGTCGCCGGCGACCCGCTCGCGCGCGTCGCCTTCGCCGCCTCCGTGGACGGCGGCGACTGGACCTACATCGGGACCTCCCCCGGCCCCGACCACCGGATCGCCTACGACCTCGCCGGGCTGCAAGGGAACCAGAGCATCGAGTTCAAGGCCGTGGCCGTGGACCGCTCCGGGCGCACCGCCTCCGCGAAGGCCACCACCGCGGTCGCCACCCCCGCGCAGGCGGGCGGCTCGCTCACCTGGGCCAACGTCCACTACAACGGCGACCCCGAGCAGTGGGGCCTGTACGTGTGGGGCAACGTGGCCGAGGAGTCGAGCACCGTGTGGCCCGACTCGAACCCGTTCAGCGGCAGCGACTCCTACGGGTCCTTCGCTCCGATCAAGCTCGCCGAGGACGCGAACGAGGTCGGGTTCCTCGTCATCGACGAGGACGGCAACAAGGACTACGCCGGCGACCGGTCCTTCGACCCGAGCACCAACCCGGAGATCTGGCTCGATGCCGGCACCGGCGACATCGCGTACTCCCTCGCCGAGGCCAACGGGTACGTCACCGTGCGCGCCCCCGACGACGGGACCGGCTGGGGCCTCCACCTGTGGGGCGACGCCCTCGCCGATGGCGTCGAGACCGCTTGGGACGCACCGCGTCAGCCCGACGGGACCGACGAGTGGGGCCGGTACTGGCACGTCCCCGTCGACGACTTCGACGCCCAGATGGGCCTCATCGTGCACGCCGGGGACACCAAGCTCTACGGCTCCGACGTGCTCCTGACCCCGTCCCAGCGCGGCGAGACCTGGGTGACCGCCACCGGCGCCCACGCCTCGCAGGCCGCCGCCGACGGCAAGACGGTCATCCACTACCGGCGCCCCGCGGGCGACTACGACGGCTGGACCCTCCACACCTGGGAGGGCGCGGCCGACCCGACCGACTGGAACGCCGGGCTCCAGCCCGCCCGGACCGACTCCTTTGGCGCCGTCTACGAAGTCGACCTCGCCGAGGACGCCGAGGCGCTGTCGTACATCCTCCACAACGGCGACGAGAAGGACCTCCCGACCGACCAGCGGCTCGTCTTCGCCGAGTACGGCCAGGAAGTGTGGATCACCGCCGCGACCGCGGGCTACGTGCGCCCCGCCGGGGCCTCCACCAGCCGCGGCCCGGACCTCGATGCCACGCAGGAGCAGGCGATCTGGCTCGACGCCGACACGATCGCCCTGAACACCGAGGCCACCGACGGGAAGGTCTTCGAGCTGCTCGCCAGCGCCGGCGGCTCGATCGCGGTCGAGGACGGGGCGCTGACCGGGGACTTCGAGACGATCGGTCTGACGCCGAAGGGCGGTCTCACCGAGGCGCAGCGGCAGGCGTGGCCCGCCTACTGGAACTACAAGGCGTTCACCGTGAACGCCGACGGGGATGCGATCCGGGAGGCCCTGCGCGGGCAGCTCGTGGCGGTCGAGCGCGACCACACGGGTCTGGCCTGGTACGCGACGGGCGTGCAGACCGCGGGTGCCGTGGACGACGTGTACGCGGCGGCGCTGGACGCGGATCTGGGGGTGACGTGGAAGGGGAAGAAGCCGCAGCTGGCGCTGTGGGCGCCGACGGCGCGGTCGGTCAGCCTGGAGCTGTTCGACTCGCCGGAGGACACTTCGCCTGAGCTGCATGAGATGTCGTTCTCGGAGCGGACGGGGGTGTGGACGGTGAAGGGCGCGAAGGGCTGGGACCGGAAGTACTACCGGTTCGCGGTCGAGGTGTGGCATCCGGCTTCGCAGGCGGTGGAGTCGTATTCGGTGACGGACCCGTATTCGCTGTCGCTGGCGGCGGATTCGACGCACAGCCAGATCGTGAACCTGAATGACTCGGATCTGAAGCCGCGCGGGTGGGACCGCGAGGACGCGCCGGCGGAGGTCGATCCGGCCGAGGCGCAGGTGTGGGAGGTGCACGTGCGGGACTTCTCGATCGCCGACGAGTCCCTCGATGAGGAGTTGCGCGGCACGTATGCGGCGTTCACGCAGGGCGACTCGGTGTCGGTGCAGCATCTGGCGGAGCTCGCGGATGCTGGGTTGAACTACGTGCACCTGCTGCCGACGTTCGACATCGCGTCGATCCCCGAGGCCGATCAGGCCACTGTGGACTGCGATCTTGACCTGATGGCGGCGAACTCGACCGAGCAGCAGGCATGCGTGGGGGCGGTGCGCTCCGAGGACGCGTACAACTGGGGCTACGACCCGCTGCACTTCAACGTCCCCGAGGGCTCCTATGCGACGGATGCGGATGGGGCGCAGCGGATCCTGGAGTACCGGCAGATGGTGGCCGCGCTGCACGGGCTGGGGCTGCGGGTGGTGAACGACGTGGTGTACAACCACACGGCCGCGTCGGGGACCGCCGAGAAGTCGGTGCTGGACCGGGTCGTGCCGGGCTACTACCACCGGCTGGATGCGAACGGCGAGGTGTACACGTCGACGTGCTGCGCGAACACGGCGACGGAGCGGCCGATGTTCGACCGGTTCATCGTCGAGTCGGCCGAGCTGTGGCAGGACGCGTACCACGTGGACGGGTTCCGGTTCGACCTCATGGGGCACCACCCGAAGTCGAATCTCCTTGCGGTGCAGGCGGCCCTCGACGAGGACGTCCTGCTGTACGGGGAGGGCTGGAACTTCGGCGAGGTCGCGAACGACGCCCTGTTCGAGCAGGCGACGCAGGCGAACATGGCGGGCACCGGGATCGGGACGTTCAACGACCGCATGCGCGACGCCGTGCGCGGCGGCGGCCCGTTCGACGCGGACCCGACGGTGCAGGGCTTCGGCTCGGGGCTGTGGACCGCCGACAACGACGGCGACGCCACGGGCGCTGAACTGGCGGCGCTGCTGCACGCCCAGGACCTGACGAAGCTGGGCCTGGTCGGGAACCTCGCCGACTACACGTTCACGGCGTCCGATGGGACGGAGGTGACCGGGGCCGGGCTCGACTACAACGGGGCCGCCGCCGGGTACACGGCCGATCCGGGCGAGGCGGTGAACTACGTGGACGCGCACGACAACGAGATCCTGTTCGACGCCCTCGCTTACAAGCTCGATGCGGGCACTTCGGGGACTGACCGGGCGCGGATGCAGGTATTGAGTCTGGCGACGGCGGTGCTCAGCCAGGGGACCGGGTTCACCACGGCCGGGAGCGAGATGCTGCGGTCGAAGTCCCTGGACCGGGACTCGTACGACTCCGGGGACTGGTTCAACGCGATCCGCTGGGACTGCGAGGGGACCGAGGGCTTCGGTTCCTCGTCGAACGGGTTCGGTTCGGGCCTGCCGCCGGCGTGGACGACGGAGGCGAAGTGGCCGTACGCGGAGGCCGCGATTAGTGCGGTCGAGGCGCCGTCGTGCGGGGACATCGCGCTCGCTGACGACCGGTACCTGGAGCTGCTGCGGATCTCCTCGTCGACGCAGGCGTTCAGCCTGGGCACGGGCGAGGCGGTCGCCGACCGGGTGTCGTTCCCGCTGTCGGGGACGGCCGCGGAGGTGCCGGGCGTGATCACGATGCGGATCGACCTCGACGGCCTGGACGACGCGTTCGAGTCGGTCACGGTCGTGTTCAACGCCTCGCCGGAGGCGGTGGACCAGACGGTGCCCGAGGCGGCCGGTTCGGGGGCGGGGCTGCACCCGGTCCTGGAGGACTCGGCGGACCCGGTGTTCGCGGAGGCGGCCTTCGACGACGCGACGGGCACGTTCACGGTGCCGGGGCTGACGGTGGCCGTGTTCACGGGCTAACGAATCCGATCTTGACAGGTCGGTGATACTGGGGATTAGTTTCGGATCCCTGAAGCCGGGGCGGGTGTCCACCCGTCCCGGTTTAGTGTTCTCTTCAGCGTTTTCTCAGGAAAACGGACGAGGACAGCGGCGGCGGCGTCCGGATACGATCGGTCCATGACGTACCCCCCGCAAGACCCCGGCGCGGTGCCCCCGGGGGCACCGGACCCCTACGGCCACTCCCAGCCCGCCGCGCAGCCGCCCGCGGGAGGTTACGCGCCCGGCCAGGTGGGCCCGGACCCGGCGTACTCGTCGGCGCCGCCGACGACGCAGATGCCCGCGGCCGGCTCGCCGTACCAGGACCCGAACGCGCCGCAGTACTACCCGCAGCCGGGCTACGACCCGAACCAGCCGTACAACCCGTACCAGGGGTACGGGCCGCCGCCGGTGCAGGCGACGACGAAGGGCGGCGGCGGGACGGCGCTGCTGGTCATCGGCGTGGTGCTGCTGATGGCGCTGGGCGCGGTCGGCGGGTACTTCTGGCTCGGCGGCGGCGACCCCGACGAGGGCGAGCTGGCGGGCGGCCAGGACGATTCGAGCACCTCGCAGGAGTCCGACCCCGGCGACGACGGCGGCGAGACCGGCGAGGAGGAGCCCGAGGAGGAGGCGCCGCTGCCGTCGGGCACGAGCCTGACGGTCACGTCGATCGGGTCGCTCACCCCGATCCCCGCGGGCGAGTGGCAGCCGTACTACGGGCCGGGCGTGGCCAACGAGCCGCTGACCGACTCCGAGGGGTACGCGTTCTACCACACCGAGGAGTGGATCTCGTTCTTCGGCGTGGGCCTGTTCTCGGGCGCGAACGCCCAGTTCGACCCCGCCGACCTGCGCGCGAGCGCCGCGAGCGCGGCCGACGTGTGGCTGACGGGCTCGTTCAGCTCGGTCGAGGGCTACCAGATGGGCGAGATCGCCTACCAGGACGTGACCGTCGACGGGAAGACCGGCGTGCTGGCGACCTGGCGGAACTCGTGGACGTCGACGCCCGGCAGCACGGACACGTTCGAGGACACGGCGATCCTGGTGGTCGACGTGGACGGCGTCAACGGGTTCCTGGGGATCGCGAGCATCGCCCAGTCCGGCACCGACTCGTACCAGTCGGCGGTCGACGCGCTCCTGGCGACCGACTTCGACGCCGAGACCGCTTAAGCGGCAAGGCTTTCGCAGGGCTCCGCCTCCGGGCGGGGCCCCTAGGGCCTGTCCGGTGGGTCCAGGGCCTTGATCTTGGCGCGGACGCGGTCGGCCTCGGAGCCGAGCCCGTGCGTGTCGTACGCCTCGGCGGCGGCCGCCCACTGGGTGCGGGCCGCGGCCGCGTCGCCGCGGGCGCGGTGGGTCTCGCCGAGGTGCTCGCGCGTGTAGGCGGCGCTGACGCGCACCTCGTTCGCCTCGAACCACGCCAGGACCTCGCGGTAGTGGCCGACGGCGTCCTCGTACCGGCCCTCGGCGTGCGCGATGTACCCGAACCCGAGGCCGGTGTTCGCGGCGGCGAGCGGGCGCCGCTCGGGCGGGGCGGCGGCCTGGACCTCCGCGAAGCAGCGGCGCGCCTCGTCGAAGTCGCCGAGGACCATGCTGTGCCAGCCGACGCCGTACCGCATCCGGTTGGCCCAGTAGCGGTTGCCCTTGCGGTCGAAGTACTCGCTGCCGGCCCGGGCGTACTCGCGGGCCTCGGCGTCGCGGCCCTCGCCGCCCAGGCCCGCGGCGAGGGTGTAGCCGACGATGGCGCGCGCGCCGGGGTCGCGGTCGTTGACGGCGGCCTCCATCGCGCGGGAGAGCTCCTCAGGCAGCGACGGCTCGGTGCTGACCATGAGCATGGGCCCGGACAGGTGCCCGCGGGCCGCGATGCGCCCCAACAGGTCTCCGGCACGCTCGGTCGCGGTGAACGCCGCGGGGCCGTCCTCGGCCGGGCCGCCGCCGCGGAACCGGTCGACGATGGCCCCGGCGAGGCACCACCCGAGCTGCCAGACGCGCACGTCCAGCTCGGGGCTGCCGGCCTCCAGGCCGACCAGGCCGCGCAGGACGTCGTCCTCCGCGTCGAGCCAGTCCGCCGCCGCGGCCAGGTCCTTGAAGCGCTCGGGGGCCACGCCCGGCAGGGGCTCGCCGAGGTCGAGGCTCACCGACCGGTCGGCCGAGAGCGCCTCCGCGGCGCTCGCGGTGAACAGGTAGTGCTCGACCATGCGCAGGGCCGCCGCGGTCCGACGCTCGGGCGCGACCTCCTCGGCGAAGCGCTCTTTCGCGTAGGCGCGCAGCAGGTCGTGCATCGAGTACCGGCCCTCGCCGGGCTGCTCGATCAGGTGGACGCCGGCGAGCTCGTTCAGCGCCGACTCGGCCTCGGCCCTTGAGCCGCCCATGAGGCTCGCCATCGCCGCCGGGGTCAGCTCGGGGCCGGGATGCAGGCCGAACAGGCGGAACGCCTGCGCCGCACGGGAACCGAGCGCCTGGTAGGAGCACGCGAACACCGAGCGCGGGTCGGAGCCGGGGTCGGCCGCGGCGAGGACCTTGAACACGTTCGTGGTCTGGTCGAGCCGGTCGGCGAGCGACTTGACCGAGAACCCCGGATGCTGCGCCGCCCACGCCCCGATCAGCGTGAGAGCGAGGGGGAGGCGCCCGCAGGCGGCGACGATCCGCCGGACCGGCGCCTCCTCGGCCATCGCGCGGGTGAGGCCGATGCGCCGCACCAGGAGCGCCCACGCGTCGCCCTCCGACATGAGCTCCAGGGGGACGGTGTCGGCGCCCTCCCCGGCGTCGAGCCCGGAGAGGCGGTCGCGGCTGGTCACGAGCGTGAAGCTGCCGGGGGCGACCGGCAGGAGCGGGCGCACTTGGGCTGCGTCCCTGGCGTTGTCGAGGAGGATGAGGACGCGGCGGCGGGCGAGCACGGTCCGGTACAGGCCGACCCGCTCGTCGAGCCCGGCCGGCAGCTGGTGCGCGGGCACGCCGAGCGCGGCGAGGGCCTCGGCGAGGACGGCGGCCGGGTCGGCGCCGTCGCTGAGCGGGTCGAAGCCGCGCAGGTTGAAGTACAGCTGCCCGTCCGGGAACCGGTGCGCGACCCGGTGGGCCCAGCGGACGGCGAGCGCGGTCTTCCCGACCCCGCCCATGCCGGTGACGACCGCGAGCCCGGCCTCGCCGTCGGCGGCCTCCAGGGAGTCGTCGAGGAGGCGGATCTCGCAGTCGCGGCCGGTGAACCGGGTGATCGCGCGCGGGAGCGTCGCGGGCACGAGCCGCGGCGGCTCCACGACGGCCGCGGGGGCGGCGGGTTCGTCGCGGAGGATCGCGGTGTGCAGGTCGACCAGTTCGCGGTCGGGGTCGACGCCGAGGGCCTCGGCGAGGCGCTCCTTCAACGCGGCGAAGGCGTCGGCGGCCTCGGCGATGCGCCCGGCGGCGTGGAGGGCGCGCATGAGGAGCGCGGTGAGGCGCTGGCGGGTGCCGTGGGCGGCGACGACCTGGCGGAGCTCGTCGACGACGTCGGCGTGGCGGCCCAGTTCGAGGTCGAGGTCGAGGCGGCGTTCGAGGAGGGTGAGGCGGTGCTCGTCGTAGCGGCGGCGGATCGCCTCGACGGCGGTCCCGGCCTGGTCGGCGAGCGCGGGGCCACGCCATTCGGCGAGGGCCTCGCGCAGCGCGGCGGCGGCCTCGCCGGTGCGGCCTTCGAGGCGCAGGGTGCGGGCGCGGTCCTCGTTCGCCTTGCAGCGCAGCAGGTCCAGTTCGGCGGGGGCGATGCGGAGCCGGTAGGCGCGGCCGACGGTCTCGATGCGGTCGCGGGCGGCCCCGAGCTTGCCGCGGAGGACGCCGACGGCGTTCTGGATCTGCGTGTCGGGGTCGCGCGGCAGTTCGAGGCCGTAGACGGCGCGGATGAGGCTGTCGAGGGGGACGACGCTGTTGGCCTCGTCGAGGAGGATCGCCAGGATCGTCGCGGTCTTCCCGCGCGGGACGGCCGCCTCGGCGCCGTCGATGCGGACCTCAAGGGGGCCGAGGAGGCGCACGTCGAGGGTTGGCATGTCACCGCTTTCGATCGGCACCGGGGGAACGTCCAGTGTCCCACGGCGACGCAGGGCGGGTGCGCCGCCGCGGTCCGCGCGCGGGCGTCACGCCCACGTGTAGACGGCCACGTTCAGGCGGCCGACGGCGAAGCCGCCGTCCGAGGAGACGGAGTCGACGGTGACGGCGGCGACCGCGTCGGTGGTGGTGTAGAGGCAGCCTTCGTCGACCGTGGGGCTCGCGGGGTCGAACTCGAAGCCGAGGTAGGTGTCGGCGCCGATGGCGCCGGTGCAGGCGGCGACGTCGGCGCTGCCGCCGTCGTACACGGTCGCGGACTCGCCGAGCCGGCCGTAGACGACCCCGTAGTCGGCGCCGCACGAGGACCAGATGGCGTCCATCCAGTCGGCGTACGGGCCGCCGATGTCGACGAGTTCGCCGCTGCCGCCGTCGTCGAGGTCGAACTGCATCTCGCGGCAGGCGCCGTCGTCGAGGGTCGGGTCGAGCACGACCTGGAAGGTGTTCTGGAGGGCCCATTCGCCGGAGCCGCCTTCGACGCCCTCACCGTTCCAGTCCTCGGTCCACGCGTCGGTCGGGTCGTCGTACGGGTCGGCCCGGGCCTCGATCTCGTCCTGCCAGATGACATACGTGAGGATGACGCCGACGACTCCCGCCAGCGCCCCGACCGGACCCCAGAAGCCCGTCCCGCCGTTGCTCATGCGCCGAGCGTAACGAGCGGGTCCCAATTGCACGGTCCGTGTACCGGTCAATCGGGTGACAACGGAATCCGGCAAATCCCGAGAACGTCGACATTCTCGGCCGGGACTGTCGGGAATCCGACAGTTGATGTCTCAGGCGAGGCGGACCGGGAACAGGATCGTCGATTCGACGACGCGGTCGCGCTCCTCGGTCCGGGCGGTGCGGCGCGGGTCGGCCATGTACGCGTCGATCGCCTCCTGGCCGGGGAAGCGGTAGGTGTGGACCTCGTGCGGGTGGCCGCCGGCGCCGTCGCCGATCGCGCGGGAGACGATCTCGCCCCCGTGCTCGGGGACGAGGGCGAGGACCTCGTCCTCGTAGGCGGTCATGGCCGCTTCGGCCCCGGGGCGGGCGCGCAGCAGGCAGCACAGTTCGACGGGTGAGCTCATGCGGCCATCATGGCACCGGCCCGGCCGCCGGGCCTCCGGGTTCCCACATCCTGCCCCCGGCTACAAGCCGTCCTGGGGCGCTTCGGGTATCGCACGGGCCCGCTCGGCCTCGGCGCGCAGCTCCCAGCGCCGGTCCCCGGCGTCGCGGAACCCGGCCTTCGCGCGGCGCGCCTCCGCAAGGGCCGCAGCGGGGTCCGACGCCAGACGCGCCCGCAGGTACGCCGCGAACGCCGCCGCCCACG
>NZ_QFRW01000256.1 GCF_003265355.1 Glycomyces dulcitolivorans | reverse complement strand
GTGGCGGCGGCCGCTCCTTCGGGGGCGGCGGCGGTGCCGCTGCCGGCGGCTCGATGCCCGACGACCCCTGGGCCTCCGCGGCCCCGGCCGGCGGTGGCGCCAGTGCCGGCGGCTTCGACGAGGACCCGCCGTTCTAAACCGGTCGCTGCCGTTCACGAGTGCGGCGGACCGGAACGATCTCGAGTAAGAGGCAAGACAGAGACATGGCCAACCCGAAATCGGCTCCCCTGCGGAAGCCGAAGAAGAAGCCCAACCCGCTTGAAAAAGAGGGCATCACCTACGTCGACTACAAGGACACGGCGCTGCTGCGGAAGTTCATCTCCGACCGCGGCAAGATCCGTGCCCGCCGTGTGACCGGCGTGACCACCCAGCAGCAGCGTCAGATCGCCGCGGCCGTCAAGAACGCCCGCGAGATGGCCCTGCTCCCGTACACCAGCCAGACCCGCTAAGGAAGGAGCGCGACATGAGCAACATGAAGATCATCCTGACTCATGAGGTGCCCAACCTCGGTTCGGCCGGTGACGTGGTCGAGGTCAAGCCCGGCTACGGCCGCAACTACCTGCTGCCGCAGGGGCTTGCGATCGCGTGGACCAAGGGCGGTCAGAAGGAGGTCGACGCGATCCAGCGTGCGCGTGCCTCCCGCCAGATCCACGACCTCGACAAGGCCCGCTCGGTGGCGGACCAGCTGAAGCAGACGGACGCCCACATCGTCGCCCGCACCGGCGACGGCGACCGCCTCTTCGGTTCCATCACCGCGGCCGACATCGTCAAGGCCGTCGACGAGGCCGGCGGCCCGAAGATCGACCGCCGCCGCGTCGAGCTCGCCTCGACCATCAAGTCGGTCGGCACCTACGACGTCACGGTCAGGCTGCACCCGGAGGTGACCGCGAAGTTCAAGCTCCAGGTCACCCCGGCCAAGCGCCGCAAGAAGTAGTAGGCAAGCGCGCAAGGCAAGTACATCGAAGGCCCGCGACCGGTTCCCCGGTCGCGGGCCTTTGTCGTACCCCCGTGAAAGGGTGGTCTTTTTCGGTTGGTTGGGTGAAGGTGGGTTCGGGTGGGTACCCGGGGCCGCCCGTACGGCCTACCGGCGCTAGATCACCCAGCCGGCGGTTCGCAGAATCACCGTCACCAGGCCCGCCCCCAGGATCGCGGCCGCCGAACCCGCTACGCCCGCGCGCCATCCCGCGCGCGGGAGCCGCAGCAGGACCGCCACCAGGAGGCTCGCGGTGAGCGACGAGAGCGTCCAGGCCCAGCCCGCCGCCACGGCCGCGCCGATGCGCGCGGGGACCGAGCAGCCCGTGGCCGCACACGTCGCCTCGACCGGCGGCTGCGACAGGACCCACGTCAGGTAGACCGCCATCGGCACCACGTACCAGGCCAGGGTGACCAGCAACGTCGGGGTGAACGCGCGCTCGCCCGGCCGGTCGTCGCCTTCGGGGTCGAGGCGCGGCCTGCGTTCGGGGCGTTGCGGAGCGGTCATGGGCCCGCCTCTCCTCTGATCCGTGCCGGGGACGCTCCCAATGCTAGTGGCAAGTTGGCACGAACGGATTTCCGTCCACAGGCGGTGGACGACGTCGCCGCAGCTCCCGACCCGGATTCGAGGCGTCCTCGCCTCTTTGTCCACAGGTTGTCCACAGGCCCGCCCCCAGTTATCCACAGGTTATCCACAACCTTGTCCACAGGTTGTCCACAGGGTCGTTTGCAACCGTGCCCGGCGCGACATAGCGTCGTTGACGCCGCCCTTCTGTCGTATGCGGGCGGTACTGTCTCCATGAACGCACAGTGACCGAGGGGGTGGACGGCATGACGGATGTGTCGACGGACGGCGTCTTCTCGCGAGGCGCCAACGGCTCGAACGGATCCTATTTCGACACGCCCCCGGAGGACCCCTTCGCAGGCGGCGGCGGAGGCGGAGGCGGCGGTTCCGCCCGCACCTACGAGCGCACCCCGCCCCAGGACGTCCAGGCCGAGATGTCGGTCCTCGGCGGCATGCTCATGAGCAAGGACGCCATCGCCGACGTCATCGAGGTCCTCGGCCCGGGAGACTTCTACCAGCCCAAGCACGGCATGATCTTCGACGCCGTCATCGACAAGTTCGGCAACGGCGAGCCCGCCGACGCCGTCACCATCGCCGCGGCCCTCGCCGACACCGGCGACCTCGCCAAGATCGGCGGCGGCCCCTACCTCCACGACCTGCTCAACGCCGTGCCCACGGCCGCGAACGCCGGGTACTACGCGAAGATCGTCAAGGAGAAGGCGATCCTGCGCCGCCTCATCGAGGCCGGCACCAAGGTCGTCCAGTACGGCTACGGCGGCGGCCAGGGCGGGCGCGACATCGACGACCTCGTCGACCTCGCCCAGCAGGCCGTCTACGAGGTCACCGACAACCGCCAGAGCGAGGACTTCGCGGTCCTGTCCGACCTCCTCCAGCCCGCCATGGACGAGATCGAGGCGATCGGCGCCAACCAGGGCGTCATGACCGGCATCCCCACCGGCTTCGCCGACCTCGACCGGCTCCTGTCGGGCCTCCAGGCCGGCCAGCTCATCATCGTCGCCGGCCGCCCCGGCGCCGGGAAGTCCACGGCCGCAATGGACTTCATGCGGCACGCCTCCCTGCACCACCGCCATGCCGCGGCCCTGTTCAGCCTCGAAATGAGCAAGCTCGAAATCGTCATGCGCCTCCTCTCGGCCGAGACGCGCGTCCCGATGCACGTCCTGCGCTCGGGCGACCTGTCCGACGACGACTGGACGCGCCTGGCCAAGCGCATGGGCGACATCTCCGAGGCGCCGCTGTTCGTCGACGACACCGCGTCGATGACCATGATGGAGATCCGGGCCAAGGCCCGGCGCCTCAAGCAGCGCCACGACCTCAAGCTCATCGTGGTCGACTACCTCCAGCTCATGACCTCGCCGAAGAAGGTCGAGTCGCGCCAGCAGGAGGTCTCCGAGATCTCCCGTGGCCTCAAGCTCCTCGCCAAAGAGGTCCAGTGCCCGGTGATCGCGGTCGCCCAGCTCAACCGCGGACCCGAGCAGCGCACCGACAAGCGGCCCCAGCTGTCCGACCTCCGCGAGTCCGGCTCGCTGGAGCAGGACGCCGACGTCGTCATCCTCCTGCACCGCGAGGACTACTACGACAAGGAGTCCCCGCGCGCCGGCGAGGCCGACTTCATCGTCGCCAAGCACCGCAACGGCGCCACGGACACGATCACCGTGGCGGCCCAGCTGCACCTGTCGCGCTTCGTCGACATGGCCGTCTAGCGCGGCGGCGCCGCGGCCCTGCGGGATAGCAGAGCCGCGGCTTGGCGGAGCGGCCTAGATGAGGACGCTCACGCCGATCGCGTCGTTGAAGTCGTCGGCTCTGGAGAAGACGTTCTGCCAGCTGCAGTCGCCGACGTGCGAGCCGTAGGCGTGGTTGTTCCACGACCAGCCCGCGCCGGAGTCGCCGCCGATGGTGACGTCACCGTCCATGCGGACCAGGCTCTCCGTGAGGTACCCGTCGAGCGTGCACGACCACCAGGGGTTCTGCACGTCGAGTCCGCACTGGCGGGAGCCCGTGGAGCGCCCGAAGATGCAGATCGACTCGCCGACGGTGAACCCCCACCACGGCTCGACCGACAGGGTGTCGCGCCGGGTGTTGGGGTGGGCGTAGAACTCCGGCTCGTCGATGTGGGTCGGGGTCGTGTGCCATTCGATGTCGCCCCAGTAGTTGCGGACCTGGTTCTGCCAGACCAGGTCGACGTAGCCGTAGCCGGGCTGCCAGGCCTGGTCGATCCCGGTGCAGTGCCCGGCGGTGGTCACCCCGGTGACGCCGGTCGGGCTGACGACCGTCCAGCCGGTGGTGCACTCGAACACGCCGCCGTCGTAGGCCGCCTCGCCGCCGTAGCCGTGCTCGGCGGTGTTGCCGAGCTTGTCGACGACCTTCAGCGTGACGCCCCGCCGGAACTCGTCGGAGAGCCGGTCGAGGATCTTGTCGGGGTCGGTGGGCAGCCCGGACTGGGCCGCGAGTTCGGTGCTGATGCGCCCGGTGGTGACGTCGAAGCCGCCGGAGAGGTCGACGTAGCCGAGCTTCACCAGTTCGCCGTTGAGGCGTTCGTTGCGGCCCTTGAGTTCGAGGTACGAGAAGGGCTGGCCGTCGGCGAGGACCACGTCCTGCCCGCTCTCCCTGATCACGCGCTTGACGAAGTCGTCGGCGTCGCCTTTGATGTAGATCGTCGGCGTGCCGCCGGGCTCGTCGGACAGGGCGGTGCCGACGAACACGTCCAGGCGCTCCGGTGCGATCTGGGCGGCGATGTCGCCGATCGCCTGGGCGACGAGGTACTGGTCCTCGGCCTGCGCGAAGGTCCAGCCGCGTTCCTTCGCGGTGTTGGAGAGGTCGTCCTTGAGTCCTTCCTCGGGGGTCTGGTAGCCGTCGTCGGGGTCGGGGTCGTCGTGCGCGGCGGCGGCCTGCGGGGCCAGCAGCAGCGCGAGTGATGCGAGCGCGATGAGCACGCGCCGCGCGATGGGGATCTTCATGGAGTTTCCGATCTTCTCTTCATCGAGGAGCGGCGATTGTCGAGAGTCGGGCCCGACGCCAGGCGTGGTGGCCTGGACAAGAAGTAACGCTACCGACACGGACCGGGACGCGTGGTCCCTTGTGGCCCGCGACGGCGCGATCGGAGCGGCGTGGCGGCGAGCGGGCATGCGGCACTGGGGATGTGGTCGCCAGTCGGAAAGGCGACAATGGGCGTTCTGGTCCGAGAGACCTTGCGGAGCAACGAGTTCCATGAGCACTCGCGCGCCTTGAACGCGGTTAGTCGCCGAAGAGGATCTGGAGGAGCGTGCGCCGCTCCTTGAGCCGCATGGTCTGGGCGGTGTCGGGTTCGCCCTGGTACCCGGGCATGGGACCGGCCGGGGCTCCCGGCTGGATGTTGTTGACCCACTTCTCGGTGTCGATGAGGTGCTCCAGCTCGCCGCGGTCCAGGAGCACGGCCCGGCACGCCGAGCACTGGTCGACGACGATGCCGTTGCGCTCGTACTGGCGCATGGCCGCAGCGCACTTGGGGCAGGTGAGGTGCATACCGGTCACGGTACACACCGTAGCCCTCCGATGCGAGATCCGTTCGGCACCAGCGCCCGTCAGCGCCACCACTCGACGGCTAGTGATGGGCCGGGGCCGGTCTCGTGCTCCAGTTCGTCGACGGCCTCCTGCGGGACGCCCGCGAAGAGGGTCCCGTGGGCGGAGCCGGCGATGGCGTCGCGCAGCGGCAGCCACCAGCCGAGGAGCACCACCGGGTACAGGAGGTACCCGAAGCGTGTGGAGGGCATGAGCAGGAACGCGGTCGACAGTCCTGCGGCGCACCAGAGTGCGGCCGCGGCGGCCGACGCCGGGGGCCGCGTCCACAGGAGCCGGGCGATGACGAGCGCGGCGACGCCGAGGAGCGCGGGGGCGATGAGCTCGCCGCCGGGGACGTGCCGCGCGATGAGGAACCCGGGCAGCGGGGACTGCGCGGGCGAGGTGACGACGCCGTGGCCGAGGCCGAACGCGATGACGTTGTCGAAGAACCCGCGGGCGTCGACGGCGAGGACCGGGATCATGGTGACCGCGACCGGGAGCGCGAAGCCGCCGAGGTAGCGGCGCAGGCCGCCCCGGCGCAGCCTCGGCGACGCTTGCGAGCCGTAATTGTGCAGAGTGAGGAAGCCGATGACGACGGCGGCGGGCCAGGCGAAGAGCTTGAGGGCCGCGGCGGCGCCGACGGCGAGGCCAGCGGCGAGCGGGCGGTCGCGGTGGGCGTAGGCGAGGGCCAGGACGATGAGGGCGACGACGGGCATGTCGTCGCCGCCGGTGGCGAACGTCAAGGCGCACACGGGGAACACGAACGTGGCCTGGAAGGCGCGCAAGAGCGGGCCCTTCCCGGCCCCGAGCCCGCCGGGGCGGCGGCGCAGGAGGTTCACCGCGGCGGCGGCGCAGGCCGCGGCGGCGAGGAGGAACCAGATGCGGGCGTCGGTCCACCAGTGCTCGCCGAACGCGGCGGCCGGGAGGCCGAAGACGGCCATGCCGGGCTGGTACGGGTTGTAGCCGAGGAGCGGCTCGGGGAGGGCGGCGATGGCGTCGGCGTGGAGGTAGGGGCTGCCGGTGTCGAGGAGGCGCGCGCCGGAGGACTCGACGACGAGGACCTCTTCCTGGGCGCGGCCGGTGACGCCGTTCGCGCGGTCGACCGCCATGAACGCCAGGGGCATCGCGGTGACGGCGACGGCCGTCCCGGCGGCCACGAGGGCCCGCCCGCGCCACACCGCGCCCGGCTGGGTCAGCAGTACGGCGGCGCAGATCGCGGCGGGCAGGTAGCCGCCGAACGCGATCGCGCCCCACTGCGAGTGCGGCTCCAGCGTGGTCCACAGCGCGGTGGCGCCCGCGAAGAGCGCGGCGACGGCGTAGAAGGCGAGGTCGATGAAGAGCGGACGGTTCGACACCCGATCAGCGTACGGGGGCGGGGCGAGCCCCGCCGGACGGCAGGCGGCAGCCCCGGCGGATCCGAAATCGCGGGCCCCCGATTCGAAGGGTGCCACGGGGGTCCGACAGTCCGGCCCTAGTGAAAGGGAATCCGGGCCCAGACTTCCTGGGTGCCGTCTCCCAAGGTGCGGGCTCCCCAGTCGGTGGACAGTTTGGACACTATGAACATGCCGCGTCCGTGGGCGGAGTCGAGGTTGACCGAGCAGACGTGGGGGTGGGTGCGGGAGCCGCCGTCGATGACGCGGACCTCGACGTCGGCGGGGCCGAGCGTGTAGGCCACGCACACCTCGTTGCCGGGGAGCGGCCGGGCGTGGCGGACGGCGTTGGAGACGAGCTCGGTCGCGCACACCAGCAGGTCGTCGCGGGCCTCGTCGGGGAGGTCGGGGAGCGAGTCGCGCAGCCACCGGCGCACCTGGCCCGGCGCCCCGGACTGGTGGGGGACGCGAAGCCGCTCGGGCGCCGGTATCGCAGCTGGCATCACTGTCCCCTTCCTTCCTCGATGCGGGTCGGAGCTATACAGCAACCTACCTTTTACATCGACGCGACGCCAGCATTACCGTCGCACGCGGAGTCCGTCCCGAGACGCGGCTTTCACCCCGTAAGGGTCTGCCGGATGGCCGCGGGCCGGTCGGTGAAGATCAGGTCGACTTCCAGGCCCGCCATCCGGTGCGCGGTGTCGGCGTCGTTGACGGTCCAGGTGTACACCTCGTACCCCGCTTCGTGGCTGCGTTCGACGAATTCGGGGGTCGAATCGATGTAGTCGACGCGCGAGCTGAGGACCTGGACACCCTCCGGCGGCCGGCGGAACGGGTACTCGAAGATCCACACCAGCGGCGTGTCGGCGTCCAGGCCCCGCCAGGTCTTGAGCGCGGCGCGCGAGAACGACATGACCGTCACGTCCAGGCCGGGCCAGCGCCGGAGCGTCTCCCACAGCCGCAGTTCGAGCCGCGGCCCGAACTTGGAGGGGTGCTTGGCCTCGATGAGGAGCTTGAGGTCCTTGCCGGAGTCGACGACGAGGCCGAAGAGGTCTTCGAGGGTGGGGATGCGCTCGGCCTCGGGGTTGCCGGCGCAGTCGGGGTAGCGGTGCGCGAAGTTGAACTCCCGCAACTGGGCGAGTGTGAGGTCCGCCACGGCGCCTTTGCCGTCGGAGGTGCGTTTGATCGTCCGGTCGTGGTGCAGGACGAGGTGCCCGTCGGCGGTGAGGCGGATGTCGAACTCGAACGCGTCGGCGCCCTCGACGATCGCCTGCCGGAACGCGGCGATGGAGTGCTCCGGAAGGAACTCGTTCGCGCCGCGGTGGGCGGCGATCAGCGGCTGGGACACCCTTTGAACGATAGACGGTGGGGGCGACGGCCGAGCCGCACAACGGTGTCCGGCTCTCGTTCCGCCGGTGAACGGGCGCACACGGAGGTGAACGCCGGGTGTCCGCGCGCCGACTCCCTGTCGCCGGGAAGGGAGCGCATCGAGTAGCGGACCGTCACTCCGGGGAGGGAGGATGGGGTCGTGCAATACGAGGAGGGGTCCTACCGGGACCTGGGGTGGGCGAAGATCGACGTCGGGCGGCCGGCCCGGACGGGGACGGCCGAGGCCGTGTACGCGGCGGGCAAGACCCCTGAGCAGGTCGTGGGCGCCCTGGCGGCGCTGCGCGAGGCCCACCCGGGGCGGGTCGCGGTCGCGACGCGCTGCGATGCGGCGTGCGAGGCGGCCGTCCGGGAGGCGTTCGGCGACGCGGTCCTGGCCGAGGCGGGCGTGTGCGCGGTCGGCGACTTTCCGGCGGCGGAGGCCGGGCCGCTCGCGATCGTGTGCGCCGGGACTTCGGACCTGCCGGTCGCGAGGGAGGCGGAGATCACTGCCCGCGCGAACGGGATCGACGCCCGGTTGACCGCCGACGTGGGCGTGGCCGGGCTGCACCGGCTCCTCGACAAGCTGCCCGAACTGCGCGAGGCGGTGTGCGTGATCGTGGTGGCGGGCATGGACGGGGCGCTGCCTAGCGTCGTCGCGGGGCTCGTGGCCGCGCCGGTGGTCGCGGTGCCGACCTCGGTCGGGTACGGGGCCGCGTTCGGCGGGCTCGCGCCGCTGCTGACGATGCTGAACTCCTGCTCGCCGGGGGTGACCGTGGTGAACATCGACAACGGGTTCGGCGCGGCGATGGCCGCGGCCCGCATCCTGAACGTGAAGGCGGCGCCGTGACGATCGCGTGGCTCGACTGCTCGGCGGGCGCCAGCGGCGACATGATGCTGGGCGCCCTGGCCGACGCCGGGGTGCCCCTGGAGCTGATGCAGGCGGCGGTGGACGCGCTCGGGACCGAGCCGGTCCGCTTGTCCGCCAAGCGGGTCGCCCGGCACGGCCTGGCCGGGACGAAAGTGGACGTGGAGGTCCCTGAGGCCGCGAACGACCGGCGCTGGCGCTCGATCCGGGCGATGCTCGAAGGCGCCGACTTGGACGAGACGGCCCGCAAGATCGCGCTGGGCGCGTTCGTGCGGCTGGCGGCGGCCGAGGCGGCGGCGCACGGCATCGACGAGGAGGACGTGCACTTCCACGAGGTGGGGGCGCTCGACTCGATCGCCGACATCGTGGGCGCGGCCGCGGGCCTGGCGTCGCTGGGCATCACGCGGCTGAGCGCCTCGACGGTGACCGTGGGGGGCGGCACGACGCGCGGGTCGCACGGGTCGATCCCGCTGCCGGCCCCGGCGGTGCTGCGGGTCCTCGCCGACGCGGGCGCGCCGGTCGTGGGCGCGGTGCCGTACGAGGCGTGCACTCCCACGGGCGCGGCGATCATCGCGGCCGCGGCCTCCGAGTACGGGCCGCTGCCGGAGATGGTCGTGGAGCGCGTCGGCGTCGGCGCGGGCGGGCGCGACCCGCAGGAGCGGGCGAACCTGCTGCGCCTGGTCATCGGCCGCGAGGTCGCGGCGCCGAGGCGGGCGGCGCACGTTCACCGTGTGAACGTTCAGGATTCGGCGAACGTTCACGGCGTGAACGTTGGGGGTCCCGCGCACGACCACGGCCACCGTCACGACCACGAGCACAACCATGCCGGTCCCGCCTCCGAAACCGTTGCCCCCCAGGCGGGTCGCCCGGTGGTGATCGAGACGAACGTGGACGACCTCGATCCGCGCCTGTGGCCTGCGGCGCTGGCCGCGCTCCTCGAAGCGGGGGCCTCGGACGCGTGGCTGACGCCGATCCTCATGAAGAAGGGCCGTCCGGCGCACACGGTGCACGTGCTGTGCCGGGCCGAGGCGGTCGGCGCGGTGCGCTCGGCGCTCGTGCGGCACACGACCACGATCGGCATGCGCTCCTACGAGATCGACAAGTACGCACTGGAGCGCCGGTATGCACTGGTCGATGTGGACGGTCAGTCGATCGGGGTGAAGATCGCTGTAGAGCACGGCGAGGTCGTCAACGCCTCGGTCGAGTACGAGGACGCGGCCGCCGCGGCGGCCGTGCTCGGGCGGCCGCTCAAAGTGGTCGTAGCGCAGGCCACGGCCCTTGCGGCGCAGGAGTATCCGCGTTGACGCACGCTTGGGTCGGAGGCTATATCCTGCCCGCATGATCGATTTCGAGAATGGTTCAGTTTTCAAGCTCAAGCAGTCCGACGACCCCGGCTTCCGCGACGAGGTCCAGCCCCTGCTGGTCGACGGCGAGGAGGTCGTCCTGACGTACGAGGGCGTCCGCGACTTCATCGTGTTCACGAACAAGCGCGTGATCGCCGTCAACGTCCAGGGCATCACCGGCCGCAAGAAGGACTACGCGTCCCTGCCGTTCAACAGGATCCAGGCGTTCTCGATCGAGACCGACGGCCTGGCCGACAACGACGGCGAGCTCGACCTGTGGTTCTCCGGCCTCGGCAAGGTCCGCTTCGAGTTCAAGGAGAACGTCGACCTGCCCGCGATCGCCAAGCACATCGCCGCCAGCTTCCTCTAAGCCCCGCAACGACTTGAGAGCGGCGCCGGACCCGTCCCCGTGGTGCCTACGGAGGAGGGGGTCCGGCGCCGCCCGGCTTTTCAGGCCGCGGTTCAGTGGCCGCGGTTCAGTGGCCGCCGTGCGCGGCCACGGCGGGGACCTGGCCGATCTCCTCGCCCTCGCCGAGGACCACGAACTGGCCCATCATCCCCGAGTCCTCGTGGGCGAGGATGTGGCAGTGGTACATGTACGGCAGGTCCGGGTCGGTGTAGTCGGCGAACCGCAGGGCCAGCAGGTACTTGCGCTGCGGGACGAGCTGCACGGTGTCCTTCCAGCCGCGCAGGCGCTCGGGCGGCTCGGCGCCGTCGACCGAGACGACCTGGAACTGGACGTCGTGCACGTGGAAGTTGTGCATGTACCCGTCGGCGTTGTCCACCTCCCACAGCTCGACGGTGCCTTCGCGGACGCCGAAGTCGATGCGCTGCAGGTCCATCGCCTCGCCGTTGATCTGGTTGAACCCCGACAGGGAGAACGAGCGCTCCTCGACCGCGTCGGCCGGGTCGAGGTCGGGCGCGGTGCCCATCGCGTCGGGGACCGAGGTCTCGTCGGCGAGTGAGTCGGCGGCGCGGAGCTCGCACACGTCGAGCAGGTCCTCGGCGCCGTTGACGCGCCCGAGCGGGCCCGTGTAGCCCTCGTCGGCCGGGTGCGACCTGAGCACGACCGTCTCGCCGGGTTCGAACGCGACCACGATCTCGGCGCGCTCGCCGGGCGAGAGCTGGATCCGGTCGGTCTCCCACGCCTCGGGCAGCAGTCCGCCGTCGGTGGCGACCAGCTGGAACGGGCGGTCGTCGCTGAAGCCGAAGTTGTACAGGCGCGAGACCGAGCCGTTGAGCAGCCGCAGCCGCACCAGGCGGGTCGCGACGTCGAAGTAGGGGCCGAGGGTCCCGTTGACCATGATCTGGTCGCCGAGGATGCCCTGCACGCTCATGAACGACCCGCCGCCCTCGAACTGGTTGTCGCCGTTCAGGTTCCGGTCCTGGACGATCATCGGGACGTCGTCGACCCCGTAGTCGGAGGGCAGCGGGAGGGCCGCGGACTCCTCGTCGTCGACGATGAACATGCCGGCCAGGCCGCGGTAGACGTGGTCGCCGGTGCGCCCGTGCGGGTGCGGGTGGTACCAGAGCGTCGCCGCCGGCTGGTTGACCGTCCACTGGGGAGTCCAGTCGCCGCCGGGTTCGACCTCCTGGTGGGGGCCGCCGTCCATGACCGCGGGCAGGTGCATGCCGTGCCAGTGGATCGAGGTGCCCTCGTCCAGGCCGTTGTACACCGAGAACGCGACCTCCTCGCCGCGCCTGGCGCGGATGGTCGGGCCCAGGAAGTTCCCGTTGATCCCCCAGGTCGCGGTCTCGCGGCCCGCCCGCAGCGCGGTGGTGCCGGACTTGATCTCCAGGTTGAACACGCGGGCGCCCGACGGGTCGCTGGTCGACTCGGCGAGCGGGGGGATCGCGAGGGGGTTGGCGAAGTCGACCTTCCCGGCGGTGTCGAGTTTGGCCTCGTTCCACAGGTAGGCGACGGTCCCGGCGCCGCCGAGCGCGATCGCGCCCACGCCGCCGCCGACACCGATGAGGGTCCACTTCAGTGCTTTACGCCGCTTCATGAACGCAATGTTCGCGGCGCGAAGGCGCCGATGCATCGGGCCGGGGAAGGCAATGCGCGTACACCCCCAGGGCTACGCGCGCACCCGGAGTCAACCCCGGGTAGCGGTCCCCGGGACCTGTCAGGCCTCGGCGAGGTAGCCGCGGATGTGGGCGGCGTTCACCGCGGCCGCGCGCCCGGCGACCTCCAGCTTCGCCATGGCCCGCGACAGGTGCACGCTCACGGTCTTCTCCGAGATGAACAGCTCCGCGCCGATCTGCCGGTTCGTCAGGCCCCGCGCGACCAGGCGCAGCACCGCGAGTTCCCTGGGCGTCAACGGGGTCGACGACGGCATCGCCGTGTCGAGCCGGGCCCGCTCGGCCAGCGCGCACAGCTCCTTGCGCAGCGGCTCCGCGCCGAGTTCGACCGCGGTCCGCTTCGCCGCGAGCACCGCCTCGGCGGCCTTGAGGCGGGCGTCGGCGCCCGGGGCGGCCAGCAGTGCCTCGGCCAGGCGCCAGCGCGCGTACGCCTGCCGGTACGGCTCGGCCCAGTCCCGCTTCGGTTCGGCGGCGGCCGCGAGCGGGT
>NZ_QFRW01000255.1 GCF_003265355.1 Glycomyces dulcitolivorans | reverse complement strand
GGGACGGAGCCGATGGCTCCGTCCCCCGCTTCTTGTGAGTATTCGTCGCGTTCCCTACTGGCCCAGGAACTTGCGGATGGCCGCCTTGGGCTGGGCGCCGATGAGCTGCTGCGCCGGCTGGCCGTCCTTGAACAGGATCATGGTCGGCACGCTCATCACGCCGTACTTGCGGGTGACCTCGGGGTTCGCGTCGGTGTCGAGCTTGCGGATCTCGATCGAGTCGATCTCGGTCGCGAGCTCTTCGAGGACCGGCGCGACCTTCTTGCAGGGCCCGCACCACTCGGCCCAGAAGTCGACGAGCACGGGCTTGTCGGCTTCCAGCACCTCGGCCTGGAACTGCTCGTCGTTGACGGCTTTGATGGCGCCCATGGGCATCCTCCTGTGTGTGTGAAGAAGGGGAAGTCGGTTACGCCGCGACCGCGGCGTCTTCGAGTGCGGCGATGTAGCGCTCGGCGTCGAGCGCGGCGGCGCAGCCGGTGCCGGCGGCCGTGACCGCCTGCTGGTAGGTGTGGTCGACGAGGTCGCCCGCGGCGAACACGCCGTCGAGGTTCGTCTTCGTCGACGGGGCGGCGACCTTGACGTAGCCGGACTCGTCGAGTTCGACCTGGCCCTTGAACAGCTCCGAGCGCGGGTCGTGGCCGATCGCGATGAACAGGCCCGTGGCAGGCAGGTTCCGGGTCGCGCCGGTGACGGTGTCGACCAGGTCGACGCTGGCGACCTTGCCGCCCTCGCCGTTGATCTTCTCGACCGCCGAGTTCCAGGCGACCTCGATCTTCGGGTTCGCCAGGGCGCGCTCGGCCATGATCTTGGAGGCGCGGAACTCCTCACGGCGGTGCACGATGGTGACCTTCGAGGCGAACTTGGTGAGGAACGTGGCCTCCTCCATCGCCGAGTCGCCGCCGCCGACCACCGCGATGTGCTGGTCGCGGAAGAAGAACCCGTCGCAGGTGGCGCACGCGGAGACGCCGCGGCCCATGAGCTCCTGCTCGCCGGGGACGTTCAGGGGGCGGTAGGCGGAGCCGGTCGCGAGGATGACGGCCTTCGCGGCGTACTCGTCGTCGCCGACCCACACCTTCTTGACCTCGCCGGTCAGGTCGACGCGGGTGACGTCGTCGGAGACGAGCTCGGCGCCGAACCGCTCGGCCTGCTTGCGCCACTGGTCCATGAGCTCGGGGCCCATGATGCCCTCGGGGAAGCCGGGGAAGTTCTCGACCTCGGTGGTCTGCATGAGGGCGCCGCCGAACTGGAAGCCCTCGAACACCAGCGGGCGCATGTTCGCGCGCGCGGTGTACAGCGCGGCCGTGTACCCGGCCGGGCCCGAGCCGATGATGATGACGTCGCGGATTTCGCTCACCGGTGTCGCTCCTGTGGTCGTTCGGCGCTCCAGGGACGGCTCCCCTGGTGCTGACGGTTTCAACGTCATCCTATTGACCCGAAATTCCACGGGGCGGCGCCGTGGCGGCCTTGTGACAGGCGCGTTTCTCGATCGTGGGCAACGTCACCGCGGTTTCTCCAAGAGCAGAGCGGAGAGCGGAGCGCCGGTCAGGGCTGGACGGCGAGCGCTTCGATGACCCCGTCGGCGCAGGCGGGGGTGAGCGCGACGGCGATCTCGCCCTGCTCGGTCACGAGCAGCGCCATGATCGCGGGCGCGGACTCGTAGCGGGCGAAGTCGACCGCGACGAGGAGGCTCCCGTACTCCTCGGCGATGGCGTCCTCGCAGTTGCGCCAGAACTCGCCGCCCGCGGCGAGCGCTTCGAGCTCGATCGGGATCTCGCCGTCGCTCGTCGCGGCGCCGAGGCCGCGCAGCGAGGCGAGCAGGTCGGTCGAGGCGGTGTAGTCGGTGCCGCTGGCGAACCACGCGATGCCGGTGATACCGCCCTCGGACTCCTCGTTCAGGGAGTCGCCGCTGGACGACTCGGGGGAGGCCGCCTCGGTCTCGGCGGCGTCGTCCTCGCCCGAGCGGGGCGCGTCCTCGGAGTAGACCTGGGCCGAGCCGGCGTCCTCGCTCGACTGGGTCAGGGCCTGGAGGCCGATCGCGACCGCGCCGACGGTGACCAGGACGGCGGCCGCGCCGCTGGCGATGGCGTACCGGACCCGCTTGGGCCGCAGGCGCTCCGCGAGCGACGCGAAGAACCCCTCGGGTGCGGGGGCGGCCTGCGCGTTGCTGCGGAGGGTGTCGGCGGCCGGGAGGGTCTCCAGGACGCGGTCGAGCCGGTGCGCGACGTGGTCGGGGAGGTCCCCGTAGCCGTCGGAGGCCTGCCGCAGCAGGCGGGCCGTCTCGGCCTCGGCCCCGGTCTCCCCGGGCGTCTGCCCGATCATCGGCTCCCCTCCTCTCGGCTGGTGGGATGCGCTTCTGGTTCGGCCGTCCCCTGCACGACGTCCCCCTGTACGACGTTGCGCTGCCCCGGCGGGTTCCCGGCGCCGGGGGCGGGGTCGAACTCGGGCAGTCGGGCGGCGAGGCGCTTGCGGGCCCGCGAGGCCCGCGACTTCACCGTCCCGGGCCGGACCTTGAGGATCGCGGCGACCTCCTCGACCGGGTAGCCGAGCATGTCGATGTAGACGAGGACGGCCCGCTGGTCGAACGGCAGCTCCGCGAGCGCCGCGTGCACGGTGAGCCGCAGGGCCGCCTGCTGCGGGTCCTCGGAGGAGGGCGAGGGGACGGCGACCGGTTCGCGCCCGTCCTCGGGCAGCGGCACGGTGGGCCGCCGCCCGGCCGCGCGGATGCGGTCGAGGCAGGCGTTGACGACGATCCGGTGCAGCCAGGTGGTGACCGCCGAGCCGCCGCGGAACGTGCCGGCCGCCTGGTACGCCTTGATCATCGCGTCCTGGAGGGCCTCGGCGGCGTCCTCGGGGTCGGCGAGGGTGCGGACGGCGACCGCCCACAGGCGGCCCCGGTGGCGGCGGAACAGCTCCCCGAACGCGTCCCTGTCGCCGCCGACGTGGCGGCGCAGCAGCTCGGCGTCGCCCACCCCGTCCATCGGACCGGCGAACGCGGGTCCTTGGCTGGGCGGGAGGGGGCCGGGCACGTGCGGTCTACCTGACGAACACGTTGATGTCGGAGATCGTGAGCTTGTACCCGCCGGAGGACTGCGGCAGCTCGGTCACCCAGACGACGATGTAGCGGGCGGACTGGCCGCCGGCCTGGAGCTCGATGTTCGTGTCGGCGTCGGCGACCGGGGAGGCGAGCTCGGCGAAGCCGTCGACGATCGCCTGGTCGCCCTCGGAGGAGTCGCCGGGGTCCTCGTCGCCGGAGAGCAGGCCGACGGTGGCGCCCGCGCTGGTCATCTGGACCCGCACGGAGGCGACCTCCATGGCCTCGCCGAGGTCGATGAGGATGCCCATGCCGGGCTTGAGGTTCCCGAAGCCGGGGTCGTTGTAGTACGTGTTCGTGGACCAGCCGGTGGAGGCGTTGCCGTCGATGACGGCCTCGACGCCCTCGCCCTGGTCGCGGTCGCCGTCCGGCGGGTCGACGACGCGGATGTCGTCGGCGGTGATCTCGGCCTCGGTGGGGGCCGCGACGTCGCTCTCGCCATCTTCGGACGCGTCGCCTCCGGTGTCCTCGCCGGTGACCTGCTCTTCGGCGCCGGCCGGGTCGTCGCCGCCGCCGAAGACGAGGGCGGAGCCGACGACGCCCGCGAAGATGACCGCGGCGACGACGGCCGCGACCACGGCGAGGCGCTTCATGCCGAGCGGCGGGGAGGCGGCGTCGCCGGAGAACCGGCGGCCGAGGCTGATGGACCCGAGGACGCTGGTGGCCTGGGCGGGCGCCGGGTCGGCGCCGCCGGTCTCGGTGAGGCGGCGCAGTTCGACGGCGAGTTCGGCGGCCGACGGCGGCGTCTGGGAGTGGTCGAGGAGGTCCGCGGTCAGCTGGGAGAGGCGCGCGGGGATGCCGGGGACGACCTTGGCGGCGTCGAGGACGCGGCCCCACTCGTCGGTGGCGGCGTCGGGCAGGCCGGTGTTCTCGGCGGGCACGACCCGCGGCCACGCGCCGGTGAGGCACGCGTACAGGGTCGCGCCGAGGGCGCGCACGTCTTCGACCTGCGTGTTCCCGGGTTCGTTGCGGGGCTCGGTGACCATGACGCGGTCGTCCTCGGACAGGAGGATCGAGCCGGGCTGGAGGTCGGCGTGGGTGACGCCCCCGTCGTGGAGGGCGGCGACCGCGTCGGCGACCGACGCGACGAGTTCGAGCGCGTGGGCGCTTTCGAGCGTCTGCTGTTCCAGGACCCCGCGCAGGGAGGAGCCGTTGACCCATTCGCGCACCACGTAGGCGAAGCGGTCCTCGTCGACGGCGTCGTACACGTCGACCATCGAGTCGACGTGGGTGCGGGAGGCCGCCACCGCGGCGGTCATCGTCGGGGCCGCGTCCTCGCCGCCGGGGGAGCGCAGGACCACCGCGACGGAGCGGTGGAGGAGGACGTCGACGCCCCGCCACAGCTGGCGGTGGCCGTTCGCGCCTCCGAGGTGCTCTTCGAGGCGGTAGCGCTCGGCGAGCAGGTCGCCCACGGACGGCACTTCGGCGGAACTCATGGTGCGGGGTCCTCCCCTCTCAGACCGACCCCGCGGAGGGGCCGTGCCGGCCGGTCGGGTCTTTCAGGCGTGCGGGTGCAGAGTGGTTCAGGGCTGTGCATCGACCCGAGGCCATAGTGCACGTATGGATCGTACTTGCCTCATCGTCGCAGCCTTGCGCGCACCGTTGCCTGGAGCGACGCCATTTCAGTGACGCGGAATACCAGGCAGGCGGCGAGATACACGCCCAGCAGGGCGATCCCGAGGACGAACGCCGCGCCGAGCTGCCCGAGTTTGGAATCGGACACATCCGGCCACGCGAGCCAGCCGCCGTAGGCGGCGGCGCCCGCGACGAGGGCCGCGGCACCGGTGCGGACGAGGCCTGAGGCGGTCTTGCGCATGCCCAGGAGCCCGACCCGCTTGCGCAGCAGGCTCATCGACAGGAGCAGGCTCACCAGGTAGGAGACGCCGTTGGCGGCCAGGAGGCCGACCACGACCCATTCCAGGGGCAGGAACGCGAACGCGAGGAGGTACCCGCCGATGCGGATCGCGATGACCGGCAGGTTGAACAGGCCCACGGTCTTGGTGTCGGTCTGCGCGTAGAACGCGTAGATCTGCAACTGCGACACCGAGAACGGCATGAGCACGACCCCGACCATGAGCAGCGCCTGCCCGGTCGCGACCGCCATCGTGTGGTCGTAGGCGCCCCACTGGAAGATCGCGAGCGCGATCGGCTCGTGCAGGGCGATGAACGCCGCGGCGATCGGCACCAGCAGGAACGAGGCGAGGCGGATGCCCGAGGAGAGGTGGTCGGTGAGCTCGGCCCAGCGGCGGTCGTCGGCGGCGCGGGTCATGCGCGGCATGAGCGCGGTGATGACCGAGACCGCGACGATGCCGTGCGCCATCATCATCATGAGGTACGCGTTGTTGTAGACGGTGGTGCCGGGCACGAACTGGTCGGCGTCGGCGTTCCCGGAGGCGGTGTTCGCGACCTTGATGACGGCCATCACGGCGACCTGGTTGGCGACGACGAACAGGAGCGTCCACGCGGCCATGCGCCGGATCTGGCGCAGCGGCAGGGCCTTGAAGTCGAACCGCAGCCGCCACCGGAACCCGGCCTTGCGCAGGGCCGGGGCGAGGCACAGGACCTGGATGAGGACGCCTGCGGTGGTGCCGCCGCCGAGGAGGACGATCATCCCGTTCGTGACCTGGTCGGGCGAGGCGAACAGCTCGCCGGCGGCGTTCGGGACCGCGTCGCGGGTGTAGACGAGGAAGAAGACCGCGCCGACGGTGATGACCACGAGGTTGTTGATGATCGGGACCCACATGGGGGCGCCGAAGTGCTCGCGGGAGTTGAGGACCCCGGAGAGGATCGCGAACAGCCCGTACAGGAGCAGGGCCGGGAGCATGAGGTAGGAGAACTCGGTGACGAGCCCGTACTGGGAGGGCTCGGCCATGGCGCGGGCGATGAGCGGCGCGCAGAGGGTGACGAGGAGCGCGGCGGCGCCGAGGACGAGGGCCGCGAGGGTGAGGAGGCGCTGCGCGAAGGCGTCGCCGCCGTCGGGGTCGTTCTTGTGGGCCTTGACGAACAGGGGCATGATGATGCTCGCGAACACGCCGCCGAGGACGAGCTCGTAGATCATCTGCGGGAAGTACTGCGCGGTCGTGTACGAGTTGCCGAGGAGTCCGGCGCCGATCGCCGCGGAGATGACGACGGTGCGCCCGAACCCGGTGATGCGCGAGACGAGGGACCCGGCGCCCATGAGGAGGCTGGAGCGGACCACGTTCTTGCCCTGCGGTTTGGGGGACGCGGGCGGTGCGGGGGCGGGTCCCGCGGGGGCGTACCCGTTGCCGGTGAGCGGGCCGGGCGGGCGCAAGGACTGGGGGTTCGCGTGGGGGTGTGGGCCCAGGGCGGGGCCAGACGGCGAGTATTCGGGGCCCGTCCCCGGTCTCGCGCTAGGTTCGGCCATTCTCGCACTCTCCGCTAAGCTTGCCCGGCGATGTCTGACAACAGTAGCGGTAAGGAAATCACGGTCCCGCCGATAGCCGATGAGCTGGGTCGGGTGTTCGAGCGGGAGGGCCACGAGCTGCACCTGGTCGGCGGCCCGGTCCGCGACGCGGTGCTGCGGCGGCCCGTGAGCGACCTCGACTTCACCACCGACGCCCGCCCGGAGGCGACCGAGGCGATCCTGCGCGCCCACTGCTCCACGGTATGGACCACGGGCGCCGACTTCGGGACCATCGGGGGGATGTTCCGGGGCGAGCAGGTCGAGGTGACCACGTTCCGCGCGGACGCCTACGACCGCGTCAGCCGCAACCCGGTGGTCCGCTACGGCGACCGGCTCGAAGACGACCTGGAGCGCCGCGACTTCACCGTGAACGCGATGGCCGTGTCGCTGCCCGGGCACGTGTTCGCCGACCCGTTCGGCGGGATCGGTGACCTCGCGCGCCGCACGATCCGCACGCCCGCGTCCCCGGAGTCGTCGTTCGCCGACGACCCGCTGCGGATGCTCCGGGCCGCGCGCTTCGCCGCGCAGCTCGGCTTCGACATCGACCCGCCGACGCTGGACGCGATGCGGGACATGGCCCCCGAGCTGTCCCGGATCACCGCCGAGCGCATCAGGGACGAGTTCGTGAAGCTGCTGCTGGCGCCCGATCCGGTGGTGGGCCTGCGCATCCTCGTCGACACGGGCCTGGCCGAGCAGTTCCTGCCCGAGCTTCCGGCGCTGCGCATGGAGATCGACGAGCACGCCCAGCACAAGGACGTCTACGAGCACTCGCTCCAGGTGCTGCGCAACGCGATCGGCCTGGAGACCGACGGCCCGGACCTGCTGCTGCGGATCGCGGCCCTGCTGCACGACATCGGGAAACCGGAGACGAAGGAGGTCGTCCCGGGCGGGGGCGTCACCTTCCACCACCACGACGTGGCCGGGGCGCGCCTGGCCCGCCGCCGCATGCGCGAGCTCCGCTTCCCCAAGGCCGACGTGCAGGCCGTGTCGCTGCTCATCGCTCTGCACCTGCGCTTCTACGGCTACGCCGACGGCGCGGAGGGCGGCTGGACCGATTCGGCGGTGCGCCGGTACGTCACCGACGCCGACGGCCAGTTGGAGCGCCTGAACATCCTGGTCCGCTCGGACTGCACGACCCGCAACAAGCGCAAGGCCGAGCGGCTGCGCCGCGACTACGACGCGTTCGAGGAGCGGATCGCGCGCCTGCGGGCCGAGGAGGACCTGAAGGCGGTCCGCCCCGACCTCGACGGCAACGCGATCATGGAGCTCCTGGAGCTGGGGCCCGGCCCCGAGGTGGGCCGGGCCTGGGCGTTCCTCAAGGAGCTTCGGCTGGAGCGCGGTCCGCTGCCTCGCGAGGCAGCGGAGGCCGAGCTGCTTGCCTGGGCCGCACGGGAAGGGATCGCACCGCGTCAAGACGCGGGATGAGGATCTCCTGCACCACGAGCGCGCACATGATCGCCACGGCGAGCCACCGCGACGCGGCGGCGGCGAGGAACACGGCCTCGGGGATGCCCCGGCCGTCTTCCGCCGACACTTGCAGCATCTTGCCGTAGAACGAGAAGAAGTAGAACAGCTCGGCGGCCTGCCACACCAGGAAGAACCCCCACTTGGGGCGGGCGAGGACGGCGAGCGGCAGCAGCCACAGCACGTACTGCTGCGACCAGACCTTCCCGAACAGCAGGAACGTGGCGATCACGAGGAAGCACAGCTGCGCGAGCCGCGGCACGACGTCGGCCGACGAGGACCCCTTGAGCCCGAACGCCTCTCCGGCCCTCCGGCGCTGCGCGAAGTACCCGAGGGCCGCGATCCCCAGGCAGGACAGGGCGAAGCACACCAGGTACAGGTCGTTGACGAACTCGGAGTCCCACAGCGACTCCCAGCCGGTGACGCCGCGGAGCACGTACCAGCCGGTGCCCCAGTCGACGGGCCGTTCGGAGTTGAGTTCGAAGAACCGCATCCACGAGTCGGGCCACAGGTAGGCGACCGGCCCGTTGATGACGGCCCACACGATCGCGGCGGTCGCGGTCGCCTGGAGCGCGGGCAGGAGCCGCTTCTGGCGGAGCGCGAGGATGAGGAGCGGGCCGATGAACAGGAGCGCGTAGAACTTCGCGGCGACGGCGAGGCCGAGGAACAGCCCGGCCATGACCGGGCGGCTGCGCTGCCAGTACAGGAAGAACGGCATCGACAGGGCGACGGCGAACAGGTCCCAGTTGACGGTGGCGGTCACGAGGATGACCGGCGCGGCCGCGAGCATCATCGCGTCCCAGGGCCGTGAGGGCCGGGAGTGGACGAGCGCGGGGTCGGGGTTCGGGCCGGGCAGGTCGGTGCGGCGGTTGTCCTCGCGGATCTTGTGCAGGACGGCGATGGCGGCGGCGCCGCAGATGAACAGCACGATCGCGTTGAGGTGCCAGAAGATCGGGCCGCCGTCGGTCCCGGCGACGCCGCCGAGCCGGTAGGCGAGCTGCCCGAGGACGCCCATGAACCATCCGGTCAGTACCGGGTATTCGACCGGGTGGTCACGGTAGGGGACGGCGCCCTCGTTGAGCTTCTCGGCGCCCCACAGGGCGCGGATGTCGGTGTAGCAGGCGTTGGTGTACTGCTGCCAGTCCACCCAGCCGCCCGCCGAGCACGGGTACTTCTGCAACCAGTTGACCGCGAACGCGATCAGGCCGGTGAGGAGGATGACGCGGATCGGGATCCAGAACCTGCGGCGGGGCGGGTCGACCGCGTGGTCGCCGAACGGCCCGCCGATGAACGCCGAGGCGAACCTGGCGACGCGGTCGGTGAGGGTGGGTGCGGCCGGGAGGTCCCCGGCGGGTCTCGTGCGCGCCGAGGGGGGCGGCGAGATCGGCTCATCAACGGAAGACGGCGGCATGGGCCCTATTGTGGCCCATGCCGCCGCAGTGCTGTTACGGGCCGAGGACGGATCCCCGGCTCAGCCGCCTAAGCCGTCGGTTCCGGGACTCTCCGAGGACTCCTCGCTTGGGTCGGGCGACGGCGACTCGGACTCGTTGCAGTTTGGCTCCCAGATCGGACACTCCTCGTCCGTCGACTCCTCGTCGGTCGGTTCGTCGGTCGGATCGGTCTCGCCGCCGTCGTCCTCGCCGGGTTGGCAGGCCTCGCCGTCCCAGATGCCGCCGCCCTCTTCGCACGCCTCCTGGGCCTCTTCGTCGACCTGGCCGGCGCAGAGCTCGTTGTCGGGGAGCGCGGCGCAGAACGCGCCGCCGTCGAGCGGGCCGCCGGCCTTCTCGATGTCCCACCAGGTGACGTTGCCGGCGTCGTCGTCCTTGCCTTCCCACGTCTCCTTGTCCCAGTCCTTCGAGTCGAGGATCCGGTCCATGGCGGTGAACCACACGGGGTAGGCGGTGTTGGAGCCGAACACGTTGTTCTTGTTGCCGTCGATGTCGGCGATCGGGTCCGACTCGGAGGTCACGTTGCCGACCCACGCCGCGATGGACAGCTGCGGGATCGCGCCGACGTACCAGGCGTGGGCGTTGTACCCGGACGGGTACTCGTTGCCGTCCTCGTCCTTGCCGCCGGCCTCCCAGGTCCCGGTCTTGCCGAAGTACTCGCGGTCGAGCTCTTCGCCGGTGGAGGACTCGCCGGAGATCTCCGAACCGATCCACTGGAGGTTCTGGGCGGTCGTCGTCTGGATGACCTGGTCGGATTCGAGCGTGGTCGTCGGCTCGATGACCTCGCCCTTGTACTTGACCTCGGCGACGAAGTGCGATTCGTTGTAGAGGCCGTCGTTGGCGATGGTCGCGTAGATCGACGCCATGTCGCGCACGCTGGTCGGGTACTGGCCGAACGAGATGTGGTTGTAGAACGGGTCGGTGTTGCCCTTGCCGCCGATCTCGCAGGGGACCGGGTCCTCGGCGTAGAGGAACAGTCCCTCGGTGTTGACGATCGGGTTGCAGTCCTCGTCGACCTGGATGCCGGCGTAGACGTCCCAGTTGCCGGAGGCGTCGACGATCGACTCGCCCGTGGTGGCGTCGACCGCGGTCCCGTGCTGGGTGTAGGTGCCGTCGTCGTTCATCACGTAGTTGATGCTGACGTTCCAGTCCGTGCCGGTGTCGTCCTGGAGCGTCCGGGCCTGGTTCATGACCGACAGGCCCATCTTGTCGGCGTAGTCGAGGATCGTGCTGGCGCCGTACTCCTCGGCGATCGAGTACATCGGCGTGTTCTTCGACTTGCGGATCGCGTCGGTCAGCGTCATTTCGAGCTTCGACTCCTGAGAGCCGTTGCGCAGGGTGCATTCGGGATAGGTGCCGCCGCCGATGCAGTCGTCTTCGAGCTTCAGGGACTCGAACTCGCGCGGCGAGGAGCCGTTGAACCAGGAGTTGATCGAGTCGCCCTCTTCGAGGGCGGTGGCGGCGGTGACCATCTTGAACGTCGAGGACGGCGGGTGCGGGGACTCCGCTCCGGCCTTGTCGACGCCGAAGCCGTCGTCGCCGCCGTAGTAGCCGACGATGGCGCCGGTCGCCGGGTCGATCGCGACCATCGCCGTCATCATGTACTTGTCGTAGTCGTACAGGGCGGCGTCCTTGTTGCTGTTCACGAACTGGGCGTAGCCCTCGTCGGTGAGGTCGCGCTCGGCCTGGTTGACGTCCGTGACGACGTTCCCGTCCGCGTCGACCGGCTGGTCTTCCTCGTTCGTCTTCACCGCGATGTCGCCGCGGGAGCCGGTGCTCTTGAGCGAGGCCTGGATCTCCGGGTCGATGGTGAGGGTGATCGTGTAGCCGCCGTCCTTGCCGCTGCCCTCTTCGCCCTTGAGCATCGCCTTGGTGATGCCGTAGCGGTCGTAGAGCTCCTGGAAGACGTAGCCGTCCTGCTCGTTGATGATGAAGCCGACGTCGGTGCTGCCGCCCCAGGAGCCGGAGGCGTTGAAGTCGGTGACGGTGCTGGCGATGACGTCCTCGTAGGTGAACGCGTCGCGGTCGGCCTGCGGGAGCTGACCGGTCTCGACCAGGGCGTCCATCGTGAAGTCCCAGCGGTCCTTCGCGGCGCCCTCGTCGTACTCGCCCTCGTAGTACGGGTCGTAGTAGCCGTTGGGCGACTTGACCTGCATGACGATGTAGGCAGCCTGGCCGTAGGTCAGGTCGTCGAGCTCGACGTTGAAGTAGTTCTTCGCGGCGGCCTTGATCCCGTACGCGCCCCGGCCGAAGTAGGCCATGTTGAGGTAGGCCGTGATGATCTGGTCCTTGTCGTACGTGGACTCCATCTTGATGGCCAGGGCGGCCTCGCGGGCCTTGCGGTCGTAGGAGATCTCGTCGCGCGCGTCGAGGACCATGCCGGCGTACTGCTGGGTGATCGTCGAGGCGCCCTGGGTGTCGCCGCCGGTGAGGTTGTTGACGAGCGCGCCCATGGTGCGGATGTAGTCGACGCCGCCGTGGTCCCAGAACTTGCGGTCCTCAAGGGCGACGAGCGAGTCGGTGACGGTCTCGGGCGCCTGGCCGGGGTCGATCTGGAGGCGGAGGGTGTCGCCGTAGGCGCCGGCCTGGGTGGTGCCGTCGGCGTAGAAGAACGCCGAGGACTCGCCCTTGCGGAAGACGTTCTCCAGTTCGGGCGTGTTCTGGAAGAAGTAGGTGGCGATGACGGTGACGCTCGCCACGAAGATGATGCCCATCGCGATGAGGGCCGCGAGCATCTTGCGGCCCAGGCGTTTGCGCTTCTTCTTGGTGCCTTCGAGGTCGTCCTTGTTCAGGGGCCCGTTCCCGGCGCGGCGGCGTCCGCCGGGGCGGCCGGTGCGCTCGTCGGCGTCGTCGAGGTTGATGGGCCGGGCGGTGCCGACCGAGGCCGATCCGACCGAGGCCGATCCGACTGAGGCGGAGCCGACGGAGGCCCGTCCGGCGCCGCCCACGGATGCGGACCCCACCGAAGCGCGTCCCGCGCCTCCCACCGAGGCCGATCCGACTGAGGCGCGTCCGGCGCCGCCGACCTGGGCCGACCCCGCGGGGCGGGCGCCGCCGACGGAGGCGGAGCCGCGTCC
>NZ_QFRW01000254.1 GCF_003265355.1 Glycomyces dulcitolivorans | reverse complement strand
CCGGGATGCCCGGTGCCGCCGCCCCCGAAACGGGCCCTAGCGCTGGCGCTGCTCGCGCAGGAGGTCGCGGATCTCCTGGAGCAGCACCACTTCGCTCGCCTGGAGCTCCTCGGTCACGTCGTCGTGGTCCATGAACCGCTCGCGCAGCTTGTTCATCGGCAGCACGATCACGAAGTACACCGCGAGCGCGGTCAGGAAGAACACGAGCAGGCCGTTGATGAACACGCCGTACGGGAACACCACGCCGTTGACGGTGAAGCTGCCGCCGACGTCGCCCCCGCCGGTGACGAGCGTGATGAGCGGGTTGAGGAACGCGTCGCCGAAGGACGTCACGAGCGCCGTCATCGCGGCGCCCATGACCACCGCGACGGCCAGTTCGACCACGTTGCCGCGCATCAGGAAGTCTTTGAAACCTTTGATCATGCCCAAGAGTCTCGCATCCGAATCGGCCGCAATTCCGGCCGTGGTCGGCGGTGTCGCTGTGACCGAGGCGATACCACCCGATCGGGAACAATCCCGCCCGCCGCGGGGGTTGGACCAGGCACCGAAGCACCGAGAGAAGGCAGAACCATGAGCGACATCGTCATCGGCGGCGACCTGACCGTGGACCGGCTCGGCTACGGCGCGATGCGCCTCACCGGGGACCCCGGCATCTTCACGCCCCCCAAGGACCGCGCCGCCGCCGTCGCGGTGCTGCGCCGCGCCGTCGAGCTCGGCGTGAACTTCATCGACACCGCCGACGCGTACGCCCTGGGCGACAACGAGAAGCTCATCGCCGAGGCCCTCCACCCGTACGCCGACGGCCTGGTCATCGCCACCAAGGGCGGCAACACCCGCCCGAACGCCGCGGAATGGGTCCCCTTCGGGCAGCCCGCGTACATCCGCCAGCAGGTCGAGCTGAGCCTGCGCCGCCTGAACACCGAGACGATCGACCTGTACCAGCTGCACCGCCTCGACCCGGCACTGCCGATCGCCGACCAGATCGCCACGGTCGCCGATCTTCAGCAGCAGGGCAAGATCCGCCACATCGGCCTCTCCGAGGTCACCGTGGAGCAGCTCAAGGAGGCCCAGGCGGTCGCTCCGATCGCGAGCGTCCAGAACCTCTACAACCTCATCAACCGCCAGAGCGAGGCCGTCCTCGAATACACCGCCGCGCAGGGCATCGCGTTCATCCCGTGGTTCCCGATCGCCGCGGGCGAGCACGCCGGCCCCGACGGGCCGGTCGGCAAGATCGCCGCCGAGGTCGGCGCGACCCCCGCCCAGACCGCGCTCGCGTGGCTGCTTCGCCGCTCGGACAACATCGTGCCGATCCCGGGCACCAGCTCGATCGCGCACCTGGAGGAGAACGTCGGCGCCCGCGCCGTCGTCCTCACCGACGCCCAGTACGCGACCCTCGACGGCCTCGCCTCCGCGTAAGCCGCCCAAGGGAACAGAACGGCCCGCGCCGACCGGCGCGGGCCTTCGCTACGGGTTCAGCGGGGCGATGCGGAACCGCTCGAACTCGGCGGTCGGGCCGTCCTCGTTGCCGAACGCGATCGTGTTGCGCCCCGCCACGAGGTCCACGATCAGCGGGTACGTCCAGAAGTCGTTCCACGTCCAGGTCCCGCGCATCGGGTACCGCCCGGCCTGCTTCCCGTTGACGAGCAGGTCGCAGTGGCGCGTCACGATGTCCACATCGAACTCGCGGCCCTCGGCCCGCTCGCCGTTCGCGTAGCTGACGAGCAGCGCGTGCGGCCCCGCGCCCGCCTCGAACGCGATCGACGCGGCCGCGCCGCGCCCGTTCCAGCCGATCACGTGGCCGCCGCCGGCGAAGTCGTTGACGATCAGGCACGACCCGCCCGAGCGCACCGCCTCGGCCGCGTCCACCTCGATCAATGCGGGCCCTTCGGCGGGCTCGACCTCGATCCGGTCCGCCGCGGCCCGCAGCCGGTTGACCCCGGCGTGCAGGAACACCGGCCGCGTCAGGTCCACTGGGACGCACTGGTTCTGCGGCCCCAGCAGCACGCCGCGGTCGGCGCCGGTGATCCGGTGGTACCGGTCCTCGGCCGCGTACACGTCGAACACCGGTTCCGGGGCCTTCCCGTCGGCGGTGCGGTCATGCCGGGCGAACGCGCCGTCGTAGGAGCCCCGCTCGGGGCGGTCCTCGGTGAGGACGATCTTGTCGAGCGCGACCTCGCCGCGGGCGGTGCCGATCGCGCCGGACTTCGACAGCTCGACCGTGTTCTCGCCCGCCCGCAGCCGCACCGGGACGTGCACGACCGAGCGGTGCTGCCAGTTCATCGTCGAGGGGTACTCGACGAACCGCTCGGCCCCGTTGACCGACAGGACCTGCTGCGCGGGCTGCGGCTCGGTCGCCTCGGCGCCGCGGCCGTACATGTGGGAGTAGAAGACCGCCAGGTCGTACCCGCCCTCGGCGGGGACCTCGACGGTGAAGTGGACGGCCGAGTCGTTCATGTTCAGGCCGCTGACGTCGTACTCGCCGGACGCGGCGAACCCGTCGCCCTCGCCCGGGTGCCCCTGCCGCGAGACCTCGCCGGAGGTGATCCGCGCGTGCTCGGCCTCCCAGGAGCCCCGCCACGGCGGCGCCTCCAGCGGCGCCCCCTCGCCCGGGGCGATCGCGATCCAGTACGCGGCCATCCGGTCCGCCTGCGGCACATGGATGTCGAGGCTGCCCGGTGGTCCGGTGACCCGGCTCAGCGCGACCGGCGGCCCGGCGGCGCCCTCGTACCCGGTCCAGTCGATCCGGTGCACGGTCGCGGTCACCGCCTCTCCCCACAAGTCGGGGTCGAGGCCCTCCAGGCCGATCACGACGTCCCCGTCGCACCCGCCCGCCAGGACCTGCGCGGTCCGCCGCTCCAGGTCGATGCTCGCGATGCCCTGCAGCGTGTCCGGCGTGTCCGGCAGCGGCGGCGTCACCCGCACGGTCGTGCCCGTCATGCCCGAGTACGCCTTGAGCAGCCACCACGCGCCGCTGGGCACGTTCGTCTGCGGCGCCGCCCCCGAGTAGCCCCCGGCGGCGGTCCAGAACGCCATGTCCGCGTGGACCTTCACGTCCTCGAACAGCGCCGCCCACTGCACCAGCTGCCCCGGCACCGACAGGTCCCGGTTGTTCGCGTACTCGTCGATGTTCACCGGCCGCGGCGCGATCCCCAGGTCCCGCTCCAGCTCCCGGTACTCGGCGTGGTGCCCCCTGAACTCCGCCAGGGACTTCGGCGACAGCTCGTGCCAGGCCGTCCACTCCGGGAGCGTCCCGGTGTCGCGGGCGCGGCGCAGGAAGTGCCGCAGGAACCGGCCGTGGAAGTACGCCTCGTTCGGGCCCGCCAGCGGCACGCCCGGGGCGAGGCGGCGCAGCAGCCGCACCGTCGTGGTCCAGTCGGCCATGAACCGGTCGAACCGCGCCGGGTCGTCCTCCTTGAGCGCGTACCAGATCCAGTCGGGCTCGTTGAACGGCACGAACACCAGGCGGCCCTCGTTCGCCTCCGTCAGCATCGGCGGGACGAACTCGCACAGCCGCTCGTGGTAGACGTCGATGCCCACGTCCTCGTACGGCCAGGACGCGAACAGGTCCTGGAGGTACACGAACGCCAGGCCCGCCGTCCCCCGCGGACCCCCGTTGCGGCGCAGGACCGCGACCGCGCTGGAGGCGTCCCCGCCGGGGTGCTGCGCGCCGCCGTCGGGGCCCGCCGCGAGCGTGGTCAGGTCGAGCGCGTCCAGCAGCTCGTCGCCGGGCACGCCGTCCTCGGCGACGCCGTACAGCGACCCGGTCGCGCCGTGCAGGACCGGGCCGGTGGGGGTCGCGAAGTCCGCGACCAGCCGCGACTGCGCTCGGGGTACAGGGCCGGAGGGCCCCGCCGGCGGTTCGGAGGGGACGGGGTTCATGGCTTGGGCCTTTCGGGGGTGGTGCAAGGGTCGCGCCTCCAGGGGTCAGGAGGAGGGCGGCCCCGAGGTCTCGCGGACGATGAGCTCGGGCTCGGGCCAGCCCGGGACGGGGCGCGGGATCGAGCCGTCCACGCGGTGGCGCAGCAGCTCGAACGCGCCGCGCCCGACGCTCTCGAAGTCCTGGTTCACCGTCGTCAGCGCGGGGGTCGTGTACGCCGAGAACGGGGTGTTGTCGAAGCCGACGATCGACAGGTCGCCGGGCACCGAGCGGCCCGCCAGGTGCGCGGCGCGCATCGTGGCGAGCGCGAGGTGGTCGTTGCCGCACAGGATCGCGGTGACCTCGGGGTCGGCCACGAGCGGCTGCACGGCCTTGAACGCCTCGGCGATGGTCCACCCGGACGGCACCGGCTCGGGGACGGGCCGCCCGGCCTCGCGCAGCACCCGCGCCCAGCCCTCGGCGCGGTGCGCCTTGCCGCCGCCGAACGTGCCGGTGGAGGTGGGGATCGCCAGGTGGTGGACGGTGGCGTGGCCCAGGTCGAGGAGGTACCTGGTGGCCTCGGCGGCGGCCTTCCCGTCGTCCATGCCCACCAGCCACGGCGAGGCCGCGAGCTCCTCGGCGGTGTAGGGGCCGATCGCGACCATCGCGTGCGGCTGCTGGTCGAGCAGGACCTGCTTGGCCCGCATGCCGGGCTCGTCGTGGGCCATGATGATGGTCGGCTCGCCGGCGCGGGGGAGGCGCGCGATGATGTCGGCGTCCGAATGCGTGTCGGCGGGGTCGAGGACGGAGATCTGCACGCTCCAGTCGAGCGCCCGCGCGGCCTTCTCGATGCCGCGCAGCGCGGCCTCGGGCCCGTAGAGGGAGGTGTCGGCGGTGAGGACGGTGACCGATTCGGCGGCGCCGCCGGCGAGGCTGCGGGCGAGCCGGTTGGGCCGGTAGCCCAGTTCCGCGATGGCCTCCAGGACCTTGTCGCGGGTCGCGGCGGCCACGCGCGGGGAGCCGTTGACGACCCGGGATACGGTCTGGTGCGAGACGCCGGCCAGCCGCGCCACGTCCCAGATACTGGCTGCCTTCTTCGGTTGCGCCATCGCTGCCGTCGCTTTCCATGTTCGTTCGCACGCATGCTTTTCCGGGGCGCGCGGAGCGCCCCGGTTCAGTACGACGATACGCCGCCCGGTGTGAACGTTCACCTATCTGATGTTCCATTGACATTAGAGCACAGTTCGGTAACGGAGCGGTCATGCCGAAGTAACGGTTCATTCGAGCTCGTCAATGCCCCCAAATGCCGCATCGGCCCCACCCGCGCCACCGACCTCGCGGAAAACCCCGCCTGTGAGGGTGAGTTCACACACTCGAAATCTTTGGCGACAACTTCTTAACACGCAGGCCGGGGTCGCGTAACACGTCACGGTGAAGCTGGCTTCACTCCGGTAGGTAGGAGATTCACGCGCCGGTCGCAAGGCCGGCGCGTGACCACTCTCCCGAGCACCGTCGCTCCCCCTCAACGCCGGACCACCTACTCAGCCCGAAGCAACTACCTATTGGAGAGGAGGCGGCACGCCCATGGAGGGTCTCGACACCGGCAACACAGCCTGGATTCTTACCTCAGCCGCCCTGGTCCTGCTCATGACTCCGGCGCTCGCCCTGTTCTACGGCGGGCTCACCCGTGCGACGAGCGTCATCAACATGATGATGAAGTGCCTCGTCGCCATCGGCCTCGTCAGTGTCGTCTGGGTCCTCATCGGGGAGTCGCTCGCCATCGGCGACGGCACCGGCGAGAACCCCTTCATCGGCGACTTCACCTCGCTCTTCGGTTCGCGCCACGCGATCGAGGTCCTCGGCACCGCCGGTCTGGGCGGCGTCCCCAACGCCGTGTGGACCGCGTTCGGCATGATGTTCGCGATCATCACGGTCGCCCTCATCGCCGGCGCCGTCGCCGACCGCATGAAGTTCTCCGCGTGGGTCGTCTTCGCCACCGTCTGGGTCATCGTCGTCTACTGCCCGGTCGCGTACTGGGTCTGGGGCGGCGGCTGGATCGAGGACTGGGGCGTGCTCGACTTCGCCGGCGGTACCGCGGTCCACGTCAACGCCGGAGCCGCCGCCCTCGGCCTGGCCATCGTCGTGGGTCGCCGCATCGGCTGGAAGGACGGCAACTTCGCGCCGCACAACCTGCCGCTGGTCCTGCTCGGCGCGGGCCTGCTGTGGTTCGGCTGGTTCGGCTTCAACGCCGGCTCCGCCTTCGCCGCCGACGGCTTCGCCGGCCTGGCGTTCCTGAACACCCAGGTCGCCACCGCCGCCGCGGTCCTCGCGTGGCTCCTCATCGACCGCCTCCGCGGCATCAAGCCCTCGATCATCGGCGGCTGCTCCGGCGTCGTCGCGGGCCTCGTCGCGATCACCCCGGCCGCGGGCTACGTGACCCCGCTCGGCGCCATCGCCATCGGCGCGGTCGCCGGCATCATCTGCCCGTTCGCCATCGGCCTCAAGCACAAGTTCGGCTTCGACGACGCCCTCGACGTGGTCGGCCTGCACATGGTCGCCGGCTTCTGGGGCTCGGTCTCCCTCGGCCTGTTCGCCTTCGCCGAGGCCAACGTCCTCGGTGTCGACGGCCTCTTCTACGGCGGCGGCTTCGAGCTCCTCGGCAAGCAGGCCGCGGCCACCGGTGTGGTCCTGGTCTACTCCGCCGTGGTCGCCTTCGTCATCGGCCTGATCCTGAAGTTCACCATCGGCATCCGGATCTCCGAAGAGGAAGAACTCGCGGGCATCGACGCCGCCCAGCACGGCGAGGCCGGCTACGACCTGCCCGTCAACGGCAACTCCGGCCTCGACGCCCCCGTCGCGACCGCCGACCCCGAGAAGGTCAGCGCCTAAGCGAAGACTTCACGTCACCGCTGAGGACGGCCGCCCCGCCACGGGGCGGCCGTCCTGTTTTCGCGCCCGCCCGCGCACCCCGTTAAGCTCGTAGGAACCAGTCAACCCACCGAGAGGTCCGCCCGTGTTCGACGCATTGTCAGATCGACTGTCGGGAATCTTCGAGTCGATCCGCGGCAAGGGCCGCCTGACCGATGCCGACATCGACGCCACCGCCCGCGAGATCCGCCTCGCCCTCCTCGAGGCCGACGTGGCCCTCCCGGTGGTCAAGACCTTCATCGCCCAGATCAAGGAGCGCTGCAAGGGCGCGGAGGTCTCCAAGGCCCTCAACCCCGCCCAGCAGATCATCAAGGTCGTCAACGAGGAGCTCATCGCGATCCTCGGCGGCGAGACCCGCCGCATCTCCTACGCCAAGCAGCCCCCCACCGTGATCATGCTCGCCGGCCTCCAGGGCGCCGGCAAGACCACGCTCGCCGGGAAGCTCGCCAAGTGGCTCAAGGGCGACGGCCACTCCCCGCTCCTGGTCGCCGCCGACCTCCAGCGGCCCAACGCCGTCGGCCAGCTCCAGGTCCTCGCCGAGCGCGCCGGCGTCGCCGTGTACGCCCCCGAGCCCGGCTCCGGCACCGGCGACCCCGTCAAGGTCGCCACCGACTCCATCGCCGAGGCCAAGACCCGCGGCCACGACGTCGTCATCGTCGACACCGCCGGCCGCCTGGGCATCGACGAGGAGATGATGCAGCAGGCCCGCGACATCCGGGCCGCCGTCAACCCCGACGAGGTCCTCTTCGTCATCGACGCCATGATCGGCCAGGACGCCGTCAACACCGCCGAGGCGTTCCGCGACGGCGTCGGCATCACCGGCGTCGTCCTCTCCAAGCTCGACGGCGACGCCCGCGGCGGCGCGGCCCTGTCGGTCCGCCACGTCACCGGGCGCCCGATCATGTTCGCCTCCACCGGCGAGAAGCTGGAGGACTTCGACGTCTTCCACCCCGACCGGATGTCCTCGCGCATCCTCGGCATGGGCGACATGCTCACCCTCATCGAGCAGGCCGAGGCCGTCTTCGAGGAGAAGCAGAAGGAGGAGTACACCGACAAGCTCCTCAGGGGCGAGGACTTCACCCTGGAGGACTTCCTCGACCAGATGCAGGCCATCCGCAAGATGGGCCCCATCGGCAACCTGCTCAAGATGATGCCCGGCATGGGCCAGATGAAGCAGCAGATCGACTCGATCGACGACAAGCAGATCGACCGCACCACCGCGATCATCCGATCCATGACCCCCGCCGAGCGCCGCGACTCCGCGCTCATCAACGGCTCCCGGCGCCTGCGCATCGCCAACGGCTCCGGCGTCACCGTCTCCGAGGTGAACCAGCTCCTCGCCCGGTTCAAGGAGGCGCAGAAGATGATGCGCCAGATGAGCGGCGCCATGGGCGTCCCCACCGGCAAGGCCACCAAGTCCCCGTACACCAAGCGCAAGGGCAAGAAGGGCGCCAAGAAGAAGACGGTCCGCCGCGGCGGCCCCGCCTCCCAGCAGCGCGCCCCCCAGCTCCCGCAGGGCGGCCTCCCCGGCCAGATGCCGGACCTCTCCGGGTTCAACCCGGCCGACCTCCCCGACATCGACCTGGAGCAGTTCTTCAAGGACCAGGGCAAGGACAAGTAGCGGCCCGGCTGGACAAGCCGTGCGGCGCGGGCGATACTGCGAGGCGATGACTGCACTCGAACCGCTCGCGCCGCTCCACCTCCGCGTCGTCTGGCTGCCGTACGACACCGCCGTCGACCTCTACGTCGACGGCGACCGCATCACCTTCGACCCCGTCCCCGGCGCGCGCACCGTCGCGACCTCCGGGTACGCGCTGCCCGGCCTCGTGGACGCCCACTGCCACATCGGCATCCGCCGCGGCGCCTCGCCCGTCGAGAGCGCCGACGAGGCCCGCGCCCTCGCCCGCACCGACCGCGACGCCGGGGTCCTCGCCATCCGCGACGCCGGCTCCCCCTACCCGTACCCCGAGCTCGTCGGCGAGGACGGCCTCCCGCGGCTCATCCGCGCCGGCCACCACGTCGCCGCCTCCAGGCGCTACCTGCGCGGCATCGGCCTCGAATGCGAGCCCGACGAGGTCGTCGGCGCCCTCGCGCGCCAGGCGAAGCTCGGCGACGGCTGGGTCAAGCTCGTCGGCGACTGGATCGACCGCGGCAAGGGCGACCTCGCCCCCTCGTTCGAACCCGAGGTCCTCACCGCCGCGATCCACGCCGCCCAGGCCGAAGGCGCCCGCGTCGCCGTCCACACCTTCTCCGAAGAAGCCGTCGAGTGCGTCGTGAACGCCGGCGCCGACTCCGTCGAGCACGGCACCGGCCTCTCCACCGGCCTCCTCGACACCATGGCCGCCAAGGGGATCTCCCTGGTGCCCACCATGATCAACATCGAGACCTTCGACGACATCGCCGCCGACGCCGACGCCAAGTTCCCCCGCTACGCCGACCACATGCGCCGCCTCAAACGCGGCTTCCCCGAGGTCGTGCGCGCCGCCTGGGAGGCCGGCGTCAAGGTCCGCCTCGGCACCGACGCGGGCGGCGGCATCGACCACGGCCTCGCCGCCGAGGAGATGCGCCTCCTCCACGAGCGCGCGGGCATCCCCGCCGCCGACGTGGTCGCCGCCGCGTCCTGGGAGGCCCGCGAATGGCTCGGCCTCGCCCCCGATCTGGGTGACATCGTGGTCTACGACCGCGACCCCCGAACCGACGTCGCCGCGGCCCGCGAACCGGCCCTGATCATCCTCCGCGGCCGCCTCTTGGCCCGCTGATGCAGCAGATTCACCCGAATTGCGAAGTGGCCTCGTCACACCGCAGTGGCGCCGGTCGGCTATCGTGAACCTCCCCGCGCCGTTTCCGCCCGAGCAGAGAGTGCAGCGATGACCTATCCTCCGACTCCGGACCAGCCCGGCCAGGGCGGTTTCCAGTACGACCCGTACGGCAACCAGCCCGGGTCCCAGCCCCAGCAGCCCGGCGGCTACAGCCCGCAGCCGCAGCAGCCCGGCTACGGCCAGCCCTCCCAGCCCCAGCAGCCCGGCTACGGAGCCGCGCCGCAGCTGCCGCCCGCAGCGCCCGGCTACCCGCCCCAGTACGGCGCCCCCGGCCCGTACGGACCGCAGCTGCCCAAGGGCCAGGCCATCGCCTCGATGGTCCTCGGCATCATCGGCGTCGGCATCCTCTGCCTGCCGATCCCCTACGTCAGCGGCCTCATCAGCCTCGTCTGCGGCGTGACCGCCGCGATCCTCGGCGGCATCGCGATCAAGAAGATCAACCAGGGCCTCGCGGCCGGCAAGGGCCAGGCCATCACCGGCCTCGTCCTCGGCATCATCGTCTGCGCGCTCGCGATCATCGCCCTGATCGCGGTCGGCAGCCTGCTCGCCATGTTCGGCACGGCGGCGACCACCACCACGTACTAGGCTCGGCGAACTTCGGCGGCCCGGGCATCGCCCGGGTCGCCTTTTTCGTTGCGCTGCTTGGCGACCGCGCCACACGGCGGTACTGCACGGTGGCGGTGCTACATGGTGACGAGGCAGAACGGGTGCCCGACCGGGTCCGCGAAGACCCGGTAGGTCTCCCCGCCGCCGTCGAGGCGCTTGGCGCCGATCTTCAGCGCCGCGGCCTCGCCCGCGTCGAGGTCGGCGACCCGCACGTCGAAGTGCATCTGCTGCGGGGCCTCCTGCGTGGGCCAGGTGGGGGGCCGGAAGCCCTCGACCTGCTGGAAGGCCACGCCGGGCCGGTCCGGTGCGTCGCCGATGACGACCCAGTCGCCGTCGTCCTGGACCCTGACCATGCCGAGCAGCTCCTCGTAGAAGGACGCGAGCGACGACGGATCAGGGCAGTCGATGATGAGTCCGTGCCATTTTCCGATCATGCGGCCAGTGTTCCAGCCGGGTACGACGCGGGGCTCGGATCAGGTGACGTCGTCGAAGCTGGCGGCGCGGCCGCGGGTGCGCTCGGCGGGGGCCGCCTCGCCGGCGTCGTCGGCCGTCGAGCCGTTGGCGGCACCGTTCCCGTTGGCGGACCCGTTCGTCCCGCGCGTGATCGCGCCGCGGTTGACGCTGCGGCGGGTGGTCTCGATGTCGCGGGTCGCGTCGGTGAGGCCGTCCTTGAGGGGCTTGGTGCCGTCCTGGAGGTCCCGCATCGTCGACTTGAGCGGGTTGGTGAGCATCTCCTGGTCGTCCTCGGTCAGGATGTGCTTGCGGACGAACGTCTTCGGGTTCAGGTCCTCGGGCTTGATGTCGGTGCCGATCTCGCGGCTCAGGTCGGCCGCGGCGTTGGACGCCATGTTGCGGGCCTTGGAGATGAACCGGCGGAGGTTCGCGAGGGCTTTGGGCAGCTTGTCGGGGCCCCACAGGAAGATCGCGATGAGGATGATGACCAGGAACTCGGTTCCGCCCAAGCCTCCGAACACGCTGACCCTCCGATGACCGACTGTGACTGCTGATACCTGAAAAACCTCCGCCTAGCGTACCCCCACGTCAGTCCACGGCGGCTTCTAGAGTGACCTGGGCGCTGTGCTCCTCGCCTCCGCGCTCGTACACGACGGTGACGGTGGTCCCCGGCGCGAGCTTGCGGATGAGGGCGATCAGCTGCGTGTTCTCGGTGACGGTGGTGCCGTCGAAGCTGGTCACGACGTCGCCGTCCTCCATCCCGGCGTCGTCGGCGGGGGAGCCGGCGACGATCGTGCTGAGCGTGACCCCGACGCCCAATTCGGATTCTCCGAGCTCGGCGCCGAGCACGGTGTGGGTGGCGCTGCCGGTCGCGACGATCTCGTCGGCGATGCGCTTCGCCTGGTTGATCGGGATCGCGAAGCCGATGCCGATGTTCCCCGCCTCGCCTTCGGCGGCGGTGGACGCGATCGCGGTGTTGATGCCGATGACCTGCCCGGCGATGTCGGTGAGCGGCCCGCCGGAGTTGCCGGGGTTGATGGCCGCGTCGGTCTGGATCGCGGCCATGACGGACTCGACCTCGCCGTTGTTGTTCTCGGTGAGCACCGGCCGGTCGATCGCGGAGACGATCCCCTCGGTCACGGTGGACGACAGCCCGAGCGGCGCGCCGACGGCGAGCACCGGGTCGCCGACGGCGACCTTGTCGGAGTCGGCCAGGACCATTGCCGGGTGGTCGCCGCCCTCGATCTGGAGGACGGCCACGTCGGAGTCGGGGTCGGAGCCGATGACGGCCGCGGTGGTCACCGTGCCGTCGCTGAACAGGACCTGGAGGCTCTCGGCGGGCTCGGAGCCGCCGCCGACGACCACGTGGTGGTTGGTGAGCAGGTACCCGTCGTCGGAGACGATGAAGCCGGAGCCGTTGCCGCCGTCGGCGGTGAGGACGGTGACGACCGACGGCATGATCTGCTCGACCACCCCGGCGACCGAGGACAGGTCGCGCTGCGTCTCGGGGTCGGCGCCGGTGATTCCGCTACCGCCGTCGCCGCGGGTGGCCCAGATGCCGATGGCCGCGCCGAGCGTCCCGGCGATGAGCGCGGTGACGGCCGAGACTGCCACGACGAGCCCGAGCCCGGCCCGCGCGGTCCCCTTGGGGCGCTCGGGGAGCGGCTCGACGGGGGTCGCGGCCGGTGCCGGCCGGGTCTCGATGACGGCCCGGCTCCCGGGGTCGCGCCACGGGTCGGCGGGAGCGGCCGGATTCCACCACGCCGACGACCGCGCCGACTGCCCGGTGGCCGGAGCCTGCGGCACTGCGG
>NZ_QFRW01000253.1 GCF_003265355.1 Glycomyces dulcitolivorans | reverse complement strand
GGCCCGCCCCAGCGGGCCGGTCCGCGCCGCGGTGCTCACCACTGCCGTGAAGCCGATCGCGAAGGCGCCCAACGGCCACAGCCGCGTCCCCGGGGCGGCCCCGAAAGCGGCGGCGACGTCGGCGGCGAGGAACGCCGTCACCGCCCCCGCCGCGAACGCCACGGCCTGCGCGAACGCCGCCCACAGCGCGGTCGCCCAGCGCCGGGGTGCAGGACGGCGCCCGGCTGCGGCCTCGGCGCCCTGGGTCTCCATCGATGCGGTCATGGCACCGACGCTATGCGCGCGGGCGCCCCTGCGCCCCAGTCGAACGACCGGTCGGGCCGACCGGTCGCCGACCCCGGTCACGCCCGTCGTTCCACCAGGTCAGGCCGAGCGGGGCCCACCCCAGTCGAATGACAGATGCGACGGGGTCCGTTCGGTGGATACGCTGGAGGCGACCCCGGTCGTCTTGAGGATGGAGTCGCCGTGTCGCCAGCCACCGGTCCTGCGCCGCAGCCCCTGCGCGAGGGCCCAACGGCCCAGACGTACGGCGAGTCGCCCGCGCCCGCGCTCCGGGCGGTCCTGTACGGCCGCGACCGCGAGCTCGACTCGATCCAGGCGCTGCTGGACGGCGCCCGCGTCGGCCACGGCGGCGCGCTCGTCGTCCGCGGCGAGCCGGGCATCGGCAAGTCCGCGATCGTCGACGCCGTCATCCCCCGCGCCGAGGGCTTCACCGTCCTGCGCACCCTCGGCGTCGAGGCCGAGCACACGTGGTCGTACGCGGGCCTCCAGATGCTGCTGCACCCGCTGCTGCACCGCCTCGACCGGCTCCCCGCGGCGCAGGCCGACGCGCTGCGCACCGCCCTCGGCATGGCCGACGGCACCGGCCGCGCCCACTCGCTCCAGGTCGGGCTCGCGCTGTTGAACCTCCTGGTGGACGCCTCCGCGAAGCAGCCGGTGTACGTGGTCATCGACGACGCGCACTGGCTCGACCGCGACTCCACGAACGCGCTGCTGTTCGCCGCGCGCCGCCTGTCGACCGAGTCGATCGGGATGGTCCTGGTCGTGCGCGACGGGTTCGCGCCCGACTTCCCCGCGCCCGGCATCCCCGAGCTGACGCTCGGGCCGCTCGATCTCGATGCGTCCCAGTCGATCCTGGACATGCGCGCCGACGAGATCCCGTTCACCGGCCGTGACTGGATCCTCCGCATGGCCGAGGGGAACCCCCTGGCGCTGTTGGAGCTGCCGGCCGCCGACAACGAGGAGTCGCTGCTGCGCGCCGACACCTCCAACAGCCGCTACTCCACGACCTCGCGCATCAAGCAGGCGTTCACCGAGCGCATCATCGCCCTCCCGGAGTCGACCCGCACGATCATGCTGCTGGCGGCCGCCGAGGAGACCGGCGAGACCGCCGTGATCGCCGAGGCCGCGACCCACATGGGCTCCAGCCTCGCCGACCTCGAACCGGCCGAAGTGGACGATCTGCTGCGGTACCACCGGGGCCGCATCGAGTTCGTGCACCCGCTGATCCGGTCTACCGCGTACCACTCGGCGCCGCGCGCCCGCCGCATCGAGGCCCACCGGGCCCTGTCGGAGGCGTTCGGCGAGGGCGACATCCGCGCCGCCCGCCACCTCGCCGCCGCGACCACCGGCTTCGACGAGAAGGCCGCCGCCGCACTGGAGGCGATCGCGTCCTACGAGGCCGAGCGCGGCGGCTGCGTCGCCGAGATGGCCGCCCTGGAGCGCGCCGCGAGCTTCACCCCCGACCCGTGCCGCCGCGCCCGCCGCCTGGTCGAGGCCGCCCAGTGCGCTTACGCCGCAGGGATGACCGGCAAGGCGATCGAGCTCGCCGAGGCCGCCGAGCGCCTCACCGACGACCACGTGCTCCTCGCCCGCGCCGCCCTCATCCGGGCGACGATCCTCTCCTGGGCCGGTCACTCCAAGGGCTTCGACGTGTGGATGGAGTCGGCCGAGCACTACGCGGCCACCGGCCACGAGAACACCGGCTACCCGCTGCTGCGCGGCGTCTGGAACGCCTGGGAGACCGGCGACTTCGCGAAGGTGAAGTACGCGTCCGGCCTGGCCTCGAAGTACGGCGGTTCGAACAACGCCTGGGTGCGGCGCCTCGCGCGCGCCGCCGCCGGGCTCAACCGCCAGCCCGACGACACCGCCGGGGAGGCGGTCGACGCGCTGCGCTCCCTCTACGACTACTACCAGCCGCTCCACGAGGACTTCCAGGCGTTCGACCAGGTCCTGGCCGCGCGCTGGCGGTTCCTCGCCGGGGACGTGCCGGCCGCGTACCAGGCGGCCTCGGAGCAGGTCCGGTGGTGCCGCGAGCGCGGGGCGATGAGCCCGCTCGTGCAGGCGCTGCTGGTGCAGGCCCAGACCCAGTTCCACTATGGACGGTATGCGGACGCGCAGGCGTCGGCCACCAGCGCGATCGAGCTCGCCCACGAGCAGAACGACCGCCGGGCGCTCATGCAGGGCCGCATCTGGGTGCTGCTGCCGATAGCGGCGATCCGCGGCGAGGAGCGGCGCTGCCGCGAACTCGTGGCCGCCGCGATCCAGGACGCCCCCGAGGACTCCGTGATCCCCGCCGACACCGCGCTCGGCCTCCTCGAACTCGGGCTCGGCCGGTACGAGGCCGCGTTCGACCGGCTGCTGCGGATCGCCGAGGGCGTCACGCCCATGGAGGTCCTCACCCAGGTCCCGACGCTGGTGGAGGCCGCGTTCCGGGCCGGGCGCCTCGCCGAGGTCAAGGAGGCGTTCGACTGGTTCGCCGACTGGGCCGACGCGACGGGGCGCTCCTACTGGGAGGCCCTCGTCGAGCGCTGCCGCGCCCTCATGGGGACCGAAGCGGAGGCCGGGACGCACTTCGCGCGGGCCGTGGAGCTGCACCGCGCCGACGACATCGACCCGTTCGAGCGGGCCCGCACCGAACTCGTCTACGGCGAGTGGCTGCGCCGGGTCCGCCGCATCAACGAGGCCCGCGCGCACCTGCGCGAGGCCACCGAGGTGTTCGAGCGCCTCGGCGCCGTCCCCTGGACCCAACGGGCCCAAGGGGAACTGCGCGCCGCCGGCGACTCCACCGCGGTCGAGGCCAAGCCCGACCTGGCCGAACTGCTCACCCCGCAGGAACTCCAGGTGGTCCGCCTCGCCGCCGACGGCCTCACCAACCGCCAGATCGGCGAGCAGCTGTTCGTCAGCCCTCGCACGGTCGGCTACCACCTGTACAACGCCTACCCGAAGCTCGGCGTCTCCTCCCGCACGGAACTCGCCAAGCTCGACCTGTAGGACACGCCTGAGCCGCAATCCTCTAGCTTCTCGGGGTTCCCTCGCGTTACGCTTCTGGTATGCAGACCATAACGCAGCGCGAGTTTGACGATGACCCGGCGGCGGTGATGGCCGCAGTGGCGAACGGCGAGACGTACATCGTTACCCGCGATGGTGTCGAGGTCGTCGAGCTGCGGTCCCTGAACCGTCGGCGCGAGATCACGTCCGCTGAGCTGGTAGCGCGAGCGCGCAGGCTGCCGCGAGTGGACTACGAGGAAATGCGCAGGGAAGCCGATGAGTTCTTCGGTGAGAACCGGATCGGCGACGACGACCCCTGGGAGCGTACTCGTGGTCGTGCGTGAAGCCCGGGGCATCATCGACACCTGTGTGTACATTGACCTCGCGGAGATCGACCCGATGGATCTCCCCGAGATTCCGCAGATTTCCGCAATCACCATGACTGAACTGCATCAGGGTGTGGCGATGGCGAAGACCGCTACCAAGCGCGCCGCTCGCATCGAGCAGCTCAACTCGGCGATCGGCGATTTCGATCCGATCTCCTACGACGCTGAGGCGGCCAGCCGCTTCGGCACCCTCGCGACGCTGGTAGTCGAACAAGGTCGTTCGCCCAAGCCTCGACAGATGGACTTGATGATTGCAGCCGTGGCCTCGGTGCACGACCTTCCGCTGTACACGCGCAATCCCGATGACTTCAAAGGCCTTGAATCGCTGGTTCGCGTTATTACGGTTTGAGACTCAGCCCAGCACGAATCGGGCCCTGCCATGAGACAGGGCCCGATTCGGTTCACTGTTCAAGCCGGGGCCGGGGTCCGCCACGGGCGGGTCGTCGCCTGGAGGGCCGCTCCCGCCAGCAGGATCGCCGCGATCGTCCACGCCGCCAGGCGGTAGCCGTCCACCGCCGTCGCGCCCAGGCCCCAGGCGAGGGCGGCCACGACCGGGCCGAGGGAGGCGCCGATCGTGCGGGTGGTCGCCATGAACGCGCCCGCAGTGCCCGACTGCTCCGGCGGGGCCGACGACAGCAGGTACGCGTTCATCGGGATGCTGAACAGGCCCATCGCCGCACCCGCGACACCGATGCGCACGCCGAGGTCCACCAGGCCCGTCGAGCCGTCGACGAACAGCAGCGGCACCGTCGCGGCCACCGTCAGCCCCGCGCCCGCGAAGGACACCCGGCCCGAGCCGAACCGGTCCGAGAGCCAGCCCGCGAGCGGCGTCGTCACCGCCACGCCGCCGATGAACGCCAGCATCACCGTCGACACCAGCTCCGGGCGCACCCGGTGCACGTCGGTGAGCAGGAACGGCAGCGCGAAGTTCAGCAGCCCCGTCATCGTCGACAGGAGCGTCAGGCTCAGCAGCGCCCCCGCCAGCAGCGGCGACCGCAGCAGCGCCACCGTCGGCGCCGACGCCGGCTGCCGCACCCACACCGCCGCCAAGGCGACGCTCGCCGCCAAGGCGCCCAGGGCGATCCACGGCGAGGAGTCCACGTACTCGAACGCCAGCAGGAACATCGCGATCGCGCCCCCCGAGGCCGCCACGTCCACCACCAGCGCCCGGTCCGGCCGCGGCAGCCCGGTCCCGTTGGACGGCACCGTGAACGCGAGCCCCGCGAGCGCCACCGCCGACAGCGCCGCGAACACCCAGAACAGGCCCTGCCAGCCGAACGCGCCCACGACGAACCCGCCCGCGCCGACCGTCCCCATGCCGCCCACGGTCATCATCAGCGCGATCAGCGACACCGCCCGCCCGCGCCGTTGAGGCGCCGACGAGGTCACGATGATCCGGCCCGTCATCCCGAACAGGAGCCCGCCGAGCAGGCCCGAGACCACGCGCGCCGCCAGGAGCGTCCCGAACGTCGGCGCCAGCGCCGCCGCCACCGAGCCGACCGCGAGCGCGCCCATGGAGAACACCGACACCGCCCGCAGGTCGGCGCGTTCGGCGAGGCGGCCCGCCGCGATCGCGACCGCGCCCGTCGGCAGGGCGTAGGCGAGGAGCACCCACGCCGTCGCCGCCTCAGACACGGCGAACCCGGTGCGGATCAGCGGCAGCGCCACAGCGAGGCTGGACATGCCCGCCGCCACGACGAGCTGCGCGAAGCCGACGGCGACGATGGCCGCCCAGTCGGTCCTGGTCGCGGCCTCTTGGGCCGCAGTCTCGGTAGTCATGGCGGCCACGCTACGGACGGCGCGACTTGCGGCGCATCTGTAATACGACCGGTCGGCCCGCCCGCCTTCCGTCACCTGCGGTTCCAGTCGCCGCCCAGTCGACCGACAGATGTCGTGCCCGTCGGTCCGTCCGTAGCTTCGGACCGGAACGGCTACCACTGCGAAGGAATCATCATGAGCGACAAGCACGCTGTTAAGAAGCTCAGCCTGGGCGTCATCATCGGGTCGACCCGCGAGGGCCGCTGGGCCCCCGCCCCCGCGAACTGGATCGCGGGCGTCGCCGGCGAGCACGGCGGCTTCGACGTCGACGTCATCGACCTGCTCGACGCCGACCTGCCCCAGCACCTCACCGAGCACGACATGTGGTCCACCGAGAGCGACCCGTCCGCGCCCGTCGCGGCGCTGGCCGAGCGGCTCGACCGCGCCGACGCGTTCGTCGTCGTCTCCGGCGAGTACAACATGTCGATCCCCGCCTCGCTCAAGCACGCGATCGACTTCTACATGAACGAGTGGGCCGCGAAGCCCGTCGCCCTGGTCACCTACGGCGGCAAGCTCTCCGGCGGGCAGAACGCGGCGCAGCACCTGCGGCAGATCTTCCCCGAGCTGCGGACCCTGACGATCCGCAACTCGATCTCGTTCCCGCGGTTCTACCAGCACTTCGACGAGCGCGGCGAGTTCACGAAGTTCGACGAGAGCGAGCCGGCCGCGAAGACGCTCCTCGACGAGCTGCACTGGTGGGGGCGGGCCCTCGCGAACGCGCGCTCGGCGACCCCCATGCCCAGCCCGTTCTAGACGGACCGGTCGGACCCGCTCGATCCGGCACACTTCCGGCGGGCGGCGGTACCGTTGGAGCCGTGCTGTACGGACGCGACACGGAGACCGCCGCCCTCGCCGACCGCCTTGCCCTCGCCCGGGAGGGCCGCGGGTCGGCGCTGGTGGTGCGCGGCGAGGCCGGGATCGGCAAGTCGAGCCTGGTGGCGGCCGCCGCCGAGGCCGCCGCGGACTTCACCGTCGTGCGCGCCACCGGCGTCGAATCCGAGCACTCCTGGTCGTTCGCGGGCCTCCAGGCGCTCCTGCTGCCGCTGGCCGGGCACCTCGAATCGATCCCCGGCCACCACGCGTGCGTCCTCTCGCGGACCCTCGGCCTCGAAGCGGTCCCCGACAAGGCCGCCCCGCCCGGCGACCTGCGGTTCACCGTCGGGCTCGCCGCGCTGAGCCTGCTCGGCGCGGCCGCCGCCGACCGCCCGGTGCTGTGCGTGGTCGACGACGCGCACTGGCTCGACCCCGACTCGGCGGCCGTCCTGCTGTTCCTCGCCAAGCGCCTCGCGGCCGAACCGGTCGCGATCCTCCTCACCGTCAGGGAGGGCTACGCGCCCGACTTCCCGACCCCCGGCCTCGACGAGATGCACCTGGGCCCCCTGGACGACGAGGCCGCGGGCGAACTGCTCTCCGAACGGCTGCAAGGGATGCCGTTCAACGCCCGGACGCGGGTCCTGCACTCGGCCGAGGGCAACCCCCTCGCGCTCCTCGAACTCCCCGCCGTCGAACCCGAGGCCCGGATCGCCGCCGACTGGACCGGGTCGCGGTCCACCACGACCCGCCTCAAGCAGGTCTTCGGCGACCGCATCGACGGCCTCCCCGAGGCCACCCGGACGCTCCTGCTGCTCATCGCCGCCGACTACAACGCCGACACCGCGCTCGTCCTCGACGCCGCCGGGAAGCTCGGCGCCCAGCTCACCGACCTCGCGCCCGCCGAGGCCGACGACCTCGTCCGCTTCCAGGGCGGCCGCTTCGCGTTCGGGCACCCGCTCATCCGCTCCGCCGCCTACCAGGGCGCGCCCGTGCACCGGCGGCTCGAAGCGCACCGGACCATGGCCGACGTCATGGACCCCGCCGACCACCGGCGCCCCTTCCACCTCGCCGCCGCCGCGACCGGCCCCGACGAGGCCATCGCCGCCGCCCTCGAAGCCACCGCCGAATGCGCCTCCACCTGCGGCGGCCACGGCGTCGAGTACACGACCTTCGAACGCGCCGCCGCCTTCACCCCCGAAGGCCCCGAACGCGGCCGCCGCCTCCTGCGCGCCGCCGAAGCCGCCGCCGCGGCCGGCAACGGCCCCAAGGCAAGGGAGCTGTGCTTCCAGATCGGACGGTCCACGAACGACCGCGCCGTCCACGCCCGCGCCACGCTCATCGCCGCGATGGTCGCCACCTGGGACAACGACGTCCGCGAGGCCTACCGCCTCTACATGGAGGCCGCCGACCACTACACCGCCGCCCAGCCCGAGGCCGCCGGCTACCCCCTGTTCCGCGCCGTCGAACTCTCCTGGCAGGCAGGGGACTTCTCCCGCGCCGAGGTCGCCGCCGAGCACGCCGAGCGCCTCGGCATCGACCACTCCCCGTGGGTCCGCGACCTCGCCACCGCCACCGCCGGGTTCAACCGGTCCTGCACCGTCAGCGTCACGCAGGCCGTCGAGGCCCTGGGCCGCCTCATCGACATCCACGTCGGGTTCGGCGAGGGCGTCACCCCCGAGAACCGCGGCATGGTCGCCTGGTGGCAGACCCTCGTCGGCGACATCGCTGCCGCCGAGCACACCGCCGCCGCCACCGTCCGCCTCGCCCGCCAGTCCGGCGCCGCCGGGGCCCTCCCGCGGTCACTGACCCTGAACGCGCTCACCGAGTTCCACCGCGGCCGCTGGAAGGACGCCGAAGCGCTCGCGTGCAACGCCGTCGACCTCTCGGTCGAGCTCGGCCAGAAGATCGGCCCCGTCAAGGCCCGCGCCTACGTCCTCGCCCCCATCGCGGCGCTGCGCGGCGAGGCCGACCTGGTCCGCGACCTCGTCGAGGCCGCCGCCCTCGACTCCCCCGGCAACAACCTCGTCCCCATCGACATCGCCACCGCGCTCCTCGACTTCTCCATGGGACGCAACGAGGAGGCCCTCGACCGGTTCATGGTCCACCTCGACTCCAACGCCCCCGGCGACGCGCTCGCGTACGTCCCGGCCGCCGTCGAGGCCGCCGTGCGCGCCGGCGACCCGGACCGCACCGCGGCCGCCTTCGCCTGGTACGCCGAATGGGCGGAGGCCAGCGGCCAGGACCACCTCGCGGCCCTCGTCCAACGCTGCCGGGGCCTGCTCACCCACGACGCCGAGGCCGGCGCCCACTACGAGCGGGCCGCCGCCCTCCACCGCGCCGCCGAACTCGCCGATCAGGGCTTCCCGTTCGAGGCCGCCCGCACCGATCTCCTTCTGGGCGAATGGCTCCGCCGGGCCCGGCGCGTCAACGAGGCCAAGAGCCGCCTCCGCTCGGCCGCCGCCGTGTTCGAGCGCCTCGGCGCCGAACCGTGGGCCGAACGCGTCCGCCGCGAACTGCGCGCCGCGGGCGACGCCGGCCCCGTCGAAGCGGCCCCCGACCTCGCCGGGAAGCTCACTCCCCAAGAGCTGCAAGTGGTCCGCCTCGCCGCGGCCGGGCTCAGCAACCGCGAGATCGGCGAGCAGCTCTACCTCAGCCCGCGCACCGCGGGCTACCACCTCTACAAGGCGTACCCGAAGCTCGGCGTCGCCTCCCGGACCGAACTCGCCAAGCTCGGTCTCTAGAGGCCCTTGCGCCGCAGGAACTCCAGGACCGTGTCGTGCCAGGCGTCGGGCTGCTCGGCCATGAGGACGTGGCCCGCCGCGATCTCGGCGAACTCGGCGCCGGGGATGCCCTCGGCCAGCTCGCGGTGGTTCGCGGGGTCGACCAGGAGGTCCCCGGTCGTGGAGATCACGAGCGTCGGGACGTCGACGGACGCGAGCTCGGCGGTCGTGTCGACCTCCCGGATGAGCGCGAACTGCTGCGCGATGCCGTCGTGGACGCGGGCCGCGATCATCTCGACGGTCTCGGCGACCGCTTCGGGCGCAAGGCCGTTCGTGAAGCCGGTGCTGAAGGCCGCGTGCACGGCGAACCTGGCGAACGAGTCGCGGTCGCCCGCGCGCAGCAGCGCCGACCACAGGTCGAGCGCCAGCAGCAGCCGGTTGTCGGGCCGGGCGATCCCGGACGCCAGGACCAGGCCGGTCACGCGGCCGGGGTGGCGGGTCGCGGCCCGCACGGCGACGGCGGTGCCGAGGGAGAAGCCGACGACGGTGAAGCGCTCGGTGGCGGCCGCGGCGACCAGGGCGTCGGCGAGGCCGTCGAGGTCGAGCGGCGTCGCGTCCTCGGGGTAGTCGGAGGCGGTGACCGTGTGCGCCTCGGCCAGCAGCGGGATGAGCGTCCCGAAGTTCGACGCGATGCTGCCGCTCGCCCCGTGGGCGAGCACGATCCCCGGGCCGGACCCGGAGACGCTGGTGGAGAGGGCGATCCGATTCGCGGTGCTGTTTGCGGAATTGTTCGTCATGGCTCCGACGTTATGGTTTCACACCAGTGTGAAGGTCCAACGCATGTGACGGAGGTCATGATGCTGATCGGGGAGCTGTCGCGGCGCACCGGGGTGAGCACCCGCCTGCTGCGCTACTACGAGGAGCAGGAGCTCCTGGTGCCGGATCGCGACTCCAACGGGTACCGGAAGTACGGCGAGGACGCCCCGGCCCAGGTCGAGCAGATCCGCAAGTTCATCGACTCGGGCCTGAACTCGCGCGCCATCCGCGAACTCATGCCGTGCCTGTGCGAGAAGGGGATCCGCCACTGCGGCCACTCCCGCACCGTCCTCGACGACGGCCTCGACCGCCTGGACCGGCAGATCGCCGAACTCACCTCGAAACGCGAGCTCCTCGCGGAGCAGGTCGACGGAGTCGCGAAGGGCCCCTTGCGGCCCGACCCGAGCTAGCAGCCTCCGCCGCCGCCGTCCCCGCCACCACCGCCGGAGTCGCCGCCGAAGCCCCCGGAGTCGCCTCCGCTCCAGCTCCAGCTGCTCGAACTGCTGCTCGCGTGGTAGCCGCCGGTCGTGCGGCGCCGGCCCGCCCGCGGGAACTGCTTGTCGTAGGTGGCGCGGGCGTTCACCATGAGCCGCAACCGGAGTTCGTGCTTCTCCTCGCGCAGGCGCCGGGCCTCGGCGCGGCGCCTGCGCGCTGCGGGGTTCCACAGGGCGATCGCGAAGATCAGTACCGCGGCGAGCGCGATGGTGCCCAGCACTGCGAGGTCGTCGATCCGTGAGCCGCTCATGTACCGAGTGTATGGACGCGACGCCACCCCGGGGTCCCCGCCGGAGCGGCGCCGCGTCCAGTCCGCTAGCCCGCGTGGACGAGCAGCACGAAGGCGTCGCCGTGCGGCACGCACTCGAAGCCCGTGTACCCCGCGTGCGCATCGACGATCACGTGCCCGGCCGAGGCGCACGCGCCAGCGTCCGTGAACGCCCCGACGTGCACGCCGGGGACGTCGACCGAGATCGGCGGCAGCCCCACGCCGATGTTGAGCAGCTCCTGGGGCGGCGACGCCGCCGCCGGTGCCGCCAGTGCGGCCGCCGCCGCCAGACCCGTGATTACCGCCGCCGACCAAGTCCTGATGCGCATGGCCGCCTCCGTTCCATCGTTGTGGCCGATGGGAATGACGGTAAGCGCGAGGCGGTCCCGCCGCGCCGAATCCGAGGCGGCGTCGGATATCCGACGGAGGCTCGGAGGGCACCTCGATGGCCCGCGGAGGCCCTGGGGATGGGCCCCCGGTTTTCAATGGTGCCCGTCGGGTCCGACAATCCGGCCCTCAGCCGCGGCGGGCCCAGGTCCTCGCGGCGGCCTGCTTGGCGTCAATGATCGTCTCGACCTCGACGACCTCGATGCGGTGGCGCTCCGAGACCGAGCCCTTCGGGACGATCGCGGTCTTGAACCCGAGCCGGGCCGCCTCGCTCACGCGCCGGTCCGCGTTCACCGTGCGCCGCACCTGGCCCGTCAGGCTCACCTCGCCGATCGCCACCAGGTCCGCGCTCACCGCGATCTCCTGGTCCGCGCTCACCAGCGCCAGCGCGAGCGCCAGGTCGGAGGCGGGTTCGCGGACCCGGATGCCGCCGATCGTCGTCGCGTACACCTCGCGGTCGAGCAGCCGCATCCCGCCGCGGCGCGTCAGGACCGCCAGGACCATGTTCAGCCGGGCCTGGTCGAGCCCCGAGACGGTGTGGCGCGGGATCGCGCCGTCCTTCACCGACTTGCCGAGCAGCGCCTGGACCTCGACCGGGACGGCCCGGCGGCCCTCCATCGTCACCGTCACGCACGTGCCGGGCGTCGGCTCGGTCGGGGCGTCGTCGAGGAACAGCCCGGAGGGGTCGGCGAGCGAGACGATGCCGTCCTCGGTCATCTCGAAGCAGCCGACCTCGTCGGAGGGCCCGAAGCGGTTCTTCACGCCGCGCAGTAGCCGCAGCATCGAATGCCGGTCGCCCTCGAAGTGGACGACGGTGTCGACCAGGTGCTCCAGGGCGCGCGGCCCGGCGATGTTGCCGTCCTTCGTGACGTGCCCGACGAGGATCACGGCCATGTTGCGCGCCTTGGCCTCCTGCGTGATCGCGGTGGCGACGGCCTTCACCTGCGTCACCCCGCCGGGGACGCCGTCGGTGTCGGGGGCGAGCACGGTCTGCACGGAGTCGAGGACGAGGAGCCCGGGCTTCACGTCCTCGATGTGCCCGAGGACGGCGCCGAGGTCGGTCTCGGCGGCGAGGTACAGCTCCTCGGACAGGCAGCCGGTCCGGTCGGCGCGGCGGCGCACCTGGGCCGCCGACTCCTCGCCGGTGGCGACGAGCGCGCGCCCGTACCCGGCCTCGCCGAACCGGTGTGCGACTTCGAGGAGGAGCGTGGACTTGCCGACGCCCGGTTCGCCGGAGATGAGGGTCACGCCGCCGGGGACGATGCCGCCGCCCATGACGCGGTCGAACTCGCCGACCCCGGTGGGCAGGCTCGCGGCCTGCGCGCCGGACACCTCGCCGATGCGCAGGGCCGGCATCGCGGGGCGGCGGGCGCCCGTGGACGCCGTGGCGGGGCCCGCGGCCTGGC
>NZ_QFRW01000252.1 GCF_003265355.1 Glycomyces dulcitolivorans | reverse complement strand
GTCCCGGACGGCACCTGCGACCTGACCGCGCACGTCGCGGTCGACGCGCTCGGCGCCGACCGCGTCGAGCGCCAGGGCGACGCGCTGCGGGCCCTGGGCATGCGCGCCGAGCGCCCGCCGATGGGCCTGGCGTACCGCGCGCCCGTCGAGTACGCGATGGCCCTGGCGAGGGCGGGAGAGTCGGCCCGCCTCACCGACCCGGCGGGTCTCGGCGCGCACTGGTGGGTCCGCACCGACCGCTAGACGGCCGCTTTCGCGCGGTACGCCGTGGGGCTCTTGCCCTTCCTGCGCTTGAAGGCGTTGCTGAAGCCGAACTGGTCGGCGTAGCCGACGCTGCGGGCGATCTGGGCCACCGTGAGGTCGGGGTCGGCGAGGAGCTCCTCGGCGAGCTCCATGCGCCGGTCCGTCAGGTACGTCAGGGGCGGCTCGCCCATGAGCTCGTTGAACCGCTTGGCGAGCAGCGCCCGCGAGACCCCGGCCTCGGTGGCGAGCCCGGCGACGGTCCACGGCGCGGACGGGCGGGTGTGGATGGCCTCCAGGGCGGGCCCGGCGACGGGGTCGGTGAAGCCGCGGTACCAGGACGGGGCCCGCTCGCCCTGCTGGTCGAACCAGGTGCGCAGCGTGCAGACCAGCCCCCAGTCGAAGAGCCGGTCGATGTACGCCTGCGTGCCGGGCTTGCGGGAGGCGAGGTCCCGGGCGCACTCGTCGAGCATGACGCACACGTCGGTGCCGTCGTCGATGACGAGCACGGGCGGCAGGGCGCGCAGGAGCCGCTCGTGGCGCCGGCCCGAGGCCCGGTAGGCGCCGACGAACAGGTCGGTGCCCTCGCCCGGCCCGCCGGGGTGGACGGGGACGCCGTCGGGCCCGCACGCCTCGGGGTCGAAGCAAGTGAGCCAGTACTCCAGGTGCGGGCGCTCGACCGAGGCCGCGGTGTCGGCCATGCGGAACGGCTCGTGGCCGCGCACGATCGCGGTCTGGCCGCCCTTGACGGGGACCTCGGTGCCGTCGGCGAGGAGGAGCACGCCGCCGCCGCGCGCCACGGTGACCATGGTGAGCGGGGCCCGGTCGTCGAAGCCGACCACCCAGGGCGCCTTGAGGAACGCGTCGGAGAGGATCGCGCCTTCGGCGCGGATGCCACTGAGGAGTTCACTGAGCGGGTCCATGACCCCATCGTAGACGCATGCGCATGGAACAGAGCGCCTCAGGCATCGACCGTCCACGGTTTCGCGGCTGTACTGGTTCCAACGCACCGAAACGCCTGGAGGCCAGCATGAACGCCAACCCGACCGCCCTCGTCGTCGTCTCGCACCACCGCGCCGACTCGCTCACGGCCCACGTCGGCGACGTGGTCGCCGCGCGCCTCAAGGAGGCCGGGTACGGGATCGACCTGCTCGACCTGCGCGCCGAGGGCTTCGACCCGCGCATGACCGAGGCCGACCAGCCCGACTGGGGCGACCGCGACAAGGAGTACTCCCCGGAGGTGCGGGCGCACATGGCGCGCGTCCTCGCCGCCGACGTGATCGTCCCGGTCTTCCCCATCTACTGGAACAGCGTCCCGGCGCTCCTCAAGGGCTGGATCGACCGGGTGTGGAACTACGGGTTCGCCTACGGGCGCAGCAAGCCCCGCCTCGCGGGCAAGCGGATGCTGTGGCTCGGCCTGGCCGGCGCGGGCGACGGCGACGAGTTCGCGGCTTGGATGGCCGAGACCCTCGACCGGGTGCTGCGCGAAGGGATCTCGTTCTACAACGGCATCACCGACTCCGCGGTCGCGGTCCTCCACGACGCCGAGGGCGAACCGCAGACCGTCGACGCCGAAGGCAACCTCACCCTGGGCGAGCCCCTCACCGGCGACGCCCGCGCCGCCCACTACGACGCCCTCGACCGCCGCGCCGAAACCCACCTGGAGCGGTTCCTCGGCCTCCAGGCTCCGCAAACGCTTTGACGTGCGTGCTCGGGGCCGACCACAATCGCGGGATGGGATTCGTGGACCTGTCAGGCGTGCGGTACGTGCTCGGGGACGGGAGGACCCTGTTCTCGGACGTGTCGTTCCGCGTCGGCGAGGGCGCGAAGGTGGCGCTCATCGGCGCGAACGGGACGGGGAAGACGACCCTGCTGAAGATCGTCACCGGGGACCTCGCCACCGAGGCGGGGACCGTGTCGCATTCGGGCGGGCTCGGCGTCATGCGCCAGCTCGTGGGCATGCGCGAAGGCGAGCGGCCCCTGCGCGACCTCGCGGTCGAGCTGGGGCCGCCGCGGCTGCGCTCCGTCTGGCAGCGGCGCCGCAAGGCGGAGGGGCGCATGATGGCCGGGGACGGCGGGACCGAGCGGGACCAGCTCGCGTACGCGCAGGCCCTCGCCGACTGGGGCGAGGCGGGCGGGTACGAGTTCGAGGTCGTGTGCGACACCGTCGCGGTCGCGGTCCTCGGGAAGCCGTGGACGGAGGTCGAGCAGCGGCCGCTGCGGACCCTCTCGGGCGGCGAGCAGAAGCGGTTCGCGCTCCACCTGCTGCTCCAGGGGCGCGACGAGGTGCTCGTCCTCGACGAGCCGGACAACTTCCTCGACGTCCCGGCCAAACGCGAACTGGAGCAGGCGATCCGCGAGTCGGACAAGTCGATCCTGTTCGTCTCGCACGACCGGGAGGTCCTCGCGAACGCCGCCGACCGGATCGTCACGCTCGAAGCGGGGACGGCCTGGACGCACGGCGGCGGGTTCGCGAGCTGGCACGAGGCGCGCGTGTCGCGGCACGAGCGGTTCGAGGAGCTGCGGCGGCGCTGGGACGAGGAGCACCAGAAGCTGCGCGAGCTCATGCTCATGTACAAGAACAAGGCGGCGTACAACGACGGCATGGCCTCGCGGTACCGGGCCGCGCAGACGCGGCTGCGGAAGTTCGAGGAGGCCGGGCCGCCGCCGGTGCCGCCGCGCGACCAGGACATCCGCGTGAAGCTCGAAGGCGGGCGCACCGGCAAGCGGGCCGTCGTCTGCGAGGGCCTGGAGCTGGAGGACCTGACGTTCCCGTTCGACCTGGAGGTCTGGTACGGCGACCGGGTCGCGGTCCTGGGCGCGAACGGCACCGGCAAGTCGCACTTCCTGCGCCTGCTCGCCCAGGGCGGCACCGACCCCGAGGTCGGCGTCGCCCCCGAGCGGAAGCTGGATCCGGTGCGGCACGGCGGGACCGCGCGCCTCGGCGCGAGAGTCCATCCCGGACACTTCTCGCAGACGCACGAGCATCCGGAGTTCGCCGGGCGCTCGCTGCGCGACATCCTCTGGGAGGGCGACCGGGACCGGCCCTCGCTCGAACGCTCCAAGGCGATGAGCGCCCTGTCGCGCTACGAGCTCAACGGACAGTCCGAACAGGACTTCAGCACCTTGTCCGGCGGCCAGCAGGCGCGGTTCATGGTGCTGCTGCTGGAGCTGTCGGGCGCGACGTGCCTGCTGCTGGACGAGCCGACGGACAACCTCGACCTCGCCAGCGCCGAGGCGCTCGAAGAGGGCCTGAAGTCCTTCGAGGGCACCGTCATCGCGGTCACGCACGACCGCTGGTTCACGCGCGGCTTCGACCGGTTCGTGGTCTTCCAGAACGACGGCGAAGTGGTCGAGTCGGACGAGCCGGTGTGGGACGTGCGCTGAGGGACGTTGGGACGCGGCCGGGACCGCACTGGTGGAGGTAGGTCCCGGCCGCGCGTCTATGCCGCCACTGTCACCAGTGGAGGGTGACGGCTCCTGAGGGGCACAGCTCGGCCGCGGCCGTCGCGTCCGGGTCGCCGTCGCGCGCTTCGGCCTCCAAGAGGACGACGCGGCCGTCGTCCTCGTCCTGGTCGAAGCGGGCCGGGTCGGTGAGCGCGCACATGCCCGCGCTCGTGCACGCTTCGCGGTCGACCGCGATCCTCATGGGCGCCTTACCATTCGACGGGCAGCGTGTGGACCCCGTACACGGCCATGTCGCTGCGCATGGGGATCTCCTCCGGGGGGACGGCCAGGCGCAGGTCCGGGACGGCCTCGAAGAGCTTCGCGAAGCCGATGCGCATCTCGACGCGCGCGAGCTGCTGGCCCACGCACTGGTGGAGGCCGTGCCCGAAGGCCATGTGGCCCTGGGCGTCGCGTTCGACGTCGAGGTCGCCGGGCCGCTCGTACTTGCCGGGGTCGCGGTTGGCGGCCTGGAGGGCGACGGTGACGTGCTCGCCGGCGCGGAAGTGCCGCCCGTCGATCTCGGCGTCCTCCTTGACGATGCGCATGACCCCGTTGTGCGCCACGGTGAGGTACCGCAGGAGCTCTTCGACGGCGGCGGGCCACAGGGCCGGGTCGTCGTGGAGGCGGGCGAGCTGGCCGGGGTGCTCCAGGAGCGCGAACGTGCCGAGAGCCAGCATGTTCGCGGTGGTCTCGTGGCCGGCGACGAGGAGGATCAGTCCGACGCCGGCGGTCTCGACGTCGTGGAGCTCGGGGTCGGCGGCGAGGACGCTGAGGAGGTCGTCGCCGGGGTCGGCCCGCTTGGCGGGGACGAGCTGCATGAGGTACCCGAACAGCTCGGCCATGGACTTGTTGCGGTCCTCGACGGACCGGGCGAGGTCGAGCATGTCGGCGGAGTTGCGCTGGAACGCGTCCCGGTCGGCGTAGGGGACGCCGAGCATCTCGCAGATGACGAGGGCGGGCACCGGGAGCGCGAACTCGCGCACCAGGTCCGCGCCGGGCCCGGCCGCCTTGAGGGCCGCGATGCGCTCGTCGACGATGGCGGCGACGCGCGGCTCCAGCTCCTTCATGCGCTTGACGGTGAACACGCCGGTGACCTTGCGGCGCAGGCGGGTGTGCTCGGGCGGGTCGAAGAACAGGAAGAACCCGGGCGGGACCTGCTCGGAGATGGAGACGAAGACGTGCGGGAGCTCGGTGGGCGAGTGGACGAACCGCTCGCCGGTGACGAACCGGGGGTCGGCGAGGATGCGGCGCGAGAGCGCGTGGCCGGTGGCGAGCCAGCCCTCGACGCCGTCGGGGTAGTACCGGATGCGCCGCAGCGGCTGCTCCTGGAGTTGCAGGAGACCGGCGGGCGGGTCGTAGCGGGTCTCCCGGCGGTAGGGCATGCCAAAGGGCACGTCTTCGGTGTGGGACATGCGAATTCTCCTGTGCGCGAACACGTCTCGGCCAGTTCGGTCCCCACCACAGAGGAGCTTAAGGCGGTTCGCGCTGCGGCGCAACGCCCGGTAGTCGCGGTGTCCTTGATCTGACAGTGCCCCGGAGCGTCCCTAGAGGAGTTCGAGGAGCTCCTCGACGTACTGGGCGACGCCGTCGTCGTTGTTCCCGGCGGGCGCGATCTCGCTGGCGGCGGCCTGGACCCACGGGTGCCCGTTGGGCATCGCCACGGAGTGCCCGGCGGCCTTGATCATCGGCAGGTCGTTGGTGGCGTCGCCGAAGACGAGCACGTCGGACCAGTCGATGCCGAACTTGTCGAGGACGACCTGGATGCCGGCGGCCTTGGTGACCCCGACGGGGCACACTTCGAGCATCCCGACGCCGGACTCGGTGACGGTGACCAGCCCGGGGTCGACCACGTCCTGCGCGGCCACGAGCAGCTCGGGCCCGGTGAAGCTGTCGGACACGAAGTAGCCCTTGACCATCGGGCCGGTGAACGCGACGTCCCGGGGCGCGGTCTCCAATCGCACCGCCGACCACGGCCAGTCGGGCATCTCGTCGCCGGTGAGGGCCCGGTCGGGGTCGGCGGGCTCGGCGATCGCGCGCAGCGGCCCGACCTCGGCTTCGATGAGCCGCAGGGCCTCGCGGAGGACCGCGCCGTCCACGGACCGGTCGGCGAGCTCGACCACCGTGTCGTCGTAGCGGCACTCGTACACGAACGCGCCCTGCGCCATGACGAGGAAGTCCGCGGACGGGACGTCGTTGCGGCACAGGTCGAGCAGCCGCGGGCCGCGGCCGGTGGCGCCGACGAGGATGACCCCGGAGGCGGCGAGCCGCTTGAGCGCGGACATGGTCCGGGGGGACACGGACTCGTCCGAGCGGACGACCGTCCCGTCGAGGTCCGTGGCGACGAGTCTGGGGAGCCGGGCCAGTTGGATCATGCGTCCTCCTCGGTAACCGCGACCGCCGCCGCGAATCTCGTACGTCGAACTCCCGCCGGGCTCAGGGGAACCAGCGGGACAGCACCTTCGCGACGCCGTCCTCCCACACCGAGGGCGCGACCTCGTCGGCGGCCGCGCGCACATCGGGGTCGGCCTGCGCCATGGCGACGGCGTATCCGGCCCACGCGAACATGGTCAGGTCGTTGTGGGCGTCGCCGAAGACCACGGTGTCGGCCGATGATACGCCGTAGCGCTCGGCGATGCGGGCGATGCCGGTGGCCTTGCTGACCCCGGGCGGGCCGACGTCGACCCAGCCGTTGTAGCCGACCTCCACGTGGTACGCGAGCGGGTCGAGGCCTGCGCCCTGTGCGAGCCGCATCGCGTGCGGGCAGCGGCTGGCGCTCCCGTATTTGTTGTCGGAGGCGACGCGGGCGACGATCCGGGCGGCGGGGCGCTCCAGGATGCCGTCGAGGTCGATGACCCCGGCCCACTTGGCGTGGAAGTCGCGCTTGAAGCCCTTGGTGTGCCACCAGCCGTCGAGGCCGTGCGCGACGGCGAACTCGACGTCGGGGTCGGAGGCGAGGAACGCCTCGATCGCGGCCCTGGTGTCGACGACCGCCTCGTGCGAGACCTCGCCGCGGCCCAGGTCGTACTCGGCGGCACCGTGGTTCGCCGACGCGAAGCCCTCGTCCAGGCCCAGGTCGGTGGCGGTGCGCACGGTGCCCCACAGGGCCCGGCCGGTGACGACCGCGACCGGCACCCCGGCCGCGCGGACCTTCGCGACGGCTTCGATCACGGCGCGGGACGGGGTCGTGAGCTGCTCGTCGTGGTAGTCCACGACGGTGCCGTCCAGATCGACGGCGACGAGCTTCGGGGGCTGCTCTCTGGGAATGGCCGGGGCGATGTCTGACACGCCTCCAACGGTAGCGCCACCGCGGTGAACGGCGAGGTGTCGAGCGGCTGAACTCACGTGACCGGACTCGTGAAAGCTGCAATCGCACCAAACCCACCCATCGCGGGGCGCGGCAGCCTACCGTGCGTATATGTCCGACATCACGATCGAACGCGTCTACGACTACCGCCGGGACCCGCAGCGGGCCGGGACGGTGTTCCTGGTCGACCGGCTGTGGCCGCGCGGGGTCAGCAAGGAGGACCTCGACGGCGTCGAGTGGGCCCAGGACGCGGCGCCCTCGCCGAACCTGCGCATCTGGTTCGGCCACATGGCCGACCGCTTCGAGGAGTTCACCGCCCGCTACCGGGGCGAACTCGACGGCCACCCCGACCGCGCCGAACCCCTCCTCACCGCCGCCCGCCAGGGCCCCGTCACCCTCCTCTACGCCGCCAAGGACACCGAGGTCAACCACGCCCTCGTCCTCAAAGCCTGGCTCGAAGCCCGACTCGCCGAATGACCCACCCAACCCGAGCACCGCTCACCACTTGTTCGAGCACTTCCCGTCGCACCCGTATGGCACGGTTCTTGAACCGGGGGCCCGCAGATACGACGGGACGGGCGACCGAAAACATCCTCGCGCTGCCCTGAAACCGCCCGACCGCGAACTGTCGTACCCCCGTGTCAGGGTTTTGACCGGGGGCCCATCGATCCTCCGACCATTCGCCGTGCCCGCAAAACGAAGCGCCCACCGACCAATGGTCGGCGGGCGCTTCGCGCGTCACTACTTCCTCGGCTCCAGGATCTCCTTGCCAAGGTACGGCTGCAGGGCCTTCGGCACCTTCACCGTCCCGTCCGGGAGCTGGTGGTTCTCCAGGATCGCCACGATCCAGCGCGTCGTCGCGAGCGTCCCGTTCAGGGTCGCGGCGACCGCGTTGCGGCCCTGCTCGTCCCGGTACTTCACGTTCAGGCGGCGCGCCTGGAACGTCGTGCAGTTCGAGGTCGAGGTCAGCTCGCGGTAGCGGCCCTGCGTCGGCACCCACGCCTCGCAGTCGAACTTCCGCGACGCCGAGGTCCCCAGGTCGCCCGCGGCGACGTCGATGACCCGGTACGGCAGCTCCATCTTCTGAAGCATCTGCTCCTCATAGGACAGGAGCTTCTCGTGCTCGCCGGCCGCGTCCTCGGGCCGGCAGTACGAGAACATCTCGACCTTGTCGAACTGGTGCACCCGGATGATCCCCCGGGTGTCCTTCCCGTACGAACCCGCCTCGCGGCGGAAGCACGACGACCAGCCCGCGTACCGGCGCGGCTGCGTCAGCTCGCCCAGGTTCTCCCCCGAGTGGTACGCCGCGAGCGGCACCTCGGAGGTCCCGACCAGGTACTGCTCGTCGCGCTCCAGGTAGTAGATCTCGTCGGCGTGCTCGCCGAGGAAACCCGTGCCCTCCATGGCGTCGGGGCGCACGAGCACCGGCGGGATCATCGGCATGAAGCCCGTCTCCACCGCCTGCTGCATCGCGAGGTTCAGCATCGCCAGCTGGAGCAGCGCCCCGTCGCCGGTCAGGTAGTAGAACCGCGAGCCCGAGACCTTCGCGCCCCGCTCGGTGTCGAGCAGGCCCAGCGCGGTGCCGAGCTCCAGGTGGTCCTTCGGGTCCTCGATCTCGGTGCGCTCGCCGACCTCGCGCAGCACGATGTAGTCGTCCTCGCCCCCGGCGGGCGCGCCCTCGGCGACGAGGTTCGGGATGGCCTTCCCGGCCGCGTCGAACGCCGCGGCCGTCGCCGTCACCCGCGACTCGGCCTCCTTGACCTCGCCCGCGAGCGTCTTGGTGCGGTCGAGCAGCTCCTGCTTCTCGTCGGCGGCGGCGCTGGCGATCTTCTTGCCGAGGCCCTTCTGCTCGGCGCGCAGGGACTCGAAGGACTGGAGGGCGCTGCGGTGCTCGGCGTCGGCGGAGAGGAGGGCGTCGACCGCGTCCGGGGACGCGCCCCTCTTGCGCTGGCTGTCGCGATAGGCGTCAGGGTGCTCTCGCAGTGCTCGCAGATCAATCACGTCCACAGATTACCGGCCGGGCCTGCGGGCTCCCCAGCGCATATTGTGGGCGTGTGGCGGTAGATATGGACGAGGCGGACTTCGAGGCGGCGGTCTCCGACGCGCTCGACTCGGTGCCGGCCGAGCTGATGGCGATGCTCGACAACGTCGTGATCCTGGTCGACGAGGAACCCGAGGGCACCGACCGGGAGCTCCTCGGCCTCTACCAGGGCACGGCCCTGACCGACCGGGGCTGGGAGTACGGCGGGGTCCTCCCGGACACGATCACGATCTACCGCGGCCCGACCCTGCGCATGTGCGCGACGGCCGAAGAGGTCGTCGAAGAGGTCGCGGTGACCGTGGTCCACGAGATCGCCCACCACTTCGGCATCGAGGAGGAGCGCCTCCACGAGCTCGGCTGGGGCTGAGCCCCGGCGGACCGGCGCGGAATCCAGGTCGGGGTCGGGGTTTCGAGGGCACCACAAGCCGCTTTTCGGCCGCCAGGCCCGCCGAATTCGCGGGCCCCCGGTTCAACGACCGTGCCACACGGGTACGACGTTTTCCCGCCCCGCCGCCAGCGGCGTTCAGAGGGCAGCACAAGGCGCTTTTCGGTCGCGAGTACCGACCAACCGGTGGGCCCCCGGTTCAAAAACCGTGCCACAGGGGTACGACATCTCGGGGCCGCATCCGCGAGGGGTTCACGATAACGGCTTCGCAAATGCGAGCGAGTGTCAACACTGGCGTCGCATCCGCGAGGTTATGCTCGGAGTGTGACGACGTTTCGCATCGGGGAGGCCGCCGAGTTGCTCGGGGTCTCCGCCGACACCCTCCGCCGCTGGATCGACGCCGGGCGGCTCGCCGCCGACCGGGACGAGCACGGGCACCGGGTGATCACCGGGGCCGACCTGGCCGCGTTCGCGCGCGACCGGGCCGCCGCCCCCGACGGGACCGGGAGCTCCTCGGCGCGCAACCGGCTGCGCGGCATCGTCACCGCGATCGTCAAGGACCAGGTCATGGCCCAGGTCGACCTCCAGGTCGGCCCGTTCCGGGTCGTCTCCCTCATGAGCCGCGAGGCCGTCGACGAACTCGGCCTCGAAGTCGGCTCCCTCGCGACTGCGATCGTCAAGTCCACCAACGTCGTCGTTGAGAAGTGACACGGCCGAGAAATGACCGTGCCGAAGGCCGCCACCGCACCCCGGGAGACCCGCATGCGCACCAGACCCGCCCTCGCCCTGACCGCCGCCCTCGCGCTCGCCGTCCTCTCCGCCTGCGGGAACGGCGGTGACGGCACCGACGCCGGGTCCGACCCGGCGACCCTCACCGTCTTCGCCGCCGCCTCGCTCACCGAGGCGTTCACCGAGATCGGCGACCAGTTCGAGGCCGAGCACGACGGCGTCACCGTCGAGTTCAACTTCGCCGGCTCCTCCGACCTCGCCGCGCAGATCACCGAGGGCGCGCCCGCCGACGTCTTCGCCTCCGCCGACCAGAAGAACATGGACAAGGCCGTCGACGCCGGCGCCGCCGAGGACCCGCAGCCGTTCGCCCTCAACCAGCTCGTCATCGCCGTCCCCGAAGGCAACCCCGACGGCGTCACCGGCCTCGCCGACCTCGCGGGCCTCACCTTCGCCGCCTGCGCCCCCGAGGTCCCCTGCGGCGCCGCCGCCCAGACCGCGATCGACGCCTCCGGCACCGGCCTCGTCCCCGTCACCTACGAGGCCGACGTCAAGTCCACCCTCCAGAAGCTCACCCTCGGCGAGGTCGACGCCGCGCTCGTCTTCCGCACCGACGCCATCGCCGCACAGGACGAAGTGGACGCGATCGAGTTCCCCGAGTCCGCCGAGGCCGTCAACACCTACCCGATCACCACCCTCGCCGACGCCCCCGAGCCCGACCTGGCCGCCAAGTTCACCGAGTACGTCCTCGGCGACGACGCCTGGGCCGTCCTCGAAACCGCCGGATTCCAGCGGCCCTAGCGGCCTAGGATGGGGAACGCCATGCCCGCCAAGCGAACCCGCAGCCGCCGCCGCGTCCCGGCCGCGCTCCTGGTGCCCGCCGCCGCCGGGCTCGCGTTCCTCATCCTCCCCCTCGCGGGCCTGCTCATCCGCGCCCCGTGGGCCGAACTCCCCGCGCGCCTCGCCGAACCGGCGATGCTCGACGCGCTGCGGCTGTCCCTGGTCACGGCCACGATGGCGACGGCCCTGTCGCTCCTGTTCGGCGTCCCGATCGCGTGGCTGCTCGCCCGCGGCGACTTCCCCGGGCGGAGCCTCCTGCGCGCGCTCGTGACGGTGCCGCTGGTGCTCCCGCCGGTCGTAGGCGGCGTCGCGCTCCTGCTCGTGTTCGGGCGCAGCGGGATCATCGGGTCCTGGCTATACGAGCGCTTCGACGTCACGATCCCGTTCACGACGGCCGCGGTGGTCCTGGCGATGACGTTCGTGTCGATGCCGTTCCTGGTCGTGTCCGTCGAAGGCGCGCTGCGCGGGGCGGACGTGCGGTTCGAGGAGGCGGCCGCGACGCTCGGGGCGGGCCGCTGGACCGTGTTCACGCGCGTGACGCTGCCGATGATCGCCCCGGGCGTGCTCGCGGGCGCGGTCCTGTGCTGGGCGCGGGCGCTCGGCGAGTTCGGGGCGACGATCACGTTCGCGGGCAACTTCCCCGGCCGGACCCAGACCATGCCGCTCGCGGTCTACCTTGCGCTGCAATCCGACCTGGAGGCCGCGATCGTGCTCAGCCTGATCCTGCTGGCGGTGTCGGTGATCGTGCTGGCGTCGCTGCGCGAGCGCTGGACGTCGGTCGCATGAGCGCCTCAGTAGCCCATGGCCTGGACGCGCACCTCGTGGTGGACCGCGGCGCGTTCCGCCTCGACCTGCGCCTCCAGGTCGCCCCGGGCGAGACGGTGGCGCTGCTGGGCCCCAACGGGGCCGGGAAGACCACGGCGCTGCGGGCCCTCGCGGGCCTCGAAGCCTTGACGGCGGGGCACATCGCGCTCGACGGTGCCATCCTTGACGGTGCCGTGCGCGACGAGCCGCGCGGCGGCGGGCGCTGGACGCCGCCCGAGCACCGGCGGATCGGCGTCGTCTTCCAGGACTACCTGCTGTTCCCGCACCTGAACGCGGTCGACAACATCGCGTTCGGGCCGCGCCGGCGCGGCCTGGGCCGGGCCGAGGCGCGGGCGCTCGCGGGCGAGTGGCTCGACCGGGTCGGCCTGGGGGACTTCGGGAAGCGCCGCCCGGGCCAGTTGTCGGGCGGGCAGGCGCAGCGG
>NZ_QFRW01000251.1 GCF_003265355.1 Glycomyces dulcitolivorans | reverse complement strand
GGCGCGGGCGCGGGGGCCGGTTCGGCCGGCCGGGCCTCGGGGGCCTCGCCGGGACGGAACGCCGCGGTGTCGAACAGGCTCGGCGGGTTCTGCGCCGGGACGGCCCGGGGCCGGGGCGGCTCGGGGTCCTCGAAGCGGGGCCGCTCGAACACGATCGTCGCGTCCCCCGCATCGACCGGCGCCGTCTCGACGGGCGTGCCGTTCACCGGGGCCGCGGGCGGCTCCGGTGCCGAGGCGGCCTCGACCTGCTTCTCCTGCAACGTGACCGCGATCTGCGTCGGCTGGCCCAGGTGCCGGGAGAGGGCCTCGCTGATCGGGACGCGGAGCTTCGACTCGAAGGCCGAGCGGGCGAACTTGTCGGGGGCGGCGACGATGAACGTGCCCGGCATCGACAGCACGGGCTGCGACAGCCGCATCCACGCCGCCTGCTGACGGGTGAGCGAGGACGCCTCAGCCAGCTCGGCGCTCACCGCCGACCAGACTGCCGACAGATCTCGGTCGGTCACGTTCGCCATCCCTTTGTGCTCGTCTTCTGTCCCCGAACGGTCGGATTAGCGAAGTTCGGAGGCCGCAACCGGTAGGCTCCGATGCAGGCGGTCCGCACCGCCGCACCCGGTTCCCCTGGTGTCGCCCGCGGCGCGTTCCAGCAAGTTTTCCACAGGTTATCCACAGGCCTTCAGCTGCCCTGTGCACATGCGCCGCTTGTGACAATGTTTCCTGAATCACGGTCATGACCTGCAATTTCTCGCGAGTCCTCGGACGATGCCGTTCCGGTGCCGTGAAAGTCGCCCACGATCCGGACGAAGTTATCCACAGGCTGCTCGCACCGGTCGCGGGACCTCTGCGGACACCCCCGCGAGGCGCCCGCGGGCCCTCCCGGAAGGACGGTGCCGCGCCCCGGGCGCGAACGGCCCCGGGTTGGCGACCGCACCGGTGCGGCGAGTAACATGAGGTGGTTGCCCGTCGAACCAGAGGGGCATGCCACACCCGTCGTCCGCGGCTGAGGCCGCCGGTGAAAGCCCTGCTAGGCTGTTCTCCGCGTCCCCGTAGCCCCGGTCCGGGGCTGGGCCCCGAGAGGGCCTGGCGCAGTGGCAATTTGATTCGTAATGGGAGACATCCGTCGTGAGCAAGCGCACCTACCAGCCGAACAACCGCCGGCGCCACCGCACCCACGGCTTCCGGCTGCGCATGCGCACCCGTGCCGGGCGCGCCATCATCAACGCGCGTCGCAACAAGGGTCGCAAGCAGCTGACCGTCTGAGCGCTTGCCTCAGGAAGACCCCTGCGCGAGGCGGGCCACGGCCCGCCCGCGGGGGCTCCCGATGAGGACGTGATCCAGGTGCTACCAGCCGACGCGCGAATCCGCAGCAGCCGGGACTTCGGCGCCGCCCTCAAGCGCGGCCGCCGCGCCGCCCGCGGCGGAGTCGTCGTGCACTGGGCACCTGAGCGCACTGACGAGAGCACAGACGAACACCACGAGACGACACCGTCCGAAGCCGGAGCGAACCGCCCGGCGCGGGCGGGTTTTGTCGTCTCCAAGGCCGTCGGCAACGCCGTCGTCCGCAACAAGGTCAAGCGCCGCCTGCGCCACGCCGCCGCCGCCGAACTCGCCGACTGGCCCGCCGGAACCGACGTCGTCGTCCGCGCCACCCCCAAGGCCGCCGAGCGCGACTTCGACGAGCTCCACCGCGACCTCGCCGAGGCCGTCAAGGCGGCCCGTACCGCGAAGGGCGGCCGGGGCCGCGACCAGCGGGGCCGGCCATGACGGTCCCCGCAGCGGGACCGGCCCCCCACGGCATTTCGCCGGCAGCGAAACCTGTTGGACGGGAGGCCAGGTCACCCCTGGTCCGGTTGGTCGGTGCCCCCGTCGTCGCGTACCGTCGTTGGATAAGCCCGGCCCTTCCGGCCCGCTGCCGCTTCTACCCCAGTTGCAGCGCATATACCCTTGAGGCGCTGTCCGAGCACGGCGCCGTCCGTGGCATATGGTTGAGCCTGCGAAGGCTGGGACGGTGCCACCCCTTTCATCCGGGGGGTTTCGACCCCGTACCCCCACGGCATGAGCACGTGATGAATTCGAAGAGCGAGATGACTGGAGTCCGCAAGTGATGGAGTGGGCCTACGACGGCGTGTCCTGGGTGCTGCTGCGGTGGCACGACCTCTGGTCGAACGTCTTCCACGGGAACCAGGCACTGGCGACCGACTGGGCATGGGTCCTCGCCATCGTCGGCGTCGTCATCACCCTCCGCGTCATCCTCTTCCCGCTGTTCGTCAAGCAGATCCAGTCGCAGCGGGCGATGCAGAAGCTCGCCCCTGAGATCAAGGCGCTCCAGGAGCGCTACAAGGGCGACCGCGAGACGCTCCAGAAAGAGATGATGGAGCTGTATCGGAAGGAGAAGGCCAACCCGCTCATGGGCTGCCTTCCCATCCTGATCCAGATGCCGGTCTTCCTGGCGCTGTTCCACGTCCTGCGCCGGCCCGACCCGGACCAGACCATGTACCACACGCTGTACGGCTGGACCGAGAACAACTGGAACACGTACGTCGACGCGAAGCTGTTCGGCGCCCCGTTCTGGAGCACGTTCCTCACCCCGGCGGACCAGCTGGCCAAGGTCGACGCCTCCCAGCTGGACGTCAAGCTCGTCGCCGGCGTCCTCGGCGCGGCGATGATCCTCACGACCTTCCTGACCACCCGTCAGATGATCCTCAAGACCGGCTGGAACGAGGACCCGAACCAGCGGATGATCCAGAAGGTGATGCTCTACGGCATCCCCGTCATCATGATCTTCTCCGCGGGCGCGTTCCCGATCGGCGTGGTCATCTACTGGACGGTCAACAACCTGTTCTCGCTGGGGCAGCAGCAGTTCGTGCTGCACAAGTACCCGCCGCCCGCGCAGAACAACCCGAACGCGAAGCCGCCGAAGCCCGGCACGAAGGCCCACGAGAAGATGCTCGAAGAGCAGCGCGAGGCCGAGCAGCGCCGCAAGGACCTGGCCCCCAAGCCCGGCAAGCGGCCCAAGCCCGCGGCCTCGACCACCCCGAAGCCGGACCCGGCGCCGGGGGTGAACGGCTCCGCCGTCAACGGCGCCAACGGGTCCGCACCGGGCAAGGGCGGCCCCGGCGCGGGCAAGAACCTCTCACGGGCCGAGCGCATCGCGCGGGCCAAGAAGGTCAGCGGCGCGCAGCAGGCCTCCAAGAAGAAAAAAGGCTAGGGGGACGGTCCGGGGCGACGCAGGCGCCGCCGGATCAGCCACAATGGTGCAAACTAGGCTTATAACGAGCGATAGGACGAGTTGGCAATTATGGGAGCAACGGTGCGGGAGGACGAGGTGGCCTCCGAAGACGACCTCTTTGAGCAGAGCGAAGTGGCGGCCGACTACATGGAGGGCCTGCTGGACATCCTCGACCTCGACGGGGACATCGACGAACTCGTCGTCGGCGACCGCCCCCAGGTCGAGATCGTCGGGGAGGACCTCGGCGGCCTCGTGGGCCCCAAGGGCCAGACCCTCGAAGCCCTCCAGGAACTGTGCCGCCTCGCGGTGTACCGCAAGACCGGTGACCACTCGCGCCTGATGCTCGACATCGGGGGCTACCGCGCCGGGCGCCGCAAGAAGCTCACCGAGCTGGCCGAGAAGACCGCCAAGCGCGTCATCGAGACCGCGAGCGTCGTGAAGCTGGACCCGATGAGCGCCTTCGAGCGGAAGTGCGTCCACGACGTCATCAACGCGACCGACGGTGTGCAGAGCGAATCCGAGGGCGCCGAGCCGCGCCGCCGGGTCGTGGTGAAGCCGGCGGAGACGACGATCGAATGAGCGAAGAGCCGGAAGGCTCTGAACCCGCTGAGGCCAATGTTTCACGTGAAACATTGGCCTCTGTGTTCGGAGCAGACGATGAGCGGATCGCCCTCGCCGAGGGCTACGTCGGCCTCCTGTCGACCATCGGGATCGAGCGCGGCCTCATCGGGCCGCGGGAGGTGCCGCGGCTGTGGGGCCGGCACGTACTCGGCAGCGCCGTGGTCGAGGAGCTGATCCCGCAGGACTCCGACGTGATCGACGTCGGGTCCGGCGGCGGCCTCCCGGGCATCCCCCTGGCGATCGCCCGCCCGGACATTTGGGTGACCCTGGTGGAGCCGATGCAGCGCCGCGTGGACTTCCTCGACGAGGTCATTGCGGGCCTGGGCCTGCGGAACGTGGAGGTGCTGCGGGCCCGCGCCGAAGAGGTGGACCCGAAGGGGAAGGCCGACATCGTGGTCTCGCGTGCCGTTGCGCCCCTGGGGAAGCTGGCGGGCTGGTGCCTGCCGCTGGCGCGGATCGGCGGCGTCATGCTGGCGATCAAGGGGCAGAGCGCGGAGGAGGAGATCAAGCGCGACTCGAACGCGATCCGCGCGCTCGGCGGGGCGAAGGCCTCGATCCTCACGTGCGGCGAGTACAAGCTGAGCGATCCCGTGTTCACCGTGCCTGTAACGGTTGTGGAGATCGAGCGGGTGCACTAGCCAACCGCGCCAAGACGTCCGGAGAATTCATCTCCCGAAAACCGAAGAACCGCAACAAGTGCCGCGATGAGAGCCTCGTCGCGGCACTTTGCATTCGGCGATGAGCGGTCGGTTCGGATAACCTATCCCGAGTAAGTTACTCCGAGCAGGGCGATGTTTCACGTGAAACATTCGGCCCGTAGTCTGTGGCGGTGAACGTGCGCGACCCCCTTCCCCCCGAAGATCGTGAACACAGCTCCCTTGGCGGCGATACCCCGGCTGAACGGCGTATCCGGAACCTCCTCGATGCGGCCGTGAGCGAGGAGGCCCCGCCCTCCCGCCGCCACCGCTATCGAGAAACCTCACCCGAATCGGGTGGCGCAGCCCCGGCCTACGGGCAGACTGGGTCAGAATCGGTGGCGAGGCAGTCCGGCGCGGGCGTCGGGACGTCCGACCGGCTGGACAGCAGCGGCGAACGGGGGGACGGGATGACGAAGACATCGCGCGGCAGGGCCGGACGGCACTTGGCGCCGGACGAGGCGCAGGGCAGCAACGGGCGCAAGACCGCTGCGAAGCCGGTGCCGGCGCAGCCCGACCCGCTCGACGACGACCTCCCGCTGGCGCGGGAGGCGCAGCGCGCGGTCCGCGTCCTCAACCCCTCCGGCTCGGTGACGATGCCCCGGCCGACCCGCCGCCGCGTCTTCGCCGTCGCCAATCAGAAGGGCGGCGTCGGCAAGACCACGAGCACGGTCAACCTCGCGGTCGCCTTGGCGCTGCACGGGAACCGCGTCATGGTCATCGACCTCGACCCGCAGGGGAACGCCTCCACCGGTCTCGGCGTCGAGCACGGCGCCGGCACGCCGAGCGTCTACGAGGCCCTCGTCGAGGGCATGTCGCTCGACGAGATCGCGACCCCGGTCGACGGCATCCCCTCGCTCTACTGCATCCCGGCGACGATCGACCTCGCCGGCGCCGAGGTCGAACTCGTCAACGTGGTCGCCCGTGAAGGGCGCCTGGAGAAGAGCATCGAGACCTACAGCGGCGACCTCGACTACATCTTCATCGACTGCCCGCCGTCGCTCGGCCTGCTCACGGTCAACGCGCTCGTCGCGGCCGAAGAGGTCCTGATCCCGATCCAGTGCGAGTACTACGCGCTCGAAGGACTCGGCCAGCTCCTGCGGAACATCGAACTCATCAAGGCGCACCTCAATGCGCGCCTGCGGGTCTCGACGATCCTGCTCACCATGTACGACAAGCGGACCAAGCTCGCCGACCAGGTGGAGCAGGAAGTGCGCGGGCACTTCAGCGAGATCGTGCTCGGCGCGGTGGTCCCCCGGAGCGTCCGCGTCTCGGAGGCCCCCGGCTACGGGCAGTCGATCATGACGTACGACCCCGGTTCGCGGGGTGCGGCGAGCTATTTCGAAGCGGCCGAGGAGATCGCCCTGCGGGGCGCGAAACTCTCCCGGCGCGGGAAGAACCAGAAGGGCGGGAACTAGTCGATGGCTGCTCCGAAACGCGGGGGGCTCGGTCGCGGACTGGGTGCGCTCATCCCGACCGGCCTGGCCGAGAGCACGACGACCGAGGACGAGTCCCCGGCTCCCATCGCGGCTCCGCGGCAGGCGGTCCCGGTCGAGCGCGATGTTTCACGTGAAACATCGGCTCCCGAGCCCGAGCCGGCCCGCGATGTTTCACGTGAAACATCGGAAGGACCGGACCTCGTGCCCGTCCCGGGGGCGAGCTTCCAGCTGATCCCGATCCCCGACATCGGCACCAACCCGAAGCAGCCGCGGCAGTACTTCGACGACGAGCACCTCTTCGAACTCCAGACCTCCCTCACCGAGGTCGGCATGCTCCAGCCGATCGCCGTGCGCGAGCGTACCGCCGACGAGCCCCGCGAGGACGGCGCCCGCTTCGAACTCGTCATGGGGGAGCGGCGCCTGCGCGCCGCCACCGCCCTCGGCTGGGAGACCGTCCCGGCCATCGTGCGCCGCACGGCCGACGAGGAGATGCTCCGCGAGGCGCTCCTGGAGAACATCCACCGGGTGCAGCTGAACCCCCTCGAAGAGGGCGCGGCCTACGCGCAGCTCCTCGAAGAGTTCAACGTGACCCAGGAGGAGCTCTCCAAGAAGATCGGCCGCAGCCGCCCGCAGATCTCGAACATGATCCGCCTCCTCGGCCTGCCGCCCACGGTCCAGACGAAGGTCGCCGCCGGCGTCCTCACCGCGGGCCACGCCCGCGCGCTCCTCGGCCTCGACAGCGCCGACTCGCAGGAGCACATCGCCGAGCGGATCATCAGCGAGGGCCTGTCGGTGCGGAGCACCGAGGAGCTCGTGACGGCCAACCGCCTGGAGGAGAAGCCGGAGCTCGACGAGCCCCGCCCGCGCGACTCGCGCGCCGCGAAGGACCGCATCAAGGCCCCCGGCCTGGAGGAGCTGAAGGAGCGCCTCTCGGACCACTTCGAGACGCAGGTGTCGATCTCCTGGGGCCGCAAGAAGGGCAAGATCGTCATCGAGTTCGGCTCGCTCTCCGACCTCGACCGCATCGTCGAGCAGATCGGCGTGGAGTAGCCGCCGGGCTCACGGTCCGCAGACACGAACGAAGGGGCGGGATGTTTCACGTGAAACATCCCGCCCCTTGTTTGATTCCGGTTGCGGCTAGGAGAGCTCCCGCCACATGATGATGTCGTCCCGGTAGTCGTCATCGGCCATGCGCACGGCGCGCGGCAGACGGCCGACCTCGGTGAATCCGTGTCGCCGGTAGAAGGCGTCGGCGCCGGTGCCCGAGCGGACCTTGAGGCTGAGCGCCTCCAGCTTCAGCTCTTCGCGGGCAACATGGTCGACGGCCGCCAGAAGCTTGCCCCCCAGACCGCCGCCCTGCCGGGCGGGGTCGACCTGGACGTGGCGCATGGTTCGCCACCCGTGTCGCGGCGGGCTGTCGTTTGATGTGAGAACACACCAAGCGACAATGGCGGCTCCTTCCTTTAGAGCGACCAGCGTGTCAGTCCGGTCGATCACTCGCGCGAGAATGGAAACGGTGTGAGGGCGGACCTCGTCGATGTTGACCGGCGGAACGAACCCGACGGAACCGCCGGCGTTCGTCACTCTCACCCAGAGGTGGCTGAGTTCGTCAACGAGCGCGGCGGTGACCGGGGGGTCCACCAGGACGGCGATGCCGCCCGAAACGGGCGTCGCCTCCGGCGTGGAACTATCAGTCACTGTTGCTTGCACGCCTTCCAGCTTGCCCTATGGACCGGCCCTCCGGACAGGGGCTTCCCGCCATATGGGCGCACGTCACTTGTGACCATGAAACGCGTTGTCCGCCACCGATTCGCCTGGTTCGCGGACTATGATCGCTCCACTGTCGGGAGTCCGGAACGCGTTCTTCGAGTTAACCCAGTTGAAATCTGCCAAAAGGTGGATTCCGGTGGTTTCCACTCTCGCCTTCATGGGGTATTTTTCGATGGTGGCAGCTGCGAGTACCCCCGGCCCGAATTCGAAGCCCGACTTGACGAACACCCGACCCCCGAACCCGCGTGCGAGCGGCGTCCGGCCGAACTTGCCCGCCTTCGTCGACTGGCCCGCCTTCCCGTTCGAAGGCGAACTCCGCATCAAGCCGCTCCAGGAGCCGGTGGACGCGGAGCCCCCGCGCCGCGGCGACCGCCAGGAGCAGTGCGCGGCCTGCCATACGCCCGACTCGGTCTACCTGTGGTCGAACGAACGCTGGCGCCTGAAGAGCCCGCCCGCCCCGAGCGGCCTCCCGGTGGTGGTGATCCTCGAACCGCGGGCGCACCTCGACCTCGGTGACCTGTCGACGATGCACGCCGCCGAACTCGGCGTCCTCACCGTGCGCCTGGAGCGGGCGATCCGCTCGCTCGAATCGGTCGCGCAGGTCCACGTCAACCGCTGGGGCGACGGCACCGCCCACCTCCAGCAGTGGTTCCTCGCCCGCCCCCACGGCTACCTCCAGCTCCGCGGCCCGTTCATGACGATGTGGGACGAGATCCTCCCGCCGGTCGAGGAGCACGAGTGGAAGATGAACCTGGAGTACATCGCCGCCTGGCTCAGCGACGACTGAAGGATCCTTACCCGATCGGGTGAACGAGCGACCCCGGTTTTTGTCGTACCCCCGCGATATTTTTGTATCCAGGGGTCCCTTAAGGGGACATATCCGGAATATCCGCTTTCATGTTCTGGGACCACAGGTCAGCGGCTTGCGCCTGGCCGCGCAGCCGCTTCAGGGCGGTCCGGAACTCCGCCCCGATGGGGTGAAAGACGACTGAGGGCGCCGATGTTTCACGTGAAACATCGGCGCCCTTCACATTGCGCGTGAGCCGAGCGGATCAGGACCGGGCGAGCGCCCGGCGGACCATGGTCGCCAGGACCTCGCCGAAGTCGAGGCCCGCGGCCTCGATCGCCATCGGCAGGAGCGAGGTCTCGGTGGTCCCGGGGGCGACGTTCGCCTCCAGGACCTGGATGCCGCCGGCGTCGTCGATCATGAGGTCGACGCGGGACATGTCGCCGAGTCCGAGCGTGCGGTGGACCTCCAGGGCCAGTTCGGCCGCGCGGGCCGCCACGGGCTCGCTGAGGGCCGCGGGGACCGTCCAGCGGGTCGCCCCGGGGTTGTACCGGGCCGCGTAGTCGTAGTCGCCGTGGAGCGGCGCGATCTCGACCGGCGGCAGGGCCACCGGGCCGTCGCCGAGGTCGATCACGCCGACCGCGATGTCGCGGCCCTCGACGAACGACTCGATGAGCGCGGTGTCGCTGTAGGAGAAGCAGCCCATCATCGCCGACGGGAAGTCGTCCTCCTTGTGCACCGCGTGCACGCCGAGGCCCGACCCGCCCGAGTTCGGCTTGACGACCAGCGGCAGGCCCATCTTCGCGGCGATCCGGTCGAGGAGCTTGCGCGCCCCGAAGTCCGAGAACGCCTGGCGCGGCATCGACGTCCAGTCCGGCGTGGGGATCCCGGCCGACCGGAGCAGGTCCTTGGCCGCGATCTTGTTCCACGCCCGGCGCGCGCCCGTCGAACCGGTGCCCACGATCGGCAGGTCGATGAGTTCGAGCACCGCCTGGAGCGACCCGTCCTCGCCCGGCTGGCCGTGCACGAGCGGCAGGACCACGTCGGGCGGGAACTCCTGGAGCGCGGGCAGCAGCTCGCCGTCGAGGTCGCGGACGTAGCAGGCGAAGCCCAGCCGCTGGAGCGCGTCGGCCGCGCGGCGGCCCGACTTCAGCGAGACCTCGTGCTCGTACGACATGCCCCCGGCGAGGATCAGGACCCGGATGTCCGCCGCTGCGGCGCCCTCCTTCATGCCGCGCCCCCCGCGAAGGTGTCGCGCAGCTCGATGTCGCTCGCGACGACGCCCGCCAGGCGGCGGACCCCTTCGCGGATGACCTCGGCGGTCTGGGTCGAGAAGTTCAAGCGCATCTCCCTGCGGCCGTTGCCGTCGGCGTAGAAACCGGTGCCCGGGACGTACGCCACCCGCTCCTGGAGCGCGCGGGGGAGCATCGCCTTGGAGTCGAGCCCCTCCGGCAGCGTGGCCCAGATGAACAGGCCGCCGCCGGGGACCGTCCAGGTCATCCCGTCGGGCATGTAGTCGCCGAGCGCGGCCAGGAGGGCGTCCCGGCGATCCCGGTAGAGCGTGTTGAAGACCTTCACCTGCTGGCGCCACTCCATCTCCGTGAGGAAGCGGAGCGTGGCCTCCTGCGTGAGCCCCGACGGGCACAGGATCGACGCCTCGATCGCCAGGAGCAGCTTGTCGCGCACCGCGGGCGGGGCCAGGACCCAGCCCAGGCGCAGGCCCGCGGCGAAGATCTTCGAGACCGTCCCGAGGTAGATGACGCCCCGGTCGGCGCGGGCGCGCAGCGGCGCCGGCGGCGTGCCGTCGAAGCTGATCATCGAGTACGGGTCGTCCTCGATGACGAGGAGCCCGTGCCGCTCGCTGATCGCGAGGATCTCCTCGCGGCGGTCCTCGGTCATCGTGACGCCGGCCGGGTTCTGGTACGTCGGGATCGTGTACAGGAACTTCGCCCGGCGCCCTTCGCGTTCGAGCGCGGCGAGCCCCTCCTCCAGGCCGGCGGGGATGAGCCCGTCGTCGTCCATGGGGAGGTGCCGGACGTCGGCCTGCGCGGCCTGGAACGCGCCGAGCGCGCCGACGTACGTGGGTCCTTCGGCGAGCACGATGTCGCCCGGGTCGAGGAAGGTGCGGGCGAGCAGGTCGAGTCCCTGCTGCGCGCCGGTGGTCAGGACGAGGTCGTCGGCCGAGGCGCGGATGCCCGAGTGCTGGAGGACCCCGCAGAGGGCCTCGCGGAGCGCGACGCTGCCCTGGCCGGGGCAGTAGCCGAGCGCTTCGGCGCCGACCTGGGAGAGCAGGCGGGTGAACATCTCGCCGAGCTCGTCCATGGGGAGCGCGGCCGTGTACGGGTTCCCTCCGGCGAGGGAGACGACCTCCGGGCGCGATGCGACCGAGAACAGTGCGCGGATCTCCGACTGTGCCATCCCGTGAACCCGGGATGCGTAGCGACCGGTGTAATCGTCGAGTGTTGTACCGGACACGCGGAGACCTCCTCTGATGGTCCTCGTCGCCCGCGAACCGTGGTCGCGGGTCGCGCTCTGCGTCGTTCGGACCCGTGTCGCAAGGGTCCTGTCGGCCAGCCTACGGCCCCTGGCGGGGAGCGGTCGGCGAGTGCCGCCGTTCGCGCACAGTGATCGGACCACTCTACTAGCACACGGGATGCAGGCCGCGCGTGTTTTCCGTCATGTGGACCCCTCACCCGCGTAGGCTGGACGGGTGCATCGGCGCATGGTCAACCTCACACTCGACTCCTTGGACGAGGTTCCGAGGCGGTGCCGCGCCTGCGTGTTCTGGGAGCTGTCGCCCCTGTGCGCCGAGGCGGCGCGCGACGTCGGCGAGCCCGCCATCGAGAAGGAGGCGTGGCTGTCGCACACGCTCCTCGAATGGGGCGGGTGCGGGCGGATCGCCTACGAGGGCGACGCGGTCGCCGGGTTCGTCACCTACGCCTCCCCGAAGTTCGTGCCCCGCTCGATGGAGTTCCCGTCCGGGCCGGTCTCTCCCGATGCGGCCCTGCTGATGACGGCGTACGTGCACCCGTCGTTCGCGGGCACGGGGCTGGGGCGCCAGCTGGTGCAGACCGTCGCGGCGGACGTGGCGCGGCGGGGGATCTACGCGCTGGAGACGTTCGGCGACGCCCGCGGCGAGGCCGGGGCGTGCCTTGTCCCCGCGGACTTCTACCGCTCGGTCGGGTTCAAGACCGTGCGTTTCGACCCGCGCTACCCGCGGCTGCGCCTGGAGCTGCGCTCGGCGCTCGACCGGAGCGTGGAGGCCGAGGAGTCCATGGCGCCGACCGACTCGGTCGAGTGGTTCAAACTGGACGACATGGAGCTGGAGCAGTTCTTCGGCGAGCCGACCACGAGCCGCTCCCGCATCGACCGCCCCGGGACCCAGCGCGGCGGCGACGTCTTCGACGGCTGCTGACCTGCGGATCCGAAACATGAAACGGGATATTCCCGAAATGTCCCCTTAAGGGACCCCTGGTATTAAAAATATCGCGGGGGTACGACAAGAAGCGGGGGACGGAGCCGATGGCTCCGTCCCCCGCTTCTTGTGAGTATTCGTCGCGTTCCCTACT
>NZ_QFRW01000250.1 GCF_003265355.1 Glycomyces dulcitolivorans | reverse complement strand
GTCGCGCCCGGGTCGCCGAACGCGCCGGTCGGCGACGGGTGCGGCCGCGTGGCCGCGTCGGCCCCGAAGGCGCCGTGCGGGGCCGCGGGAGGCTGGTTCGACAGGTTCGCCTGCGGCATGATCTGCGTCGCGTCGGACGCGCCGGGCCCGCCGGGCGTCTTCACGACCGGGAGGATCGTCGTCCCGTCCGGGCCGACGGGGCCGCCCGGACCGGGAGGGCCGCCGAAACCTTGCGGGATGACCTGCGTGGAGTCGTTGCCGCCGCCGTACGCGGGCCCGAACTGGGTCGGGGCCGCGGAGTCGACGAGGCCGCCGGGGTGGATCATCGTCGGCGCCTCGGAACCGGGCGCGGGCCCGGCCTGGTAGACGCCGGGCGAACCGACCTGGGCGGCGGTGGGCTGGTGCTCGGGCGGGCCGTCGGGCGCGAAGGACGCGCCGTCGTCGTCGTCCTTGTCGTCCTTGCCGCCGCGCAGCAGGAACACGATGCCGACGATGCCGCCGACGACCAGCAGCCCGCCGATGATGATGAGGAACAGCAGCGTGCCGGAGATGCCGCCCTCGTCCGCCTTATCGGTCTCCGAAGGCGCCTCGGAGGACGGGGCCGCCTCGGTCGTGGCCTCCGCGGACGCGGTCTCCTCGGTCTCGGCCGCCACGAGGGACACATTGAGGTTGAAGTCCCCGGACTCGACGTTCAAGTCCTCGGTCTTCTCCTCGAAGCCCTCCTTGGTGATGGTGAGCGTCATCTCACCGGGCGCGATGGTGTCCCCGCCGTCACCGGAGAACGTGAAGCCGCCGTCGCCGCCGGTCTCCTCCTCGTGCTCCTCGCCCTCGCCGTCCTTGAGGACGACCTTGGCGCCCTCGACCGGCTCGCCGTTCGAGGTGACCTTGCCGGTGATCTGGGTGATCGCGTTCGAGGCGTTGCCGACGACGTTCAGGCCGGTCGTCTGGCTCTGCCCCTCGAAGTCGACCTTGAAGTTGCCGGAGGCCTGCTGGCCGTTCGGCAGGTCCGACTCGGTCTCGGTCGCGACCGAGAAGGAGATGGTGCGCTGGCCGTTCGGCTCGACCTGGGAGCACTTGACCTTGTCGCCGTCCTCGCGGGTGCAGAAGCCCCCGCCGCCGTCGTTGTCGATGGCGGCGATGTAGTCGCCCAGGCCCTCGACGTCGGCGCGGATCGTGATGTCCTTGGGCGAGACGGGGTCGAGGTTCTGGACCGTGAACGAGATGACGGTCGCCTGGCCGCCGATGCTCACCGGATTCGGGTTGGGCCCGCCGTTGAACCAGCCCGTCACGCCACCCTGCTGGGCCATCGCGGCCTGCGGGAACGCCAGGAGTCCGAGCAGCAGCAAGCCGCCCGCCGCGGCGAGCGCGGCCAGGCGGGAACCCGGGCCGACCCCTCGCCTGCGCGGGGACCGCGGGAGGTTACTCTGGGTCCCGCTCGGTTCGGCCGCTCCGGTCATCTACATCCCCTCCTGGGCATGTGCTTCCAGCGCCGGCCCGCGGCGGTCCGCAGCGGGCAGGCACGACGAACCCACGGAAGCGGGCCGTCGTCGCCACTATGCCTGGTCTCATTTCGATCACGGGACCGGGGTGCGGACGGTGCCGCGGGCGATCAGTCGGCGGCGATCATCGCCGTTCGGCAACGTGCCGTAACGCGCAGTCTAACGTGACCGGGAGGTCTCCCCGTGGACGCTGTGGCCGACGCCATCGCCGCGATCGACAACGACGAGGCCCCAGACAAGGAGACCCTCAAGGCCGCGGTGCGGGAGCTGTTGCGCGCCTTGGCTACCAAAGCCCCTGGTCACTCCGTGGAAGTGCGGGTGCCGCCGTACGGGGCGGTGCAGTGCGTCGAGGGCCCCCGGCACCGCCGGGGCACGCCGCCCAACGTCGTCGAATGTCAACCGGTCGTGTTCGTCGAACTCGCGGCCGGCCGCCTCGCGTTCGCCGACGCCGTCGCCTCCGGCAGGGTCGCCGCCTCCGGCCAGCGGGCCGACCTCACCGCGGTCCTGCCCCTGACCGGCCCGCACGGCGAGTCCCTAGAAGAAGAGGTATAGGCGGCGCTTCAGCTGCCCTTCAGGTACCCCCGGCTACCGTTGAAATCGGGGGCCCACCCCCGGCCTCTACCAGCGCTTTCGGCATGCGCCGCGAACGCGACCGCCCCGGTGCATCGCACCGGGGCGGTCGTCGTCGTGTGTCCTTACTCTCCGAGCCGGGCGCCGATGCGGCCCTTCCAGGCCGCGTCGATGTCCTCGCGGGTGATGTCGAAGTGGTCGCGCAGGTGGAGGCCGTTGGTGTTGGCGTCGGCCACGCCCAGGGGCGTGATCGGCAGGCCCCGGGACTCGCAGGCGGTGCGCACCGCGAGCTCCTGGCCGCGCGGGATGACCACGAGGACCCGCCCGGAGGACTCCGAGAACAGGTACGTGAACGGGTCCGCGCCCTCCGGCAGGAGGATCTGCGCGCCCATGCCCGAGTGGCTGATCGCCTCGACGAGCGCCTGCGCGAGCCCGCCCTCGGAGAGGTCGTGCGCGGCGGCGAGCTGCTCGGTCTCGGCGAGCCGGGAGAGCAGGTCGGCGAGCTTCATCTCGTGGTCGAGGTCGACCTTCGGCGGGACGCCGCCGAGGTGGCCGTGCGCGACCGAGGCCCATTCCGAACCGGACAGCTCCTCGCTCGTGGTGCCGATGAGCGCGATGGTGTCGCCGGTGCGGCCGAGGCCGAGCGGGATGCGGCGGGCCACGTCGTCGATGACGCCGAGGACGCCGATGACGGGCGTCGGGTGGATCGCCTCGCGGCCGGTCTGGTTGTAGAACGAGACGTTGCCGCCGGTGACGGGGATGCCGAGCTTCTGGCACCCGTCGGCGATGCCGGTGACGGCGCGCTCGAACTGCCACATGACGTGCGGGTCCTCGGGGGACCCGAAGTTGAGGCAGTCGGAGACGGCGATCGGGGTGGCGCCGGTGACGGCGACGTTCCGGTACGCCTCGGCCAGCGCGAGCTGCGCCCCGTGGTACGGGTCGAGCCGCGCGAAGCGGCCGTTGCCGTCGAGGGAGATCGCGATGCCGACGCCGGTGCGCTCGTCGAGCCGCACGACGCCCGCGTCGTGCGGGGCGCCGAGGACGGTGTTGCCGAACACCGAGGAGTCGTACTGCTCGGTGATCCAGGACTTGTCGCACAGGTTCGGGCTGGCGGCCATGTCGAGGACGGTCTGGCGGATCTCCTCGTCGGTGGACGGGCGCGGCAGGGTCTCGGCGCGGTCGACGGCGATGAGGCCGAGGTCGTTCGGTTCGGCGATGGGCCGGTGGTAGACCGGGCCCTCGTCGGCGAGCGACTTCGGCGGGACGTCGACGACGGTCTGGCCGTGGAAGTCCACGACGAGGCGGCCGGAGTCGGTGACGGTGCCGATGGCGGTGGCGAGCAGGCCCCAGCGGTGGGCGCGGGCGAGGACTTCCTCGGCCTTGGCCGGGTCGACGATGAGGAGCATGCGCTCCTGCGACTCGGAGGCGAGGATGTCGTGCGGTTCCATGCCCTTGGCGCGCAGCGGGACCAGTTCGAGGTCGACGTGCATGCCGCCGTCGCCGGCGGCCGCGGTCTCGGACAGGGCGCAGGTGAGGCCGGCGCCGCCGAGGTCCTGGACGCCGACGACGAGCTGGGCGTCGAACAGCTCCAGGCAGACCTCGATGAGGAGCTTCTCGGTGAACGGGTCGCCGACCTGGACGGACGGCCGGGCGTCGTCCTCGCCGGTCTCCGAGAAGGTCGCGGAGGCGAGGACGGAGACGCCGCCGATGCCGTCGCGGCCGGTCTTGGCGCCGAGGAGGATGACGATGTTCCCGGTGCCGGAGGCCTGCATCGACTGGAGGCGCGAGCGGGGCATGACGCCGACGCTGAGCGCGTTGACGAGCGGGTTGCCCTGGTAGCACGGGTCGAAGTAGGTCTCGCCGCCGATGTTGGGCAGGCCCACGCAGTTGCCGTAGTGGCCGATGCCGTCGACGACGCCCGGGAGGACCCGGGCGGTGTCGGGGTGGTCGATGGCGCCGAAGCGGAGCGAGTCCATGACGGCGATGGGGCGGGCGCCCATCGCGATGATGTCGCGGATGATGCCGCCGACGCCGGTGGCCGCGCCCTGCTTGGGCTCGACGTACGACGGGTGGTTGTGGGACTCGACCTTGAAGGTGACGGCGATGTTCTCGTCGATGGCGACGACACCGGCGTTCTCGCCGATCCCGGCCAGGAGGCGCGGGGTCCGCGGGTTCTTCTCGCCGAACTGGCGCAGGTGCACCTTGCTCGACTTGTACGAGCAGTGCTCGGACCACATGATCGAGTACATGGCGAGCTCGGACTGGGTGGGGCGGCGCCCGAGGATCTCGCGGATCCGCTGGTACTCGTCCTCTTTGAGGCCCAGTTCGGCCCAGGGCTGCTTCTCGTCGGGGGTCGCGGTCGCGACGCCGACGGTGTCCACGGCGACGTATTGGCTCATCGTCTCGCTCCCTCGCTGAGGTGGGCCAGGACGGAGGCGACCAGGCCGAGGCCGTCGGTGGACGGCCCGGTGAGCGCCTCGACGGCGTGCTCGGGGTGGGGCATGAGGCCGACGACGTTCCCGGCCTCGTTGGTGATCCCCGCGATGTCGCGCATCGACCCGTTCGGGTTGTCGAGGTACCGGAAGACGACCCGGCCCTGCTGTTCGAGGGCGTCGAGGGTCGCCTCGTCGGCGACGTAGCGGCCCTCGCCGTGCTTGGCGGGCATGACGACCTCGGCACCCGGCTCGATCGCGTTGGTCCACGCGGTGCGGTCGGTCTCGACGCGCAGGCGGGCGGGCCGGTTGCGGTAGCGCAGGTGCGCGTTGCGCACGAGCGCGCCGGGCAGCAGGTGCGACTCGCACAGGACCTGGAAGCCGTTGCAGACGCCGAGGACGGGCATCCCCTGGGCGGCGGCGGCCTTGACGGTGTCCATCACCTGGCTGAAGCGGGCGATGGCGCCGCAGCGCAGCGCGTCGCCGTAGGAGAACCCGCCCGGGAGCCAGACGGCGTCGACGCCGTGGATCTGGGCGTCGTCGTGCCACAGGGCCACCGGTTCGGCGCCGGCCAGGTACGCCGCGCGGGCGGCGTCCCGGTCGTCGAGCGAGCCGGGGAACGTGACGATCCCGATGCGGGCGCTCATGCCGCCTCGATCGAGATGGCGAAGCTCTCGATGACGGGGTTGGCCAGGAGCTGGTCGGCGATGACTCGCGACTGCTCCTCGACGTTCTGGGCGTTCTCGTCGAACTCGATCTCGACGCGCTTGCCGATCCGCACCGACGCCACCTCGGTGACGCCGAGTCGGGGCAGCGCCCCGAGGACGGCCTCGCCCTGGGGGTCGAGGATTTCGGACTTCAGCATCACGTCGACCACTACACGGGCCACGGTCGCACTCCTGTCGGTCACATGGACGGGACAACAGGACCAGCATATTCACGGGCGGTGACCTGGGCCAGCGCCGCGTTGCGGGAGCGGGGCCAGGTCACAGCCAGTCAGAGGATGCCAGCGGGCCGGTAGGCGGCCGCTTCGGGGTGCGCTTTCGCCACTTCGGCCACCCTTTCGGCGACACGGTCGACCTGATCGCCTGCGGCGCCTGTGAATTCACCCGTATTCGCGACGAGGGCGGCGAGGCCGTCCCGGTCGAGGGGGAGGCGCGGGTCGGCGGCGAGGCGGCCGAAGAGGTCGTTCTCGCGCAGGCCCTCTTCGCGCATGGCGCGGGCCACGGCGACGGCGTGCTCCTTGATGGCCTCGTGGGCGTCCTCGCGGCCGGCGCCCTGCTTGACGGCCTCCATGAGGACTTTCGTGGAGGTCAGGAAGGGGAGGTAGCGGTCGAGTTCGGCGCCGATGACGGCCGGGTAGGCCCCGAAGTTGTCGAGGACGGTGAGGAACGTCTCATAGAGGCCGTCGACGGCGTAGCAGAGGTCGGGGAGGGCGACGCGGCGGACGACCGAGCAGGAGACGTCACCTTCGTTCCACTGGTCGCCGGCGAGTTCGCCGAGCATGGTGGCGTAGCCGCGGGCGACGACGGCGAGGCCGTTGACGCGCTCGGAGGAGCGGGTGTTCATCTTGTGCGGCATGGCGGAGGAGCCGACCTGGCCGGGCATGAAGCCCTCGGTGGCGAGTTCGGCGCCGGCCATGAGGCGGATGGTGACGGCGGCGGAGGCGGGGGCGGCGACGGCCTGGACGAGGGCGGTGCCGACCTCGTAGTCGAGGGACCGCGGGTAGACCTGGCCGACGGAGTCCATGACGCGTTCGAAGCCGAGGTGGCCGGCGATGCGCTGCTCCAGTTCGGCGAGTTTCGCGGTGTCGCCGTCGAAGAGGTCGAGCATGTCCTGGGCGGTGCCGACGGGGCCCTTGATGCCGCGCAGCGGGTAGCGGCGCAGGAGGTCGTCGATGCGGTCGTGGGCGGCGAGGAGCTCCTCGGCCCAGGTCGCGAAGCGCTTCCCGAGGGTGGTGGCCTGGGCGGGGACGTTGTGGCTGCGTCCGGCCATGACGAGGTCGCGGTACTGGTGGGCGCGGGCGGCGAGGCGCACGAGCGCGGCGACGATGCGGCCCTGGACGAGTTCGAGGGACTGGCGGACCTGCATCTGCTCGACGTTCTCGGTGAGGTCGCGGCTGGTCATGCCCTTGTGGATGTGCTGGTGGCCGGCGAGGTCGGAGAACTCCTCGATGCGGGCTTTCACGTCGTGCTTGGTGACGCGCTCGCGCTCGGCGATCGAGGCGAGGTCGACCTGGTCGAGGACGCGCTCGTAGTCGCCGATGACGCCGTCGGGGACGGTGACGCCCAGGTCGTGCTGCGCCTGGAGGACGGCGAGCCACAGGCGCCGCTCGGCCTTGATCTTCCCGACGGGGTCCCAGATGTCGCGCATCGGCGCGGAGGCGTAACGCTCGGCGAGCACATTCGCAATCACGGGCCCAATGGTGCCACGTAACCGGGACCACTCGGCGTGGCGGTTAACCAGCACGTATCGGCCCCGTAAACTGGCCTTGTGCGAGTACTCCTGATCGGCTCCGGCGGCCGCGAGCACGCCCTCGCGGCGTCCCTGGCCGCGGACGAATCCGTCACCAAGCTCATCTGCGCTCCGGGGAACCCCGGGATCGCCTCTCTCGGCGAGTGCGTGCCGGTGAACCAGACCGACCCGGCCGCGGTGGCCTCCCTGGCGGTGACCTCCGCCGCCGACCTCGTGATCGTGGGCCCCGAGGCCCCGCTCGTGGCCGGCGTCGCGGACGCGGTCCGCGCGAAGGGCATCCCCGTGTACGGCCCGAGCGGCGCGGCCGCCCGGATCGAGGGTTCGAAGGCGTTCGCGAAGGAGGTCATGGCCGCCGCGGGCGTGCCGACGGCCGCCGCGCGCGTGTGCCGGACCCGCGAGGAGGCCGAGGCCGCGCTCGACGAGTTCGGTGCGCCGTACGTCGTCAAGGACGACGGCCTGGCCGCCGGCAAGGGCGTCGTCGTCACCGAGGACCGCGCGCAGGCGCTGGCGCATGCGCTGGACTGCGACCGGGTGGTCATCGAGGAGTACCTCGACGGCCCCGAGGTGTCGCTGTTCGTCGTCGCGGACGGGACCAGCGCGAAGCCGCTGCTGCCCGCGCAGGACTTCAAGCGCATCGGCGAGGGCGGGACCGGCCCGAACACCGGCGGCATGGGCGCGTACACGCCGCTGCCGTGGGCCCCGGACGACCTGGTCGCCGAGATCATGGAGCGCGTCGCCGAGCCGACCCTGGCCGAGCTGGCCGGGCGCGGCCTCCCGTTCGTGGGGACCCTGTACTGCGGTCTGGCGCTGACCTCGAAGGGCCTCAAGGTCGTCGAGTTCAACGCCCGCTTCGGCGACCCGGAGATCCAGGCGGTCCTGGCGCTGCTGGAGACCCCGCTCGGGGAGCTCCTGTACGCGGCCGCGACCGGCAGGCTGGAGGACTTCGGGCCGCTGTGGTGGCGCGAGGGCGCGGCGGTGTGCGTCGTGGTCTCGAACGAGGGCTACCCGGGCACGCCGGTCACGGGCCGCCCGCTGTACGGCGCCGACGCCGAGGGCGTCCTCCACGCCGGCACGGCCCTCGACGCCTCCGGCCAGCTCATCGCCACCGGCGGCCGCGTCCTCGGCTGCGTCGGCACCGGCCGCTCCGTCGCCCAGGCCCGCCAGGAGGCCTACGCCCTCACCGAGGGCATCAAGCTCGAAGGCGGCTACTACCGCCGCGACATCGCCGCCAACATCTAGACACGCTCACCTTCCCCTCCTGTCGGAGGCAGGTGATACAGGTGTTGAGAAGGGGGCCTCGCTTCAGGACATATCGGTTATTCCGGATATGTCCTGAAGCGAGGCCCCCTTTTCAAACCAACGTATCCCGGACCGCCGACATCAGCGGTGTCAGTCGGTGAGGCGTTCTCTGCTCGTCGGGCAGGACATGCACCTGGGGCCGCCGCGGCCGGAGCCGAGTTCGGAGCCGGGGATGGTGAGGACCTTGACGCCGGCGCGTTCGAGGCGGCCGTTGGTGACCGTGTTGCGCTCGTAGGCGACCGCGACGCCGGGGGCGAGGGCGAGGGTGTTGTTGCCGTCGTCCCACTGCTCGCGCTCGGCGGTGACGACGTCCCGTTCGCCGGTGTGGATGATCTCGATCGCGTCGACGCCGATGGCGTCGGCGGCGGCGTCGAGGAAGCGGCGGGGGCCCTCGATCGCGATGCGGTCGCCGTCGGGGGTGATCGTGTACGACTCCAGGCGCTGCGCGGCCGGGGCGTAGATGACCATCCGGTCGCGGTCGACCATGGTGCACACCGTGTCCAGGTGCATCGTGGCGCGGCGCTGCGCGATCGGGACCGCGAGGACCGTGTGGATCGTGCCGCGCTCGAACACCTTGCGCGCCAGGCGCTCCACGCCCGCGGGCGTGGTCCGCTCGCCGACGCCGACCGCGAGGACGCCGGGGGCGAGGGCGAGGACGTCGCCGCCTTCGAGGTGCTCCAGGGACGGGTCGTACAGCTTCGGCACGTCACTAAAGCGCGGGTGGTGGTGGTAGATGATGCCCGTCAGCGTGGTCTCGCGGCGGCGGGCCGGCATCGCGAGGCTGGTGACGGCGACGGCGTCGCCGATCCACACCGACGAGTCGCGGGTGAACATGGTGTTCGGGAGCGGGTCGATGACGAACTCCGTGGCGCGCATCATCCTGTGCCGCAGGCTGCTCGACGGCCCGAACTCCTCCTTCGTGAGCCCCTCCACCAGCACCGCCGCGAGCCGCTCGGGCTCCAGCGCCGACAGGTACGCGGCGAGTTCGCGGCCGAGGGTCTGGCCCAGGCGCGGGTCGGCGGCGACGCCGACGGTGACGGCCTCGCGGGCCTCGTCGAGTTCGAGGCATTCGCGAAGCAGCGCACCGAGGTACAGGACCTCGACGCCGTGTTCGAGGAGGACCCCCGCGAAGCGGTCGTGCTCCTCCTGGGCGCGTTCGACCCAGGGGACCCCGTCGAACAGGAGCGCGCCGTTGTTGCGGGGCGTCAGGCGGCGCAGCTCCCCTCCGGGACGGTGGAGCATGACGCTGCGAAGGCGCCCCACTTCCGAATCGACTCCGTATGCGGGCGCGGCATCAGCACTCATGACCTGAGGGTAGACGCGCCGGGGACGGAGATCAACTTTTCTCTGTTAACGTGGACAGACTGAGCGTAACCACTACCCCCGGGACGCCCAATTGACGCAACTCGAACTGGTCATCCCGCTCCGCGCCTCCGCGCCGGGGCCCGATGGCAGGAGGCTCGACCCGGCGCTCGCCACCTGGCGCGCCGCGGTCGCTGCGAGCGCTGACGCCTGCATGCTGCTGGCGGCCGACACCAGGCTCGTCGCGATCTCGCGCGCCGCACGCCTGGTGCTGGGACTGCGGCCCGACGTCGAGCACCACATGCCGCGCTTCCTCGATGCGGGCCTTCGGTTCCTGGACTTCACCGCCGGGGCGCACCCGCTCGTCGACTCCGAGCTCGCCCGCCTCGCCCCGATCCAGGCGCTCCAGACCGACGCCCTCGAACGCAGCCTCATGCGGATCGAGCACCGGGGCGTGCACCGCACCTTCGACGTCACCGCCTCGCCGCTGCACTCCCCGCCGCGCCTCGACGCGATCGGGTCCCTGGCGTTCCTGACCCCCATCGGCCCCGCCTTAGCAAGGACCGCAACGGGGCCTCACGGGTTGAGGTCGTAGACGACCGCGCCCTCGGTCCGCTCGACGCCGACCCCCGGCGGGTCCGCCTCGGTGTCCAGGCCCGACCAGTCGGAGCCGGGCAGCCAGTCGGTGACGACCACGACGGTCTCCACGCCCGCCTCGCGCAGGCCCTCGACCGCCGCCGGGTCCGGGAACGACCGCGACAGGTCGCGCAGCTCCGAGGTCTCTGAAGGCGTGAACGCGGCGCTGCCGTTCACCATGTCCACGAAGCCGTCCACGGTCCAGAACTGCACCTGCGTGTCGCGCCCGTCCGAGGGCAGGAACAGCACCGGCCCATCAAGTTCGGATACGTCCAGCGGCGCTGGGGTCGGCTCGTGGAAGTCGGGGACCATCAGGCCCTCCCACAGCACGAACACGACCGGGATGAACAGGAGCGCCTGCACACGCCGCGGCGCCTTCACCTGCAACCTCTTGTCCACTCTCGACTCGTGGGCGACGGCGTCGGCGTCGTCGGCCAGGCGCGTCAACGTCCCCGCCGCCAGGATCGCCAGCAGCAGCGAGACGTACAGGACCATCCGGCCCGTCGTGCGCACCGCGTCGAAGCCCGGCGCGTACTCGTACAGCAGCCCCCACGCCCACTGCCCGTGGTCGAGGAAGTTGGGCCCCATGGCGAGCGCGGTGAACACCGCGATCCCCAGCGCCAGGCAGAACCGCTGCCACCGGCTCCACGACGACCAGATCAGGCCCGCGATCGCCAAGGCCAGCACCGTGAACCCGACGAGCAGCGTCTGCTCCGGCGGCCACGTCAGGTCGGTCCGCGCCGCCTCGTGCGCCGCGCCCCACAGGCGCGACTCCTCCGGCGCGATGATGAACGACTGCCATGAGGGGCTGAAGAACTGGACGTAGTCCCAGCCGCGCACCGTCTCCGGGTACGCCTGCGCCACCGAGGCGTGCCGGTCGGCGATCCACAGGACCCCGAGACTGAACACGGTGCCGCCGGCGCCGTCGGCGACGACGGTGCGCCAGTTGAGCGCGGGCCGCTTCGCGAGCCAGAACAGGCCGACCACGACCGCGATCGCGAGCATCAGGTACACGAACGTGAGGCCGAGCGCGACGCCGATCGAGAACTGCCACAAGGCGACGAGCCAGCCCGCGATGATCCAGCCGGGGCGCTGGCGCTCCGGTTTGAAGCCGCCGCGCAGGGACCAGCCGTGGCCGCGCGCGAGCATCGCGAGCGACAGGGCGATGGCGCCGGAGGAGAGGACGTTGAGGTGGCCGAGGTGCGCGAGCTTCCAAGGGGCGTAGGCGAACGCGGCGGCGCCGACGGCCGAGCCGGCGACGCGGGCGCCGAGCTGGCGCAGGAGGGCGTAGGCGCCGAGGAACGCGAGGGCGAACGTCCCGATGAACAGCACGTTGTAGACGACGAGGGTGCTGGTCGCGTCGACGGCGAACAGGGCGGCGGGGGCGTAGCCGAAGAGCGTGTCGGTGAACAGGAGCGAGTCGGGGGCGGGCCAGAAGCTGTTGGTGCCCCAGATGCCGGCGGGGTCGGTGCGCAGGGCCTCGCCGACCCAGCCGAGCGTGTAAGCCTGGAGGAGCGGGTCGCCGAGGTCGTGGGGGATGACGGTGGTGAGGTTCCGGGCGAGGGGCCAGGTCATGGCGACGGCGAGGAGGGCGCTGACGAGGGCGGCGAGGGTCCATTCGCTGCGGGCGGCGCGCGCGGCGAGGCGGCCGGCGCGGCGCAGGCGCCCGGGCG
>NZ_QFRW01000249.1 GCF_003265355.1 Glycomyces dulcitolivorans | reverse complement strand
GCCGCCTGCCGCACCGGCGAGGTCCGCAGCCGCGAGGGCGCCTACGCCGTCGTCGTCGGCGGCGAGGCTGTCGCCACCGCCCCCGACGCCGCCGGGGCCGCCCGCGACCTCGCCGACCGGCTCTGCGCCGCCGGGGCCGAACTCCTCACCGTCCTGCCCGGGAACGGGTCGGACACCGAAACTGTCACAGCCCTGAGTCATCATGTGCGCGAGGCGTGGCCGACCGTGGAGATCCAGCAGTTGCCCGCCGGAGACGACGAACCGCTGCTGTTGATCGGAGCCGAATGACCGTAGGGCTGGAGACCCGCCTGCGCGAGGTCCTTGGCAAGAAGACCGCCGACACCCTCGCCGAAGGCCTGGGCCTCGAAACCGCCGGGGACCTCCTCGGGCACTACCCGTTCCGCTACGCGCAGCGCGGCGAGCGCACCGACCTCGCCTCGCTGGGGATCGGCGACGACGTCACCGTCGCCGCCCAGGTCCGCGCCGCCGTCAAGAAGACCTTCACGCCGCGCTCGGGCAAGGGCCGCGGGCGCGGCGGCCGCGGGGAGCTCCTCGAAGTGATCGTCGCCGACGAGGCCGGGCGGTCCCTCACACTGACGTTCTTCAACCAGGGCTGGCGCGCCAAGGAGCTCGTCGCCGGACGCTGGGGCCTGTTCGCCGGCAAGGTGGCCCAGTTCCGCGGCCGCCTCCAGCTCAACTCGCCGCAGTACCAGCTCCTCGCCGAGGACGCCGCCGATCCCTCCAGCGCCATCGAGGAGTTCGCCGGGACGCTCATCCCCGTCTACCCGGCCACCGCCGAACTGCCGACCTGGAACGTCGCCAAGGCCGTCCACACCGTCCTCGGCCTCGTCCCCAGCCCGCCCGACCCGCTCCCCGCGTCCCTGCGCGAGCGCCTCGGCCTCCTCGACTACGGGACCGCGCTGCGCCAGATCCACCGCCCCGAGTCCCACGAGTACCTCGGCGCGGCCAAGAAGCGCCTCAAATGGCAAGAGGCCCTGGTCATGCAGACCGTCCTCGTCCGCCGCAAGGCCGCCTCCGCCGGCGAGACCGCCGACCCCTACCCCGAGGGCGGCGCGATCCTCGACGCCTTCGACGCGCGCCTCCCCTTCGACCTCACCGCCGGGCAGGAGCAGGTCGGCGCCGAGATCGCCGCCGAACTCGCCCGCGAGCACCCCATGCACCGGCTCCTCCAAGGCGACGTCGGCTCCGGCAAGACCCTCGTCGCACTGCGCGCGATGCTCCAGGTCGTCGCCCACGGCGGCCAGGCCGCGCTCCTGGCCCCCACCGAAGTCCTCGCCGCGCAGCACCACCGGTCCATCGCCGAGATGCTCGGCGACCTCGCGAACGGCGGCCAGCTCGGCGCCCCGCCCGAAGCCACCCAGGTCGTCCTCCTCACCGGCTCCGCCACCGCCGCCCAGCGCCGCCCCGTCCTCGACGCCGTCAAGACCGGCGCCGCCGGGATCGTCATCGGCACCCACGCGCTCCTGTACGACGGCGTCGACTTCGCGAACCTCGGCCTCGTCGTCGTCGACGAGCAGCACCGCTTCGGCGTCGAGCAGCGCGACGCCCTGCGCGCCAAAGCATCGAAGCCCCCGCACACGCTCGTCATGACCGCCACGCCGATCCCGCGCACCGTCGCCATGACCGTCTACGGCGACCTGGAGACCAGCCGCCTCACCGAGCTCCCCGCCGGGCGCAGCCCCATCGCCACCCACGTCGTGCCCTACACCGACCAGCGCTGGATGCACCGCACGTGGTCGCGCATCCGCGAAGAGGCCGCCGCCGGACGCCAAGCCTACGTCGTCTGCCCCCGCGTCGGCGGCGACGAGACCGAGGACCCCGCCGGGAGCGACAAGCGCCCGCCGCTCGCCGTCACCGACATCGTCGAAGAACTGCGCGCCAACCAGCTCAGCGGCCTGCGCCTGGGCCTCCTCCACGGCCGCCTCGATCCCGACGAGAAGGACCGCGTCATGCGCGCCTACGCCGCCGGGGACCTCGACGTCCTCGTCGCCACCACCGTCATCGAAGTCGGCGTCAACGTCCCCAACGCCACCGCCATGGTCGTCCTCGACGCCGAGCGTTTCGGCATCTCCCAGCTCCACCAGCTCCGCGGCCGCGTCGGCCGCGGCACCCACCCCGGGCTGTGCCTGCTCGTCTCCGAGGCGTTCGAAGGCACGCCGTCCCGGGAGCGCCTCGACGCCGTCGCCTCCACCACCGACGGCTTCGCGCTGGCCGAGCTCGACCTGGAGCAGCGCCGCGAAGGCGACGTCCTCGGCGCGGCCCAGTCCGGCATGAAGTCCCACGTCAAGCTCCTGTCGCTGCTCAAGGACGCCGACATCATCGCCGCCTCCCGTGCGGAGGCGACCGCCCTGATCGAGGCCGATCCGGAGCTCAAGCGCGAGCCCGCGTTCGCGGCGCTCGTCGACGACCTGGCGGCCGATCGCGGTGAGTTCCTGGAGAAGGGCTGAGGCGGCCGGAGCGGTCTAGACTCGAACCCAAATGACTAGGATCATCGCCGGCAGCCTCAAGGGCCGCCGCCTCGCCACGCCCCCGGGGGACCGCACCCGGCCGACCTCCGACCGGGTCCGCGAAGCGCTGTTCAACTCGCTCGCCCCCGGCGGCGACCTCGACGGGCTCCGCTTCGCCGACCTGTACGCCGGCTCCGGCGCGGTCGGCATCGAGGCGCTCTCGCGCGGCGCCGCCGCGGCCCTGTTCGTCGAGTCGCACCCGCTCACCGCGAAGCTCCTGCGCCGCAACCTCGCCGACCTCGGCGTCGCGGGCGGCGAAGTGATCTGCGCCCCGGTCGAGAAGGCCCTCCAGAGCGCCCCGGCCGAGCCGTACGACATCGTCTTCGCCGACCCGCCCTACGCCGTCACCGACGCGGCGGTCGCGGGCGTCCTCGAAGCCCTGGTCGAACAGGGTTGGCTCGCCCCGGACGCCGACGTGGTCGTCGAGCGCGGCGGCAAGGACGCGACCGTCCCGTGGCCGCCGAAGATCGCAGAAGACCGCGTCCGCCGCTACGGCACCACGGCACTTTGCTACGGTCACGCCCTGTGAAACCTGAAGCCCGAATCGCCGCCTGCTCCGGGTCATTCGATCCGGTGACGTACGGTCATCTCGACATCTTCGGACGCGCCGCCCAGCTGTACGATGAAGTCTGGGTCGCGGTCTTCCACAACGCCTCCAAGAACGCGCTCTTCAGCGTCGAGGAACGAGTGGAGCTCCTCAAAGAGACCACCGCGGACATGCCCAATGTTCGAGTGGCGTCCTTCCAGGGACTGGTGGTCGACTTCTGCCAGAAGCACGGCGCCGGAGTGCTCGTCAGAGGGGTCCGCGCGGCCTCCGACTTCGACTACGAACTACAGATGGCCCAGATGAACTACGGGCTGGCGGGTATAGAGACGGTGTTCATCCCGACCAACCCCCTGTACTCGTTTCTGTCGTCCTCGATGGTCAAGGACGTCACGAAATGGGGCGGCGACGTCTCCTCGCACGTGCCCGAGATCGTCCAATCGCGACTGATCGAGCGCTTGCGGCAGGAATAGCCGCACTTTCCACCCTCATACGGGACAATGTCCCCATGACAGACATCGACGGGAGCAAATCGGTGGGTGCGCTCGACCGGATCGAAGAGATCATCGCCTATGTGGAGCAGGCCAAGGCCGTCCCCATGTCCCGCGCCTGCAAAGTCGACCGGGCCGAGATGATCGCCATGCTCGAAGAGCTTCAGAACGAACTCCCCGGCGACCTGCGGCGGGCCGAGGCGATGCTCCAGGAGCGCGACAGCATCATCAACGCCGGCGAGCGCGAGGCCGAGCGGATCATCGCCGAGGGAGAGTCCGAGCACGCGCGCCTGGTCTCCCGCCACGAGATCACGGTCTCGGCCGAGCACGAGGGCAACCGCATCATCGCGGAGGCCCGCGGCGAGGCCCAGCGCCTGCGCGACGAGGTCGACGACTACGTCGACACCACGCTCGCCAACTTCGAGCAGTTCCTGCACCGCGCCCTCTCGGGCGTCGAGCGGGGCCGCGACAAGATGCACACCCTCCGCGAGATCGGCAGCTTCACCCCCACCCAGCAGGAGCAGTTCGAGGACGAGAAGCCGCTCCCGCAGCTGTAGGTCCCACCGGGCGCCGCCTGCGGCAGGCGGGGCCGGGCTGGAGCCGAAGTTCGGGTGGGCGGCCGGGCCGGGTCCTCCCACCCTGGGTGGGTATAGCTCCCCACCCTCCCCGGCGGGTCCGACAAGACCGACCTTCGGCGGGCCCGGGTATCGCCGAAATCACGTCCCCGTTGGGCTCCGGCCTGGGTTGGGACCGGTGCCGGGGCTCAGGTAGCATTACCGGTCGGCCTCGATCGAGGCGCATCTCCCTGACCGAAGGACCGCAGTACACCCATGACGAAGACCGCTCCTGATCCCGCCGCGCCGCTGGTGTTCGACACCGCGGAGCTCGGGCGCAGCTCGGGCACGACGATGCACGTCGCGCTCGAGGTCCCGGCACCCGCCGGACTCGGTCTCCCGGGGTACGCCGTCCCCGAATCGGCCCTCCTCGACCTGGACCTCCACCTGACCGCGGTCAGCGAGGGCGTCCTCGCCGACGGCGAGGTCGGAGCGGTGGCCGAGGGCGAGTGTGCGAGGTGCCTCGCACCCGTGCAGGACGCTCTCAGCGTCCAGGTGCAGGAGCTGTACGCTTATGAAGGCTCCGTCACCGACGCGACCACCGAGGCCGATGAGATTCTGCGGCTCAGTGGGGATCTGCTCGATCTGGAGCCCGCGGTTCGGGACGCGCTGGTGCTGGCAATGCCGGTCACCCCGCTGTGCCGACCTGACTGCCCGGGGCTGTGCGCCGATTGCGGCGTCCCCTGGGACGAACTGCCCGACGACCACGTTCACGAGACCGTGGACCCCCGTTGGGCGGGCTTGGACAAGCTTCGGCTCGCCGACACCGACGGCGAATCGAAATAGCACAGCGAATAAGTATGGAGTTCTGAAGTGGCTGTTCCGAAGCGTCGTATGTCGCGCAGCAACACCCGGCACCGTCGGTCGCAGTGGAAGGCGACGCCGATCCAGCTGGTCGAGTGCCCGCAGTGCCACGCCAAGAAGCGCGGCCACCAGGTCTGCGAGGTGTGCGGCACGTACAGGGGCCGTCAGGTCCTTGAGGCCTAAGTCCTCCCTCTGATGGGCGACAAGGCAGTACAACATTTCGAAGCGGTGTTCGGGGTCAGGGACGTCGACCCCGAACTGCTGCGTCTCGCCCTGACCCACCGGTCGTACGCGTACGAGCACGGCGGGCTGCCCACGAACGAGCGCTTGGAGTTCCTCGGGGACTCCGTGCTCAGCCTCGTGGTGACCACCGCGCTGTACCTCAACCACCCGGACCTGCCCGAGGGCCAGCTCGCGCGCCTGCGCGCGTCCGTGGTCAACATGAAGGCGCTGGCCGGGGTGGCGCGCCGCATGGGCGCGGGCGGCATCGGCCCGCACCTCCTGCTCGGCAAGGGCGAGGAGAGCTCGGGCGGTCGGGGCAAGAACTCGATCCTGGCCGACGCGGTGGAGGCGCTGCTCGGTGCGGTCTACCTCCAGTACGGAGTCGAGGTCGCCAAGCGCGTGGTGCACCACTTCTTCGACCCGCTCATGGAGGCCGCGGCCGGACAGGGCGCTGCCCTGGACTGGAAGACCAGCCTCCAGGAGCTGACCGCCGACTCCGGTCTCGGCGTGCCCGAGTACCGGATCACCGAGTCGGGCCCGGACCACGCCAAGCAGTTCACGGCCTGGGCCGTGGTCGCGGGCGAGGAGTTCGGCGAGGGCATGGGCGGTTCCAAGAAGGACGCCGAGCAGATCGCCGCGAAGCTGGCGTGGCAGGTGCTCTCGGAGCGCTTGGGCGTCAAGCAGCGATAAGGCTTTTCAAGGGGCGGGAACCGGTCACCGGTTCCCGCCCCTTCGCTTATGTGAACGGCAATTACGGGGCAAAACGGGCGAGCGGAGCCGCCCCCGAATCAACGGTGCCCGAGGGGTCCGACAGTCGCTATTTCTGACACTTCGGGCAGTAGTGCGCGGAGCGGTCGCCGATGACTTCTCGGACGATCGGGGTTTGGCACCGCTTGCAGGGCTGGCCGGCGCGGCCGTAGACGGCGAGTTCGCGGGCGAAGTAGCCGGCTTCGCCGCGGGCGTCGACGTAGAGCTCGTCGAAGGAGGTGCCGCCGACCGCGAGGGACTCGGTGAGGACGTCCTCGACGTGGCCGAGGAGTTCGAGGGCCTTGCGGCGGCTGAGCGAGTCGCCGGTGCGGCGGCCGCGCAGGCGGGCGCGCCACAGGGCCTCGTCGGCGTAGATGTTGCCGACGCCGCTGATCCAGCCCTGGTCGAGGAGGGCCTTCTTGACCTCGATGGTGCGCTTGAGCAGGCGGTCGGCGCTGGCGGAGGCGTCGAAGGCGGTCTCGAAGACGTCGGGGGCGATGTGGCCGACGGTCTTCGGCACGGCGCCGTCCATGTCGGACAGCTCCCAGTAGCCGAAGGTCCGCTGGTCGATGAACCACAGCTCGCGCTCGTCGGTGAACGTCATGCGCCCGCGCAGGTGCTTGTGCGGCTCGCGGCCGTCGGTGACGACGTGGAGCTGGCCGCTCATGCCGAGGTGGCAGATGAGGGCGCGGCCGTCGTCGAGGGACAGCCACATGAACTTGCCGCGGCGCCCCGTTCCGGTGATCTCCAGGCCCTTCAGGCTGGCCTGGAAGTCGGCGATGCCGGTGGCGTGGCGGCGCACGGTCCGCGGGTTGTAGACCTCGACGGCGCTGATCTGTCCGCCGCGGAAGGCCGCGTCGACCCCGCGGCGGACCGTCTCGACTTCGGGGAGTTCTGGCACGTTTCAAGTATGCCCAGCGGGTCGGCCTAGCTCAGCTGCGGGTGCTTCTCCCGGACCGTGTCGACCCCGTAGTTGATGGCGAACGCGATCGCGGCGAGGCGCGAGTTCACGCCGAGCTTGCCGAGGACGTTCTGCACGTGCGAGCGGACCGTGGACACCGAGACGCCCATCTGGCTGGCCATGTGGCTGGTCGGCTCGCCGCGGACGATGCGCCGCAGGACGTCGTCCTCGCGCGGCGTCAGGTGGTGCGCGAGTTCGAGCGCGTCCTGGTCGCCGAGCAGCGGCGCGGGCTGGAGGGCGGCGCGCAGGAGCTGCGGGTCGTAGTACGGCGGGCTGGCCAGACCGGCGTCGATGGCGCGGAGCAGTTCGCTCGGCAGGATGTGCGTGTTGGCGATGCCGGCGGCCGAGACGGAGACGGCCTTGCGGAGCACCGACCCGTCCTCGCGGTCGGTGATGAGGAAGACCGGCCGCTTGCAGTCGGTCAGGACCCGGTTCCGGGAGACCGCTTCGAGGGCGACCAGGCAGCAGTCGACCTGCGAGTCCGCGGCGGCGAGCGCCTTGGCGCTGCGGGCCTCGACGGGGAGGTCGCCGCGTCGGTGGAGCAGGGGTCGAATGCTGGCGGAGAAGACCTGATTCGGGTCGTACAGCATGACACGCACGGTGGCACCTCATCCTTCGGGTGTTCTTCGGTCGCCTCCCCAGATGCGCGCCCTTCAGGCGGCCACCCCAGCATGACTGTTGGTAATCGTCCAGTCCAGCGTTGAGTCGGATGGACGACAGTACGAGGGCGCAGCGGCGCCCACCTGCGATAATGCAGGCCCCGCGGTGGTGCTACCCGAACATCTGCACCCAGTAGATGGTGCCGTCGCGGTCGTAGGCGCCGATCCCGATGTCGTCGTAGCCGCAGTTGAGGATGTTCGCGCGGTGGCCCTCGGAGTTCATCCAGCCCTCCATGACCGCCTCGGCGTCCGGGTAGCCGTAGGCGATGTTCTCGCCGACGCCGCCCTCGTAGCCCTGGGCGTTCGCGCGGTCGGTCGGGCTGCGGCCGTCCTGCGAGGTGTGGTCGAAGTAGTCGTTGACGGCCATGTCCTCGGCGTGGAGGCGCGCGGCGGTGTCCAGGCGCGAGTCGCGGGCCAGGTCGCCGCAGCCGTTCTCGGAGCGCCGGTCGTTGACGATGGCGAGGACCTCCGATTCGGCGTCGGCGTACGGGGCGTCGGAGCCGCCGTCGTCCTCGCCGCCGCCGGAACCGCCGTCGTCCTCTTCCTCGGCGGTCGTGGTCTCCTCGGCCGCCTCGGTGGTCGGCTCCTCCTCGGCGTCCTGCGGGAGGATCTCGGCCTCCTGGATGTCCGCGAGGGGCGAGACGGTGGGGCTCTCTTCGGCCGCTTCGGAAGTGGCGGCGCCGGTGGTGGGGTCCTCGGCGGCCACTTCGGTGCCGTCCAGTGGCGACCCGACCGCCCACAGTGAGGTCGCGCCGGCCGCGAGGCCGAACGAGGCCAGGATGGCGATGAACATCCGGCGCGTGCTCTCGGCGGGGTCGCGGTGGCGCCCGCCCTGGAGTCTTCGCATGGGGTTACGGCTCCGTCGCGGGGGTGAAATACACGGGGGTAGTTCGCGTTCTGGGGGACACTATCAGGTTCCGGCCCGCCGCGCACTGAGCACGGCGTGAGCGCGCACTCACGCAGCGCCCCCCGCAGGTGTGACCCCCGTCGAATCCCGAGGGCAAAGCATGTGCAAAGCTTGACGAAGACCGCCGGAAAGGCGGAAGATGGTGGGTGACGGCCAGTGTTCACGAGCCGTGCTCCACTGGTCCGGCGAGGGGCAATCGGCCCCGGCGGCTAAAAAAATTCACTCAGCACATGCGACGTTCTTTTGGTGCGTACTCCAACGCCACCAGACGACGTGATCGCAAGGAGAAAACATGGCGAAAGCCCTCTACGGCCACATCGGCCAGGCTCCCAACAAGCGCCTGCTCGAAGAAGTGGTCCAGCTACGCGCGCGAGTACGCAACCTCGAGACCGAGCTTGCCGAGCTCCGGTCCCGTGAAGACGAGATCGAACACGATCATGTCGAGGAGCTGATGCGGCTGCACGAGCCCGCGTTGACCTAGACCGTCACTCGCACAAGAGAAGATAGGCGCGCCAGCTGCCAGCAGCGGGCGCGCATTGTCGTGTCCGGGGCCCGAAATCCCGGGTACCCGGTCCGGGTTCGTCCCCTTTGAGACCTTTGATCTCCCCGATCCGGTCACAGCGGCCTTGTACGCTGGGACGGTCCTATACCCCGCCGACGCCGACAGCCGGAGCGACCGTTGTACCTGAAGAGCCTCACGCTGAAGGGATTCAAGTCCTTCGCCTCGGCCACGACCCTGCGCTTCGAACCGGGGATCACCTGCGTGGTCGGTCCCAACGGCTCCGGCAAGTCCAATGTCGTCGACGCCATCGCCTGGGTCCTCGGCGAGCAGGGCGCGAAGTCGCTGCGCGGCGGCAAGATGGAGGACGTCATCTTCGCGGGCACCACCGGCCGCCCCGCGCTCGGCCGCGCCGAGGTCACCCTCACGATCGACAACTCCGACGGCGCGATCCCCATCGACTACTCCGAAGTGTCGATCACCCGCCGCATGTTCCGCTCCGGCGAGGGCGAGTACGAGATCAACGGCGACCGCTGCCGCCTCCTCGACGTCCAGGACCTCCTCTCCGACGCCGGCATCGGCCGCGAGATGCACGTCCTCGTCGGCCAGGGCAAGCTCGACTCCTACCTGCACGCCCGCCCCGAGGACCGCCGCGCCTTCATCGAGGAAGCGGCCGGCGTCCTCAAGCACCGCAAGCGCAAAGAGAAGGCCCTCCGCAAGCTCGAAGGCATGCAGGGCAACCTCGACCGCCTCTCCGACCTCACCGGCGAGCTGCGCCGCCAGCTCAAGCCGCTCGGCCGCCAGGCCGAACTCGCCCGGCGCGCCCAGACCATCCAGATGGACCTGCGCGAGGCCCGCCTGCGCCTCCTCGCCGACGACCTCACCGGCCTGCGCACCAACATCGCCAAGGACCTCGCCGACGAGGAGGCCCTCAAGGAGCGCCGCGAAGTCCTCGCCGACGAGCACGAGCGCCTCTCCGCCCAGGTGGGCGAGGTCGAGGCCGCGCACGCCGCCGACAAGCCGCGCCTCGCGCGCCTCCAGGAGACCTGGTACCGGCTCCAGGCCGTCGCCGAGCGCCTCCGCTCCACCGCGCAGCTCGCCGCCGAGCGCCGCCGCTACCTCGCCGAGGAGCAGGACGACCGCGCCGGACGCGACCCCGAGGTCCTGGAGACCGAGGCCCAGCGCATCCGCGAGCAGGAGATCGAGCTGCGCGAGGGCATCGCCGAGGACTCCGAGCGGCTCGCCGCCGCCGTCGAGGCCCGCGAGGAGACCGAGGCGGCCCTGTCCGAGGCCGAGCAGCGCATCGTCGGCGCCGTCAAGGCCGCCGCCGAGCGCCGCGAAGCGCTCGCCACGCTGCGCGGGAAAGTGGACTCCCTCAAGTCCCGCACCATCGCCGCGGCCGAAGAGCTCGAGCGCGCCTCCATCGCCCTCGCCGAAGCCCGCGAGCGCGCCGAGGCCGCCGCCGAGGCGCACGCCGAAGCCGAGGCCGAGAACGAGGCCGTCGAAGCCGAGTCCGAATTCGACGAGGCGATCGTCGCCGCGAAGGCCCGCACCGCCGCCGCGAAGGCCGAACTCGACCGCCTCCAGGAAGCCGAGCGCGACGCAGACCGGGAGGCCTCGCAGTGGGCCGCCCGCGAGGAGGCCCTCGCCGTCGGCCTGCGCCGCAAGGACGGCGCCGCCGCCCTGCTCGCCCGCGCCGACGCCGTCCCCGGCGTCCTCGGCTCCGTCGCCGCCCTGCTGACGGTCCGTCCCGGCTACGAGCCGGTCCTCGCCGCCGCGCTCGGCCGCCTCGCCGACGCCATCGCCGTCACCAGCCCCGCGACCGCCGCGCAGGCCATCCAGCTCCTCCGCGACGAGGACGGCGGCCAGGCGGGGTTCCTGATAAAGCACAGCCTGATCGCCGGTGGCCAGGCGCAAGTGGACGTCCCGGCCGGGCTCGTGTCCGTCGCCGACACCGTCTCCGCCCCTGCCGAACTCGCCTCCACCGTCCGCGCCGTCCTCGCCGGCATGGTCGTCGCCGACGACCTCCCCGCGGCCCGCGCCATCGTCGAGGCCCACCCCGCGCTCACCGCCGTCACCCGCGCCGGTGACGTCCTCGGCGCCGCGACCGCCCATGGCGGCTCCGCGAAAGCCCAGTCCTACATCGAGATCCAGGCCGCCGTCGACGAGGCGCGAGATCGAAGAGTCGCCAGTGAGTCCCTCGCCGCGCAGCTGCGCGAGCAGCTCGACGGCGCCCGCGACGCCCACGCCGAAGCCGAGGCCGCCGCCGAAGAGGTCCGCAACGCCCAGCGCCAGGCCCAGGCCGCGCACAGCGTCGTCGCCCGCCGCCTTGCCGAACTCGGCGCCGCCGCCCGCAGCGCCGAAGCCGAGGTCGCCCGCCTCGCCCAGGCCAAGGACCGCGCCCAGACCGCCCGCGAGACCGACACCGCCGGACTCGACGACCTCGAAACGCAGCTCGACGAGCTCGAATCGCTCCCCGAGATCGAGGAGCCCTCGACCGACGAGCGCGACGTCCTCTCCCGCGAACTCGACGCCGCCCGCCAGAACGAGATGGAGACCCGCCTCTCCGTCCGCACCGCCGAAGAGCGCGCCTCCGCGCTCGCCGGACGCGCCGACGCGCTCTCCCGCCAGGCCCAGTCCGAGCGCGCCTCCCGCGCCCGCGCCGAGGC
>NZ_QFRW01000248.1 GCF_003265355.1 Glycomyces dulcitolivorans | reverse complement strand
GGTCGGCGCGACCGCGCTGGTCGATCGGCTCGGCGGGCTCGACGCGCTCGTCGCGCCCCGCGACCTGTCCAGCGGCGAGCGCCAGCTGCTCGCGCTCGCCCGCGCGCACCTCTCCCCCGCGCCGCTGGCGATCCTCGACGAGGCCACCTGCCACCTCGACCCGGCCGCCGAGGAACGCGCCGAGCAGGCGTTCGCCGAGCGCGGCACGCTCGTCGTCATCGCCCACCGGCCCTCCTCGGCGCTGCGAGCCGAGCGAGTCCTCGTCCTCGACGGCGGCACCGCCGCGCTCGGCGACCGCGAACTGCTGCAAGACGTCTCACCGCTGTTCCGCGAGCTCCTCGCGAGCCGCAACGGAGCATCGGCGGTCGCCCCGCGAGCCTGACCGGTACATCTGACCGGGACACCGGCCATCGCGAAATCGCCCGGTGCCGGCAGACCGGTGGTTCGGTCCCCCACTCCGGTCCCGACGGGGGACTACAGGCCCCGCTCCGGGACCGGCGGCCCCGCAACACGGACCGGCGACCCCGCGACCCCCGCTCAGATCCACCCCGCGCTCTGCGCGATCCGAACCGCGTCGATGCGGCTGCGCGCGCCGGACTTGTGGATGGCGTTGGACAGGTAGTTCTGCACCGTCCCCACCCGCAGGTACAGCTTCTCGGCGATCTCGCCCGTCCGCGCCCCGGTCGCGGCGAGCCCGAGGACCTCACGCTCACGCGGCGTCAGCGGGTTGGCCCGCGAACGCAGTGCGGCCAAAGCGATGTCGGCGTCGATCACCGGCTCGCCGCGCGTCAGGCGGTGGATCGCCTCGACGAAGCGGTCGAAGGTCTCCCCGGTCGTCATGATGCCCACGCGCGGCGCGAAGCGCGTGAGCTCGGGCCGGAACTCCAACGGGCGGCGCGGGTCCAGGAGCAGCAGGACGTTCGAGTCCGGCAGCGCCGCGCAAACCGAGGCCACGTGCTCGTTGGGCAGTAAACCCGCCTCGTGGACCAGGACGTGCGGCCGTATTCGGCGGGCCGCCGCGATCACGTCCTCACCTGCGACGACGTCGTGCACGGCGGTGATTCCCTGCACGGCATCGAGCCCGCGGGCGAGCGCGGTCCGCCAGAGGTCCTGGTCGTGCTTGAGGAGAACCCGGATCATCGGTACCCACCTGATCTGTGTCGGGCGGACGATGCCCCACCGCTTCGTCCCCAAAGTGCGGTCTTCAGGATATGGAGGTACCCGCTCGTCGCGAAAGGACACTAAAGGCTGACGAAGTGTCTGATCATTGACATATCAGCATCCGGGCATACAAGTGATCATTCCTGGCACGTGGACAGATTGTGCTCCAAGCGTTCGAGTAGCCCGGCGAGTCGTACACGGTCCTCGTCTTCGAAACCGGCGCAGGTGATCTCGTCGAGGCGGCGCCATGAGTCCTCGATGCGGCCGAGGAGGTCGCGGCCCTTGGCGGTGATGGCGACGACGGAGACGCGGCGGTCGACGGGGTCGGGGCGGCGCTCGACCAGGTCCTGGCGTTCGAGTCGTTGGAGCATCTTGGTGACGGTCGAGGGGTCGATGCCGAGTTCGAGGACGAGGCGGGACTGGCGGGTGTCGCCGTGGTCGGCGAGGCGGCCGAGCATGACCTCCTGGCCCGGGTAGAGGCCGATCTCGCGCAGGAGGCGGCCCGCGGCGGCGCGGTGGGCTCGGGCGACGCGGAAGAGGGCGTGGCCGATCTCGCCGACGCGCTGCTCGTCGTCGCACACGTCACTTCCGGGTGCGCTGGTGGCGGTGCGGCTGGGTTCCATCGGGCAAGCGTAGCAATATTTGGTCGGCCAATGATATTGTTGGCTGACCAACCTTCTAAGGAGGCCCACATGCCCGCTGTGACCGTGCCCGACGTCCTCGCGCTGCCGCGTCTCGACGCGCCCGCGCTGGAGTCGCGCCCGCGCGCCGTGGCCAAGGTCGTCGACTCGATCCGCGCCCTCGAAGGCGGCGGCTTCCCCGTGCGGCGCCCGTTCCCCACGCCGAGCCTCATGGACGGCGGCGACCCGTTCCTCCTCCTCGACCACATGACCGCGGCCTACGAGCCGCACGAGGCCAAGGGCGCCCCGTGGCACCCGCACCGCGGCTTCGAGACGGTCACGTACCTGATGGACGGCACGTTCGTCCACACCGACTCCCACGGCGGCGGCGGAGTAATTCGAGGCGGCGACACGCAGTGGATGACCGCCGGCTCCGGGCTGCTGCACGACGAGCTGCCCTCCGAGAAGCTGGTCATGACCGGCGGGGTGTTCGACGGCGTGCAGCTGTGGGTCAACCTTCCCAAGCGCGCCAAGTGGAACGCGCCGAACTACCAGGACATCCGCGGGAACGGCCTGACGCTCGTGTCCTCCGGGGACGGCGGCGCCCTGGTGCGGATCATCGCCGGAAACGTCGCCGGGCACGACGGTCCCGGGAGCACCTACACGCCGATCACGCTCGTCCACGCCACGCTCTCTCCGGGCGCGGAGGTGCGGATCCCTTGGCAGCACTCGTATTCGGCGATGGCCTTCGCCCTCCACGGCGACGGCTACGCCGGCGACGAGAAGCGGCCGCTCAAGGAGTCGCAGCTCGCGCAGTTCGCGCCCGGCGGGGACTACATCACCGTCGGCGCCGGACCCGAGCAGCACCACACGACCGGTGCGATGGAGGTCCTGCTGCTGGGCGGCGAGCCGATCAACGAGCCGGTCGCGCGGTACGGGCCGTTCGTCATGAACACCCGCTCCGAGATCGTCCAGGCGGTCGAGGACTTCCAGGCCGGGCGCATGGGCGAGATCCCGGCCGGACGCCAGGGCCGCGAGTTCGCGCCGGACCCGGAGGATCCGTGGCTGCCGGAAGTGCCCGGCGGGTGCGAGCAGATCTAGGAATATGTGACATACCGCGGGCCCGTCCGAATCGGACGGGCCCGCGGTATGTGACATGTGATGCGTGATGTGTTACTGGCGTGCCTTAAGGCGGCCCGCGCCGAACCGGGTTCGGCACCGAGGCCGGTCCCGGTCGCGCCGCCCGGCTTCAGACCGCACTTGGCGGGGTCGACCGGCGTCGGCCCGTTGACGGGGCCGACCGGGTCGGCGAGCGGCACCACCGAATCCGGTCCGGGAACGGCCGCGAGCGGCCCCGGCTCCGGCCCGGCCGCGATCGCGAGCACCGGTTCGGACTCCGCCTCGGCGGCGTGGGTCTTCTGCCAGTGCTTGGCGACCCAGCCGAGGACGGCGCCGACGGCCAGCACCGTCAGGACCGAGCCCAGAAGCGACTGCAGGCCCGGACCGGCGATCCAGGCGATGAGCAGGCCGAGGCTGACCGTGTAGACCGCCCACAGCACCCCGCCGAGAGCGGCCATGCGGCCGTAAGGGACACGGCCGCCGCCGGCCGCGATCCACGCGAGCGTGGTGCGACCGGCGGGAAGGAAGCGCGCGACGACCGTCGTGCGGTACGGGTGCTTCGCGACGCTGCCGCGCAGCAGCTTCTCGAGTTTCAGCACCTTGCCCATCACGGACCGCTCGGCGAGCCGCACCGCGAACCCGGGCGGGCGGCGCCGCAGCCCGGCCCGCACCGCGCGGAACACCTTGTAGCCCATGAACTCGCCGAACCACGACGAGGCCGCGGCGCCGACGAGGAGCACGACGATCAGCCACGGGCTCCCCAGCACGAGCCCCGCCGCGGCGGTCACCAGCGTCGCGCTCGGGAGCATCGGGACGAAGAAGTCCGCGGTGATCATGCCGATCAGGATCAGCAGCGCCCAGAAGAAGACCATGGGGTCCCCCGTTCACCGAACCCGCGGGGACCCGGGCCGGGGGTCGGCCCGGATCCCCTTCGGGCTTCGGCTACTTGGACGCTCCGACGAGCTCGCGCTCGTCCTCGGGGGCGCTCTTGGAGAGGTGCTGCTGGAGCTTCTCCCCCTCGACGTCGACGTTCGGCAGGATCCGGTCCAGCCACCTCGGGATCCACCAGGCGCCGCGGCCGATCAGGGCCATGACCGCCGGGATGATCGCCATGCGGACCACGAACGCGTCGAACACGACCGCCGCGGCCAGCGCGAAGCCCATCGAGGCGATGAGCGACTCGGCGCTGAAGATGAACGCCGCGAACACGCTGATCATGATCAGCGCCGCCGCCACCACGACGCGCGAGGAGTGGCCGTAGCCCTCCACGATCGCGGCCTTGGGGTCGGCGCCGTGCACGTACGCTTCGCGCACCCGCGTGACCAGGAAGATCTGGTAGTCCATGGCGAGGCCGAACACGAGGCCGATCATGAGGATCGGCATCATCGACATGATCGGGCCGGGCTGGTCCACGTTGAACAGCTCCGCGCCCCAGCCCCACTGGAAGACCGCGACGAGCGCGCCCAGGGCGGCGAACACGCTGAGCATGAACCCGAGCGTGGCCATGACCGGTACCAGGATCGAGCGGAACACCAGCAGCAGGATCAGCGCCGCGAGGCCGACGACGATGAGCATGTACGGCAGCAGCGCGTCGTTGAGGTTGTCGGAGATGTCGATGTTGAGCGCGGTCGCGCCGGTGACGGCCCAGTCGGCGTCGGTGTCGTCGGCGAGGACGCCGCGGATGTCGTGGACGAGCTGGTTGGTGGCCTCGTCCGCGGGCGCGGTGTCGGGGATGACGGTGACCAGGACGGTGTCGCCGGCCTGGTTGGGGACGGCCTGGCCGACCACGGCGATGCCGTCGATGTCGTTGAGTTCGGCGGTGACGTCGGCCGCGGCGGTGGCCGCGTCGACGCCGTCGTCGAGGTCGCCGACGATCATGAGCTGGCCGTTGAAGCCCTCGCCGAAGCCGTCGCTGATGAGGTCGTAGGCCTGGCGCTGGGTGGTGTCCTCACCGGAGGACCCGGCGTCGGGCAGGCCCAGTTCGAGGTCGGTGGCCGGGTAGGCGAGGGCGCCGAGGCCGATGATGCCGATGAGCGCCACGAGGATCGGGTGGCGGGTGACGAACCCGGCCCACTTCTTGCCGCCGTTGGGTTTGGTGCCGTGGACGCCTTCGGCGATGCGGCGCCTCTGGCGTGCGGTGAAGATGCGCTTGCCGGCGAATCCGGCGAACGCGGGCAGGAGGGTCACGGCGATGACGACGGCGATGGCGACGGTGACGGCGGCGGCCACGGCCATCTCGGTGAGGAACGGGATGTTCACGACCGACAGGCCCAGGAGGGCGACGATGACGGTGAGGCCGGCGAAGAACACCGCGGAGCCGGCGGTGCCGACGGCGCGGCCCATGGCGTCGGCGCGGGCGCCCCTGTCCTCGACGCGGCCGTCCTTGGCGAGTTCGCTTCGGTAGCGCGAGAGGATGAACAGGGCGTAGTCGATGCCGACGGCGAGGCCGATCATCGAGGCGAGGGTGCCGGTGGACTCGCTGACGTTCATGAAGGACGTGGCGGCGAGGATGCCCGCGGTGGTGAGCATGACGCCGAGGACGGCGGTGATGATCGGCAGGCCGGCGGCCAGGAGCGCGCCGAAGGTGATGATGAGGACGACGAGGGCGACGCCGATGCCGATGAGCTCGGTGGCGCTGGTCTCGGGCATCGCCTGGAGGACGTCGCCGCCGACTTCGACGCGGATGCCCTGGTCTTCGGCGTCGGCGACGGCGTCTTCGAGGTAGGTGACGGTGTCCTCGTCGAGTTCCATGGAGGGCTCGGCGTAGGCGACCTGCATGACGCCGATGGTCTGGTCCTCGGCCGAGAGCATGCCGATCGGCTCGCCGTTCGGGCCGGTCGCCAGGGGGCTGGTGACGGAGGCGATCTGCGGGGAGTCCTCCATGACGGCGGCGAGCGCGTCGATGGCGGCGGTGTTGGCCTCGGAGGTGAGGGCTTCGCCGTTCTCGGACTGGATGACGATCTGGGCGGACCCGCCGTCGGCGTCCATTTCGGGGAAGCGGTCTTCGAGGAGGTCGAAGGCCTCCTGGGATTCGGTGCCGGGGAGGACGAACTCGGGGTTGGTCTCCTGTTGGAGGGTGGCGGCTGCGGCGCCGACTCCGGCGACGACGAGGACCCAGACGGCGAGGACGAGCCAGCGCAGTCGGTGGGAGCCTCTGCCGAGACGGTAGAGGAAGGTGGCCACGGGTGGGTGCTCCAATCGGATGATTGGCCGGCCCCGCCTGGGGCTGCGTCGTGTGTCGGCGCAGTCGGGTGTGTGTGCGGCGGGACCGGTCGGGTGGTGTTCGCCGACGGCGTCGTCGGCGGTGGGTTTCCTGGTGGTTCCTTTGTTCAGTTGTGCGTTCGGGCGTCCGGGCGGTTCAGGCCGCGGTCGCGGTCGGCGGCTGGGTGATGCCGCGTTCGAAGTAGGAGAAGGCCTCGGTGATGGTCTCGGCGAGGGTGCGGTCGCCGGGGTCCGCGAGCCAGTGCTCGGTGGAGGACTTCATGGTGACGAGGGCGGCGCCGAGGAGCAGGCGCGGGTAGAGGTCGCCGGTGCGGGTGCCGGTGGCGGTGGCGACGATGTCGATGGCCTCGGCGAACAGTTCCATGAACTGGCCGGACTGCTCTTTGATGAGCGAGGGGGAGGCGTGGATGAGCTGTTCGCGGCAGCGCATGGCGTCGATGTCGAACTTCTGGTCGAAGTGCATGTCGATGGTGGCGTCGCGGAAGGCGTCCCAGATGGGCTGTTCGCGGGCGCGCTCGCGGAGGCCGGCGAGGAGCTGGCCGGTGGTCTCGTGGAAGTCGTGGAGGAGGGCGGCTTCCTTGGAGGGGAAGTAGTTGTGGAAGGTGCGGGTGGAGACGCCGGCTTCGGCGGCGATCTCGTCGGCGGTGACCGCTTCGATGCCCTGCTTGGCGACGGCCAGGCGGAACGCGGCCTCGCTGAGGGCCGCCTTGGTGGCGGCCTTCTTGCGTTCGCGGAGCCCGGTCGGTTCGGCCATGGGCTAACCCTAACCGTGGTGGTCGGTGTTTACAAGATTCGGAAGTTGAAATTTTGCAGACTGCGCAAGATCACTGGCCTCACGTGCCTGAACTGCCCGTTCAGGACAGCGGTGCCACGCAAGTCACACCGGGGACGGTCCATTCGACGGCCGGCGGGCGCTCGCCGGTCGGGTCGACGCGGGTGACCTGCCCGCCGTGCTGGCAGGCGACCAGGAGCGTGCCGTCGCCGGTGAGGACGGCGTCCCGGGGCCAGGCGGCGCCGACGGGGACGGAGCGCACGAGGGCGCCCGCCGCGGGGTTGACGACGGCGAGCTGGTCGGGGCCGCGGACGGTGATGTAGACGAGGCCCCTCTCGGGGTCGGGGACGACGGCGGCCGGGAGCGGCCGGGGGGCGTCCTCGTCGAGGCCGATGTCGGGCATGGCCGCGTAGTCGACGGCCTCGCCGCTGGGCAGCGGGATCGGGGGTCCGAAGGAGAACGTCGCGGAGCGGTCGTCGTAGCCGCCGACGGCGAAGGCGTTCGCGAGCTCGCCGGCGATGACGGCGCGGTCGCCGACGAACGCGAGGTGGCGGGGGCCGAACCCGGGTTCGAGCTGGGTGGTGGCGGCGGGGGTGAGGGCGCCGTCCTCGCCGAGGTCGAGCGCGTGGATGCGGTCGGAGCCGAGGTCGACGACCAGCACGCGTGACATGTGACATACCACTTGGTGGGCGTGGGGGCCGGACTGGCGTTCGGGGTCGGGGCCTGAGCCCGAGAGGCGGAAGACGCTGGCGGCCTCGCCGAGGGTGCCGTCCTCGCCGATGGGGAGGACCGCGACCGAGGCGCCCGAGCCGTCCCCGGCGCCGTAGTTGGCGACCAGGAGCCAGCGACCGGTCGGGTCGACGGTGGCGTGGCACGGGTTGTTGCCGCCGGTGGAGCGGCCCTGCCCGGCGCGGTCGAGCGTGAAGTCCTCGCCGAGGCGCCAGGCCGCGGCGAAGCCGGGCTCGGTCTCGGTGAGGGTGTAGACCGCTTCGGGCCCGACGTGGACCCACGAGGGGTTCACCACCGCAGCCGGCTCGCCGAGCCCGTCGGGTCCGGCCGCGACCAGGCCCGGGCCGCCTTCAGTGGTGTAGTCGCCAAGGAGGTACCGCATGGGCCCGATCCTAGCCGCCCGGCCGCGGCCCGGCGCGGGCTCGGCTCCCCGGGGCCTGTCGCGCGGGCTGGGCCGGTTCGGTGCGGCGGGTTCTAGACTGGGGGCATGGGTCCTGAACGCGGAAATGACGAGCAGTGGCGCGAGAAGCTCACGCGCGACGAGTACCGGGTGCTGCGCGGGGGCGGCACCGAGGCGCCGTGGACCGGCGAGTACGTCGACGAGAAGCGCCGCGGCGTGTACCGGTGCCGGGCGTGCGGCTCGGAGCTGTTCGCCTCCGACACGAAGTTCGACTCGCGCTGCGGGTGGCCGTCGTTTTGGACGCCCCTGGCCGGGGACAGGGTGCGGCTGCTGACGGACGACAGCCTCGGCATGCAGCGCACCGAGGTGCGCTGCGCCGACTGCGATTCGCACCTGGGGCACGTGTTCTACGGCGAGGGCTGGGACAACCCCGAGGACGCCCGGTTCTGCATCAACTCGATCAGCCTGACCCTCGAACCGGTGGAGGACGCGGCCTAGCCCGGCCGTTCCCCTACACCTCAAGGGGATCCATCGGGCGTTCAGGCTGCGGCGGCCGCGTGCGGGCCGGGTCGCGGCCCCCTACTAAGCTCACCTTCGTGCCCTGCTCCCGATGACGAAAGAGGCCGAGGGTGGAACCCGGGAACCTGATCGCTGGCCGTTACCGCCTAGAACAGCGCCTGGCGGCGGGCGGCATGGGCGAGGTGTGGCGCGGGACCGACACGCGGCTCAACCGCGTCGTCGCCGTCAAACTGCTCCACTCCGGACTGTCGGGCAACGACCGGTTCCGGGCCCGGTTCCACCAGGAGGCGCAGGCGGTCGCCCAGCTGCAGTCTCCGGGGATCGTCGCGCTCTACGACTACGGCGAGGAGCACGCCCCCGAGGGCCTCGTCTCCTACCTGATCATGGAGCTCGTGCGCGGCCAGGCGCTCGACAACGTCCTGCGCCAGCGCAGGCGCCTGTCACCCAACGAGACCCTGAAGATCATGGCCTCGGCAGCCGAGGCGCTCGACGTCGCGCACCAGGCCCACATCATCCACCGCGACATCAAGCCGGGGAACCTCCTGGTCGACCCCGACGGCAGCGTCAAGATCGTCGACTTCGGCATCGCCGCGGCCAAGGGCGGCGCCGGGCTCACCGAGACCGGCACGGTCATGGGCACGCTCGCGTACGCCTCGCCCGAGCAGCTCCAGGGCTCGCAGCTGACCGGCGCCACCGACGTGTACTCGCTGGGCATCGTCGGCTACGAGGCCCTCGCCGGGCGCCCGCCGTTCGCCGGGAACGAGCCGACCGCCGCGATCGCCGGGCACCTGACCGGCACGCCCGCGCCGCTGCCGCCCGACATCCCGCCGCCGGTCGCGAACATCATCATGCGCTGCCTGGCGAAGGACCCGCGCCAGCGCTTCTCCTCGGCCGCCGAGCTCGCGCAGGTGTGCCGCGCGGGCGGCATGGGCGGCGGGACCACCGCGATCCTCTCCCCCGGCGTCCCCTCGCCGAACCCGTACCAGTCGCCCGATTCGACCCGCGTGATGACGCCGGGCGCGGGCGGGGCGATGGGCGCGGCCATGGGCGCCGGCGTCGTGCAGGCGCACACGAGTCCCATCCAGCAGCAGCAGTTCGACGACTACGGGCCCGCCGCGGGCACCGGGCAGTACCGCACCGGCGGCGCCCCCGAGCGGCCGCTGCCGCCGCCGCGGGACATGGAGCAGGCCAAGCGGAACCCGACCGGCCCGATCCTCGTCTCGATCGCGGGCGTCGCGGTGATCCTCATCGCCCTGTTCATGTGGTCGCCCTGGGACGACGACGAGGACGACCCCACGGGCGCCTCCGACGACACCACCACCGAGACCTCCGAGGTCGTCGAGGAGGACACCGAGACGACCGCCGAGGAGGAGAACACCGACGACGGCGGCGACTCCGGTGACAACGAGGACCAGAACACGGACGAGGACGAGGAGACGACCGAGGAGGAGCAGCCCGAACTGGTCGAACTCGACGACTACACCGGCTGGGACGTCGTCGACGCCATGACCGCGCTCGAAGAGGAGGGCTTCAGCGACGTCCTCGTGAGCCCGACCGCGCCCGAGAGCGCCGAGCACGAGGTCTGCGAGGTCCTCTACCAGACTCCCGAGTCCGGTTCGGAGATCGGCTACGACACCACGATCGAGCTCTCGTACGTCGCCAACGACGACGCCTGCCCGGACGGCAACCTCGAAGGCTGACCCGGCGCCCGGCGGGCGCAGCAGCTGCCCGGCCTTACCCGCAGGGTCGTACCCGACAAGCACGGCGGCCGGCGGAGCGCACCCGCAGCGTCGTGCCCGCCCGACACGGCGACGGCGGAGCCGGGCCCGGGCGTCCTGATCTCGCCCGCCGCATCGCCGGCGACCGGTCGACGGCTGCGGCCACGCCTGGATGTCGTACCCGGCGGGCACTGTTGAAACGGGGGTGCCTGCGGATGCCCGATTTGTCGGGAACCGCCGTTCACGTTGCAGTGCACTCGGCATCCCGGCCGCGAGGCGCGCGCTTTCGGGCTCGGCGAGAATGAGCGGCATGCCGCAACCGCCCGCGCTGCCCGACCTGCCGATCCGGGAGTCGCTGCCCGCACTGCTGGAGGCCGTGTCGCGCACCGGGACCGCCGTGCTCGCCGCGCCGCCGGGGACCGGGAAGACCACGCTCGCGCCGCTCGCCCTCGCCGGGCTCATCGACGCCGCCGGCCTCGGCACCGGGCCGGGATATGTGACACGTGATATGCCACAGCGGCGGGTCCTCGTGGCCGAGCCGCGCCGGCTCGCGACCCGGGCCGCCGCCGCGCGGATGGCCGCGATCCTCGGCGAGAAGGTCGGCGAGCGGGTCGGGTTCCAGATCCGGGGCGAGACCCGCCGGTCCGCCGCGACCCGCGTCGAGGTCGTGACCACCGGGGTCCTGCTCAACCGGCTGCTGGCCGACCCCGAACTGCCCGGCGTCGACCTCGTCGTCCTCGACGAATGCCATGAGCGGCACCTGGAGACCGACACCGCCTGCGCCTTCCTCATCGAGTCCCGGCAGGTCCTGCGCCCCGATCTCGGAATCGTCGCCGCCTCGGCCACCGCCGACGTCGCACTGTGGACCGGGCTGCTCGCCGGCGAGGACGGCCCCGCGCCCGCGATCGCCTCCGAGCCGATGCGCCACCCCTTCGCGATGCACTGGGCGCCCCCGCGCGAGCGCCTCAATCCGCCCGACGGGATGCGGGTCGACCCGAGGTTCCTCGGTCACGTGTCACATATCATCGGCCGCGCAATGGAGGCCGACGAGGGCGACGCGCTGGTGTTCCTCCCCGGCGCCGCCGAGATCCGGCGCGTGGCCGGCCAACTCGGACACCTCGATGTCGATATATATCAATTGCACGGATCGGTGTCGCCCGTCGAGCAGGACCGGGCGATGCGCGTCGGCGACCGGCGGCGGGTCGTGCTCGCCACCGACATCGCCGAGTCGAGCCTCACCGTGCCGGGGGTGCGGATCGTCGTCGACGCCGGGCTGGTGCGCCGCCCCGTCGTCGACCACGCCCGGGGGCTGCCGGGCCTGATGACCGCGCCCGCGTCGCGGGCCGCGGCCGACCAGCGCGCGGGACGCGCCGGCCGCGAG
>NZ_QFRW01000247.1 GCF_003265355.1 Glycomyces dulcitolivorans | reverse complement strand
TTCGGGATCGCGTTCGCCTCCAAGCGCGTCCCGCACACCAGGTACCGGCCGGACCGGTTCGGCCCCAAGGACTGGGCGGTCGTCGCCTCCGGCGCGACCGCCGTCGCCGGCACGGTCGCCGGCCTCGCGCTCGAACCTGCGGCCCTGTGGCCCGCGACCGCACCGCTCCACGCACCCCCGCTGCCGCTCGCCGCCGCAGCCGGAGTCCTCCTCGCCGCCCTGCCCGCAATCCTGGTCCCCTCGACACCGGAGGGCGCCCGGATCGCAGCCCCGCCACAGCCGGGTTCGCCGCCGAGCGACGACAGCGCACGAGCGGGCACCGATCGGCCCGACCCCGCGACCGCTCGGATCGAAACGCCCGCAGCGCGAGAGCGCACTCGGCCGACGATCGCCGCCCGGCCCGACGCCGCGCCCCTGCGGCGTCCGAGCGGCTCGTCGGACCACGGCGCCGCATCGGCGAACACCGATCAGCCTGGCGCGGACCGACCCACGGAGCGCTCGCCGGACGGCACCTCGCCGTCCGAACGCACCCGGCCGGAGGGCACCTGATGACCAGCGACACTTCGGCAACGGAGGGCACCCGATGACCGTCGACGCCATCGCGTTCGAGCACGTCACGTTCGCGTACGAGGGCCCGCCGGTCCTCGACGACGTGACCTTCGCGCTCCCCGAGGGCGAGTTCTGCCTGCTCGTCGGCCCCACGGGCGCCGGCAAGTCGACGCTGCTCAAGGCCGTCAACGGGCTCGTCCCCCGCTTCACCGGCGGCGACATGCGCGGGCGCATCACCGTCGCCGGGCGCGACGTGCGCGGGGCGACTCCCGCCGACCTCGCGGACGTCGTCGGGTACGTCGGCCAGGACCCCCTCGCGGGCTTCGTGACCGACGAGGTCGAGCTCGAACTCGCCTACACCGCCGAGCAGCTCGGCGTCGCCCCCGCGGCGATGCGCAAGCGCGTCACCGAGATCGTCGACCTGCTCGGCCTCGCCGACGTGCGGGACCGGGCCCTCGCGCAGCTGTCCTCAGGGCAGCGGCAGCGGGTGGCGATCGGGGCGGCGCTCGTCGCCGGGCCGGCCGCACTCGTCCTCGACGAGCCGACCTCGGCGCTCGATCCGACCGCGGCCGACGAGGTCCTGTCGGCGCTGCACCGGCTCGTCCACGACCTGGGGATCACCGTGCTCCTCGCGGAGCACCGGCTCGAACGCGTCGTCCAATACGCAGATTCTGCCCTCCTTCTCAACGGCGGCAAGGTCACCGCCGGTCCGCTCGGGGAGGTCCTCGCCGTCTCGCCGGTCGCGCCGCCGGTGGTCGGGCTCGGACGCCTCGCCGGGTGGCCCGGCCCGCCCGTGACGATCCGCGAAGCCCGTCGTCACGCGGGTCGGCTTCGCGAGGTCCTCGCCGAGCGTGTCGAAACCGTATCCCCGGGTACCGACAATCCACTGTCTGCGGCGCAGGCCGGACCGCCGCTGCTGGAGGCGCGCGGGGTGACGGTCGACTACCCGGGCGTGCGCGCGGTCGCCGGGGTCGACCTGGTCGCGGCCCGCGGGGAGCGGATCGCGCTCATGGGCCGCAACGGGTCCGGGAAGTCGAGCCTCCTGTGGGCGTTGCAGGGCACCGGGAAGCGCTCGGGCGGCACCGTCGCGATCGGCGGCGCCGACCCCGCCGCGCGCCGTCCCGGGGAGCGGCGCACCCTCGCCGGGCTCGTCCCGGCCGAGGCCGCCGACCTGCTGTACGCGGAGACCGTGGCCGCCGAATGCGCCGGCGCCGACGAGGACGGCCGCGCACCGAAGGGCACGTGCGCGAAGATCCTCGACGACCTCGTCGAAGACGTCGACCCCCAGGCGCACCCGCGGGACCTCTCCGAGGGCCAGCGCCTCGCGCTCGCCCTGGCCGTGACACTCACGGCCGCACCGCCGCTGCTGCTTCTCGACGAGCCGACGCGCGGCCTCGACTACCCCGGGAAGGCCGCGCTCGCCGCCAGGCTGCGGCTGCTCGCGGGGGCCGGGCACTGCGTGGTCGTGTCCACGCACGACGTGGAGTTCTGCGCCGAGTTCGCGTCGCGCGTGGTGGTCCTGTCGGACGGGGAGGTCGTCGCGGACGGCCCGGCGCGGCAGATCACGGCCGCGTCGCCGATGTTCGCGCCGCAGGTGGAGAAGATCCTGCCGGGCTGGCTGACGGTCGCGGAGGTCGCGGCGGCATTGGGGTCCGGCGATGGCTGAGGCGCGTCCGGCGGTGCGCCGGCGCGCGGCGGTGGCGCTGGTGCTGGCGGCGGGGTTCGGCCTGGTGGCGATGTCGTGGCCGCTGCTGTCGGCGCCGGGCGGGGCGTTGACCGAGACCACTTCGGGCCCTTGGCTGTTCGCGCTGCTGCTGCCCCTCGTGACGGCGACGGTGGTGGTGCAGTTGAGCGACGGGGGCCTGGACGCGCGCGCGGTGGCGATGCTGGGCGTCCTGTCGGCGGTGGTGGCGGCGGTGCGGCCCTTCGGGGCGGGCGCGGCCGGGGTGGAGACGGTGTTCTTCCTGATCGTGTTGGCGGGCAGGGTGTTCGGGGCGGGGTTCGGGTTCCTGCTGGGCTGCACGGGGTTGTTCGCGTCGGCGCTGCTCACCGGGGGTGTGGGGCCGTGGATGCCGTACCAGATGTTCGCGGCGGCGTTCGTGGGATTGGGGGCGGGGCTGCTGCCGCGCACGCCGTCCACGCGGGCGGGCCGGGCCGGGGAGATCGCGCTGCTGGCGGGGTACGGGGTGGTGGCGTCGCTGGCGTACGGGCTGCTGATGAACCTGTCGTTCTGGCCGTTCGCGCTCACGCAGGGGGACCTCGCGTACGTGCCGGGCGGGGGCCTGGGCGAGAACCTGCCGCGCCTGTTCGCGTATTCGATCGCGACGTCGCTGGGCTGGGACGTGGGCCGGGCGGTGACGACGGCGGTGCTGCTGGTGTCGGCGGGTCCGCTGCTGCTGCGGGTGCTGCGGAGGGCGGCGCGGCGCGCGAACTGGTCCTAGGCCAGGCCCCGCGACCGGTGAGTGATGCCGGACACGTTCGGTCACGCGGGTGCGGGCCGGCGGTTCACACGGGCATCAGCGTTCCCGCAACAGAACCGGAGCAGTCCGATGAGCATCGCCTTCGTTATCGTCACCGTGGTCGCCGCCCTCTGGACGGGGTTCTCGGCCTATTCGATCTGGGTCAAGGCCGCGTACGTGGTCGAGCCCCTCGCGCACTACGGCGTCCCCGAGGCCTGGTGGTTCTGGCTGGGCCTGGCGAAGGCCGCCGGGGCGCTGGGGCTCCTCGCGGGCCTGGTCGTGCCCGCGGTCGGGATCGCCGCGGCGGCCGGCCTGGTTCTGTACTTCACGGGCGCCGTGGTCACCGTGGCGCGGGCCCGCTCGTACGGGACGCTGTTCGCGCCCTTGATGTACCTGGTCCCGGCCGCGGCCGCGCTCACCCTCGGCGTCCTCGCCTAGCCCGCAACGGGAAAGGGCCCGCGCGGTGCGCGGGCCCTTCCGTCGCGGCGTCTACCGCACCCACTGTTCGGCGAAGGAGACGCCGACCTTCGGGGAGCCGATGAGGGCGAGCGGGGTGAAGAACCCGATCTGCCCGAGGACGCCGATGAGGACGACGATCTCCTCTTCGGTGAGGTGTTTGCGGGCCTGGTCGACGAGGTCGTCGCTGACGCGCTCGCCGGTCGGGTTCGGGGTGTGGACGGCCTCGGTGAGGGCGAGCGCGGCCCGTTCGGCCTCGGTGAACAGCGGGGAGGTGCGCCAGGTGGCGACGGCGCCGAGCCGCTCGGGGGTGTCCTGGGAGGCCTCCAGCTGGCGGGTGGTGAAGTAGCTGGAGCCGAGGATCTGGCCGACGCGCAGCTGCACGAGGCCGGCGGTGGTCGCGGGGAGGACGCCGTCGGCGTTGACCTTGTTGACGGCGGCGGCGATCTCGTTGACGACGGGCAGGTACTGGGCGGGGTTCTCGATGCGGGGCGTGATGCTCATGGCGGTGTTCCTTCGCTTCCGGTGGTTCGCTTCACCCCCTTGACGGATGCCGGGACGCCGATGTGACCGCATCTAATGCGATGCGCGTCACATCAGGGATCGGACGACGGCCGCGAACTCCTCGGCGAGGGGGTTGCCGGGCCGCCAGGCGAGGGCGACGCGCAGGGGTTCGGCGTCGGCGAGCGGCACCCACGCGAGGTCGGGGCGGGCGTAGTAGGCGGCCATGGACGCGGGCGCGAAGCACACGGCGGCGCCTTCGGCGACCTGTTCGAGCATCTCCTCGACGTTGTCGTTCTTGGGCCCCCACACCGGTTCGGTGCCGTCGGGGCGGGGGTTGACCGCCCACCAGTCGACCCAGGCGTGCGGCGCCTTGTCCGTCCACATGAGCGGCTCGGTGTTCGTCTCGTCGACGGTGACGGAGTCGCGGCCGGCGAGGCGGTGGCCGACGGGGACGCCGACGACGCGCGGTTCGGTGCGGACGACGACGGATTCGCAGCCGTCGAGGTCGGCGGGGAGCCACACGAACGCGGCGTCCACCGCGCCCTGGCGCAGGGCCGCGGCCTCGCCGCCCCAGTCGAACCGCTTGGGCACCACCCGGAATCCGCGTCGCGCGAGCTCGGCGCGGGCGCGCGTGGTCAGCTCCCCTGCACCCGAAGCCTCGAATCCGACCCGCAGCACCCCGCCGGTCTTGTGTCTTTCGGCGGCCGCGGCGACCCGGTCGGCGGCGGCGAGCGCGTCGGCTGCCGCGGCCAGGACCTCGCTCCCGGCGGCGGTCGGGGCGACCCCGGCGGGGGTGCGGTCGAACAGCCGCACCCCGAGTTCGGCTTCGAGTCGCTTGAGCGCGTAGGAGAGCGCGGGCTGGCTGACGTACAGGGCCTTCGCGGCCCGCCCGAGGTTCCCGTGCTCGCCGATCGCCGCAAGATACCGCAACTGCCGCAGCTCCATGCAGCGATCATAAGCCGCGTTTATGGCCCCGTCGAATACCGGTATTGGACACCCGCAGTCCCCTAGGGGGATAAATGAACCCACCACCCACGGAAGGAACCCCATGAGCGCACCCGCCCGCACCGCCGAAGGCCGCGTCTGGCTCGTCACCGGCGCGAACGCCGGTTTCGGCCGCGCCATCACCGAGGCCGCGGTCGCCCACGGCGACACCGTCATCGCGACGGCCCGCCGCCCCGAGACCCTCGACGGCCTGGCCGCCGCGCACCCCGGCCGGGTCGTCCCTGTCCAGTTGGACGTGACCGATCCGGCCCGGATCGATGCGGTCGTCGCCGAGGCCGTCCTCTGGTACGGCCGCGTCGACGTCCTGGTCAACAATGCCGGCCGCGGCCATCTGGGCGCGGTCGAGGAGACCACCGACGCCGAGCTGCGGTCCCTGATGGACGTGCACGTCTTCGGGCCCGCGAACCTGGTCCGTGCGGTCCTCCCGCACATGCGCGCGCAAGCGTCGGGGGCGATCGTGCAGCTGTCAAGCATGGGCGGGCGCACCTCGTTCCCCGGCGTCGGCGCGTACTTGGCGACGAAGTTCGCCCTGGAGGGCCTGAGCACGGCGCTCGCGGCCGAGGTGAAGCCGCACGGCGTCGACGTGCTCATCGTCGAGCCGGGCGCGTTCCGCACCAGCTTCGCCGGTGGCGTGCATTCCGAGTCGGCGCCGATCGAGGGCTACGAGGAGACCGTGGGGCCGTTCCGGTCCTCGTTCGCGGCCTCCGACGGCACCCAGCCGGGCGACCCGGCGAAGGCCGCCGCGGCGATCATCCAGGCCCTGTCCGCCGAGGAGGTCCCGCTGCGGCTCGTCCTGGGCGACACCGCGGTCGACCGAATCCGCGAGTCGCTGCAGGCGCAGGAGGCCGAACTCGACGCGTGGGAGCACGTGTCCCGCGCAACCGCCTTCGACCAGTAAGCAAGGAACCGGGCCCCCTTCCGGAGGGCCCGGTTCCCGTTGCGTCCCCTGCCTACCCGATGAGCGCACCCGCGCCGAGCAGGGCCTTCAGGTCGCCGACGAGCTCGACCGAGGGCCGCACCCGCCACGCGTCGCCGAGCGCGAGCAGCGTCGTCTTCGGCCCGTTCGCGAGCTGCACCCGCACCTGGGCCTCGCCGCGGTGGGTCTTGAACGTGTCGGAGAGCTTCTCGATGAGCGCCGGGTTGACCGACGCGGCCCGCAGCGCGAGCGTGATCGGCGCCGAGTTCGACTCCGGGCCGGTCGAGGTGTCGAGGACCGCGAGGTCCTGGGCGATGAGCTGCGCGGTGCCGTCGCGGCGGTCCAGCTTGCCCTTGACGCAGCACACGAGGTCGTCGGCGAGCGACTCGGACACCAGCTCGTACGTGTTCGGGAAGAACCGCACCTCGATCGAACCCGCCAGGTCCTCCAAAGTGGCCGACGCCCACAGCTTGCCCTGCTTGGTGACCCGCTTGGCGACGTTCTGGAGGATCCCGGCGACGCGCACGTTCGCGCCGTCGGGGACGTCCTCGCCGTGCAGGGCCGCGATCGGCCGGTCCGCGTTCGACGACAGGAGCCGCTCGAACCCGTTGAGCGGGTGGTCCGAGACGTACAGGCCGAGCATCTCCCGCTCGAACGCGAGCTTGTCGCGCCGGTCCCACTCGTCGTCGGCGATCGTCAGGTCGACGCCGAGCGTGTCGGTGGTCTCGGCCATCATCCCGCCGAACAGGTCGAACTGGCCCCGCGCCTCCTCCTTCTTGATGGAGACCATCGCGTCGATCGCCTTCTCGTGCACCTCGGCGAGACCGCGGCGCGCATGCCCGAGCGAGTCGAACGCCCCGGCCTTGATCAGCGACTCCACGGTCCGCTTGTTGCACACCGGCGCGGGCACCTTCTGCAGGAAGTCCTTGAAGTCGTCGTACGCGCCCTTCTCCTCGCGAGCCTCGATGATCCCAGCGACGACGTTCGCGCCGACGTTGCGCACCGCGCCGAGCCCGTACCGGATGTCCTTCCCGACCGGGTGGAACATGTGCCGCGACTCGTTCACGTCCGGCGGCATGACCGTGATGCCCATGCGCCGGCACTCCGACAGGTACACCGCGGCCTTGTCCTTCGAGTCGCCCACCGAGGTGAGCAGCGCCGCCATGTACTCGGCCGGGAAGTTCGCCTTCAGATAGGCCGTCCAGTACCCGACGAGCGCGTACCCCGCGGCGTGCGACTTGTTGAACGCGTACCCGGCGAACGGGAGCATGATGTCCCACAGGGTCTTGATCGACCCCTTCGAGAACCCGTTCGCCTCCATGCCCGCCTCGAACGCCGCGAACTGCTTCTCCAGGACGTCGAGCTTCTTCTTGCCCATGGCCTTGCGGAGCATGTCCGCCTGGCCCATCGTGAACCCGGCGAGCTTCTGTGCGATGCGCATGATCTGCTCCTGGTAGACGATCAGGCCGTACGTCTCGGCGAGGATCTCCTCCAGGGCCTCCGCGAGCTCGGGGTGCAGCGCGACCACGTCCTGGCGCTTGTTCTTGCGGTCGGCGTAGTTGTTGTGCGAGTTCGCGGCCATCGGGCCCGGCCGGTACAGGGCGTTCACGGCGATGATGTCGTTGAACTCAGTGGGCTGCATGCGCTTGAGGAGCTCGCGCATGGCCCCGCCGTCGAGCTGGAACACGCCCAGCGAATCGCCCCGCGACAAGAGCTCGTACGTCTTCGGGTCGTCCGTCGCGAGCGTGTCCAGGTCGAGGTCGATGCCCCGGTTGATCTTGATCGCCTCGATCGCGTCGCCGATGACGGTGAGGTTCCGCAGCCCCAGGAAGTCCATCTTCAGCAGGCCGATGTCCTCGCAGGACGGGTAGTCCCACCCGGTGATGATCGACCCGTCCGGCCTGGCCCACATCGGGATGCAGTCCACCAGCGGCTGCGAGGACAGGATCACCGCGCACGCGTGCACGCCCGCGTTGCGGATCAGGCCCTCCAGGCCCAGCGCCGTGTCGAAGATCGTGCGGACCTCGTTGTCGGACTCGATGAGGCCCCGCACCTCCCCGGCCTCCTTGAACCGCGGGTGCTCCGAGTCCATGATCCCCGACAGCGGGATGTCCGTCGCCGCCACCGGCGGCGGCAGGGCCTTCGTGATCCGCTCGGCGATCGAGAAGCCCGGCTGGCCGTGGTGGATGCGCGCGGCGTCCTTGATCGCGGCCTTGGTCTTGATCGTGCCGAACGTGATGACCTGGGCGACGAACTCCTTGCCGTACTTCTCCGTCGCGTACGTGATCATCTCGCCGCGCCGCCGGTCGTCGAAGTCGATGTCGATGTCGGGCATCGAGACGCGCTCGGGGTTGAGGAACCGCTCGAACAGCAGGCCGTGCTCGATCGGGTCGATGTTCGTGATCTTCATGGCGTACGCGACGAGCGAGCCCGCCGCCGAGCCGCGGCCCGGGCCCACGTAGATCCCGATCGACCGGGCATGCGAGATGAGGTCGGCGACCACCAGGAAGTACGACGGGTACCCGGCGTTGATGATGACGTTCAGTTCGAGCTCGGCCCGCTCCAGGTAGTCCGCCGGCACGTCCCGGTCCGGGAACCGGCCCCGCAGGCCGATCGCGACCTGCTCGCGCAGCCACGTCCCCTGGTCGTGGCCCTCCGGCACCTGGATGATCGGCATCCGGTCCTGCACCGCGAAGATGTCGTCATAGGACGACACCATGTCGGCCACGCGCATCGTGTTCGCGCAGCCCTCCTGCCAGAAGTCGTCGCTGCGCAGCCCGTACATCTGGTCGGCCGACCGCAGGAAGTAGCCCTCGCCGTCGAGCTTGAACCGCTTGGGGTCGTCCAGGGTCGTGCCCGACTGGACGCACAGCAGCGCCTCGTGCGTGTCCCGCTGGTCCTCGGTCACGATGTGGGAGTCGTTGGTCACCAGCGGCGGCAGGCCCAGATTCTTCGCCAGCGCGTACAGCTCGTCCTTGACGCGCTGCTCGATCCCGATCCCGTGGTCCATGACCTCCAGGAAGTAGTTCTCCGCGCCGAAGATGTCCCGGTAGTCCGAGGCCGCCTGCATGGCCTCCTGGACCTGGCCCAGCCGCAGCCGCGTCTGCACCTCGCCCGAGGGGCAGCCGGTCGTCGCCACGATCCCGGACGCGTTCGCCGCGATCAGCTCGCGGTCCATGCGCGGCTTGTAGTAGTAGCCCTCGAACGAGGCGAGGCTGGAGAGGCGGAACAGGTTCCGCAGGCCCGCGGAGTCCTTCGCGAGCATCGTCATGTGCGTGTACGCGCCGCCGCCGGAGATGTCGTCGGGGCGCTGGCCCGGCTCGCCCCAGAACACGGGCTTCTTGTGGAACCGGTCGTGCGGCGCGAGGTACGCCTCGATGCCGATGATCGGCTTGATCCCGGTCTTCTTCGCCTGCTGGTAGAACGCGTACCCGCCGTACATGTTGCCGTGGTCGGTGAGCGCGATCGCGGGCATCTGCAACCGCTCGGCCTCCGCGAACATGGGTTTGAGCTTCGCGGCCCCGTCGAGCATCGAGTACTCGCTGTGCACGTGCAGGTGGACGTACTGGTTCGACACGCTTCGCTCCCGCTGACCTGTGGTTTTGTCCTCTTGGCCGCCGACCGCGCACCCCCGCGGGCGGCCCGCCCCAGACCCTCTAGCCTAGTCCCCCTCCCGGGTCGCCCGCGCGGCCTCCGCGGCCCCGATGGGCTCCATCTCGGCCGCGGCGAAGGCCGCACGAGTGGCATCGTCGAGGGGGAAGAACAACTCCACGGCGAGCTCCGAGACGGTGATGTCGCGGGGCGCGCCGAACGTCGCGATCGTCGTGAACATCGACAGGTCCCCGCGCCTGGAGCGCACCCGCAGCGGCAGCGCGATCGGACTCGGCGAGGACCCGTCCCAGCCCCCGTCGTCGGCCCCGACCGCCTCGTACCCGCGCACCTCCTCGATCAGCTCGACGACCGCGGGATGGTCATCGACCGCCAGCTGCGCGCGCAACCGGTCGAGGAAGTACCGCCGCACCTCCCCGAAGTTCCGCAGCCGCGGCGCGAGGCCCTTCGGGTGCAGCGCGACCCGCGCGAGGTTGACGCGGCCGCTCAGCAGCCCGGGGTCGACGTCCTCCATGAGCAATGCGGCCCCGCCGTTGAAGTCGAGGAGGTTCCCGAACCGGTCAACCACGACCGCAGGGAGCGGATCGTGGTGCTCCAGGATCCACCCGACCGCCTCCCGGGCCACGGCGAGCCGCTCGTCCCAGTACTCGGTCTCGGCCCACGCGGGCGCGAACCCCGCGGCCACGAGCAGCGCGTTCCGTTCGCGCAGCGGCACATCGAGCGCCTCGGCCAGGCGCAGCACCATGGCGCGGCTCGGTTCGGCGCGGCCGGTCTCGATGCGCGACAGGTGCCTCGCGGACACCCCGGTCTGCACGGACAGCTCGAACTGGCTCAGCCGGCGGCGCTCGCGCCACTGGCGCAGGAGCCCGCCGAACGCGGGGAGGGTCTGGACGGTCACGGCGCAACCGTAACCGCGGCCGCGCCGCCCGGCCATGACCTCCGAGGTCATTGCGGACCGGACCTCACGGGCCCAGCATTGTCGGCATGCAGGGACGACCCGAGCCCCGCCCGATCCCCTTGTGGAGGAACCCATGACGACGACCGCCCCCACCGCCACCGCCGCCGAGACCCGGCTGCGCTCGGTCCTGCGCCAGGACGCCCTCGCCTGCGCCGGCTTCGGCCTCCTCATGACCGCCGGGTTCGCCCTGGTCGACCCGCTCCTGGGCCTCGGCCCGGCCTGGGCGGTGCCGTTCGGCGTGTACCTGCTCGGCTGCGCCGCCGCCCTCGCACTGGTGGCCGGGTACCCAGTCCTGGTGCGCGGCCAGGTGATCGGCGTGGTGGTGAACAACGCGCTGGCCGCGCTCGCCCTGGCGGTGCTGCCGTTCACGGGCCTGGTGGACCTGACGCTCGCGGGCTACATCGTGCTGCTGGGAGGCGCCGCACTGGTGGCGCTCTTCGCAGTGATCGAGGGAGCGGCGGCGGCCCGCATGTAGACGCGGAATGAGGGGCGGCGCGGAAGCGCCGCCCGACCGCGGTTACCACGCCCCGCTAAAACACGCCAAACAATCCACAAGCCCGATTCGACCTGTTTCAGTTATCCACAGGTCGAAAATCAATGCTTGCCAGGTAATCGCCATGTGACGGACAGTTGACCCATGAACATGACACAGGCGCGAATCAGCATCAACGGCCCCAACGACCTCCTCACCACGATCCCGCTGTTGCTCGGCTTCCACCCCGAGCACAGCCTCGTCGTGGTCGGCCTCATCGAGCGGCGGCTCCAGTGCACCTTCAGGGTCGACCTCCCGGGCTCGGCCGACCACCTGGAGCACCTCCCGGACCTGACCGCGCAGCTCAGCCTCAACGAGTGCGACGAGTGCGTGGTCATCGCCTACGGCGAGAAGGAGGTCGCCGAGGCCTCGGTCGAACGCGCGGCCTCCCGCCTCTTCAACGCCGGAGTGAAGCCGCTCGACCGGCTCCGCGTCGCCGAGGGCCGCTGGTTCAGCCTCACCTGCGACAAGCCCTGCTGCCCTGCGGAGGGCATGCCGGTCCCGGAGACCTCCGCCGCCTCATGCGAGGTCGCGCTCGCGGGCTGCTACGCCGCGGCCGACCGCGAGGAGGTCGCGCAACTCCTGGCCCCGGCCGCGCCGGGGCGCCGGGCCGCGGTCGAGCGG
>NZ_QFRW01000246.1 GCF_003265355.1 Glycomyces dulcitolivorans | reverse complement strand
GCCCGTCCGGCCGCTGCGCGTCTCCGCCGAAAAACTCCGACCCAATAGTGGAATGGAACGTTCCCTTCTGATATACTGATACTATGAGGCGGTCCGGACCACCGGGCCCGAGCTCGAAGGGACGCACCATGACCACCACCGAATGGAACCTGCTGGCCGAGGCCCACACCGCGCTGCTCGACGTCGTCAAGGGCGTCAAAGCCGATGACTGGAACCGCCCCACCCCCTGCTCGGAGTGGACCGTCGCGCAGGTCCTCCAGCACGCGGTCGGCGACCAGCTCGGCTTCGCCGCGGCCATCACCGGCGGCGACGGCCCTTCGTGGAACCCCTTCGCCCCCACCGGCGAGCCCATCGCGGACCCGGTCGAGTTCACGACTGCCGCGATCACCGCCGCGGCCGACGCCTGGGCCACCATCGCGAAGGACGCCTCCGAGGTCCCGGTCCCCGTGCCCCCCAACGTCCTCAACGCGGCCACCGGCGTCGGCGCCTGCGCCCTCGACGCCGCCGTCCACGCCTGGGACATCGCCGTCGCCACCGGGCAGCCCCAGCCGCTCTCCCAGTGGGCCGCGGGCGAGATCCTCATCAGCGCCAAGCAGATCGTCGAACCCCTCCGCGCCTGGGGCGCGTACGCCCCGGCGGTCGAGGCCGCCGACGGCGACGACGCCGTGGCCGACCTCCTGCGCTACCTCGGCCGCGACCCGAAATGGACCGCCTGAACCGAAGCCGAGACGCCGGGCCGCCGCACTAGCGCAGCGGCCCGGCGTCCATGTCCAGGAGTTCTTGCAGCGCAGTCGCTCCCGAGTCGGTGAGGCGGACCGCACGGGTCGAGCCGACCCGGCGCACCCAGCCCGATTCGAGGAACCGGTCGCAGACCGCGGCCCCGGCGAGGCCCGCGAGGTGGGAGCGGCGCTCGGTCCAGTCGAGGCACTCCTTCGCGGCGGTGCGGCGGCTGTGCGACCACCCGGCGGTGTCCACGCCGAGGGCGGTCTCCATCCAGTCGCGTCCCTTGTCGCTCAACGCGAACCCGGCCGTGCGATCGAGCAGGCCGAGCCCGGTCATGGCGTCGGTGACCGCGACGCCGAGCCGCCCGGCCAAGTGGTCGTAGCAGGTCCGGCCGCGCGCGAGCGCCGCCGACGCCGTCGACGCGCGCAGCCCCGCGGGGGCCTCGGCCACCGGAAAATGGCCGGCCAGGGACTCGATGAGCGCCGCCGTCTCGGGGTCCGCGAGTTGCACGTACCGGTGCCGGCCCTGCCGACGCTCGACGCACAGGCCCGAGGCCGTCAGCCGGTGCAGGTGCTCGGTCGCGGTCGACGCCGCGACCCCGGCCCGGCGGGCCAGCTCGCCCGCCGTCCACGCCCGGCCGTCGAGCATGGCCACGCAGAACGTCGCCCGGGTCGGGTCGGCCAGCAGCGCGGCCACCTCCGCCAGCTTCGCCCCCTGCGCGCGATCGGTCATGCCCCCGATTGTGCCCCCGCGACGCTTCGGCGGCCGCCGAACCCTCAGCGGCCTAGGTTCGAGCGATGACCACGCCTGCCAGCACTGACCTGCTCGCCCACCCGGGCCTCATCCCGCCGCCGGTCGCCCCTGGCGCGACCGAGGGACTCGCCTGGCTGCGGGGCAACGTCGCCCGGTTCGCCAGCGGGGAACCGCATCGGCGGCGGCGCGCACAGGCCGCGGACCTGTTGCACGGCATGGACACCGAGCAGTTGCGAGAGCGGGCCGCCGAGCTGGCCCGCGGGATCGTGGCCGCCGGGCCGGTCGACATCATGGAGTGCATCGCCCGCGACGTGCCGGTGCGCGTGCTCGCCGAAGCGATGGGCCTCGCGAGCGTGGAGATCGCGGCGGTCCGCGCCGTGGCAGCGGGCTATCTGAGCGGTGAAGCGACTGCTCAAAGCGATGCGGGCGTGGAGCGCCTGGTCGCGGCCTGCGGCGGCGTCCACGACGAGCCCACCGCCGCCCGGATCGGACTGCTGGTGCAAGCCTGCGAGGCGACCGCGGCCCTCATCGGGAACACCCTGGCGGCGAGGAGTTCCGTCGCGGCTCAGCTGCACGACGATCCGCCGGTCAAAGCGACCGTCCGCGTCGCCGTGGCCGAAGTCGGGACCATGCACCTTCGACCCGGCGACCAGGTCCGCATCGAACTCTCCGGCGACACCGCGTTCGGCGCCGGCCCGCACGCCTGCCCCGGCCGCGACCAGGCGATCGCCATCGCGGCCGGCGTCTGCGACGCCCTCCGCGACGCCCGCCTCCAGACCGAGCCGGTCGAATACGCACCCCTCCCCAACCTGCGCATCCCGACCCGCCTGGAGGCGACCCCGTGACCCGCGCCGCCGAATTCCTTGCCGCCCACCACGGTCCGCGCCCGCTGCTGCTCCCCAACGCCTGGGACCACGCCTCCGCGGCCGCCCTCGCCGCCGCGGGCTTCACCGCGATCGGCACCACCAGCCTCGGCGTCGCCGCCGCCCACGGCCTGCCCGACGGGGCCGCCGCGACCCGCGACCTCACGGTTGGTCTCGCCCGCACGCTCGCCGCGCTCCCGGCCCTGATCACCGTCGACATCGAAGGCGGGTTCAGCGACGACCCCGAGGAGGTCGCCGCGCTGGCCGCGACGCTCGCCGACCTCGGTGTCGTCGGCGTCAACCTCGAAGACGGCCGCCCGGACGGCACCCTGCGCGATCCCGGCGTCCACGCCGCCCTCGTCGCCGCGATCAAGGCCCGCCGCCCCGACCTGTTCGTCAACGCCCGGACCGATTCCTACTGGCTCGGCACGGACCGGCCCTTGGAGACCGCGCTCGCGCGGGCCGCGAGGTACCTGGACGCGGGCGCGGACGGCGTCTTCGTCCCGGGCGCCGTTGCGGCAGAAGACATCCGCACCCTCGCCGAGGAGATCGAGGCCCCGCTCAACGTCCTCTACGCCCCGGGCCGCCTCGGCCTCGACGAGCTCGCCGCACTCGGCGTCGCCCGCGTGAGCACCGGGTCCCTGCTCTACCGCACCGCCATCAGCGCGGCCGTCGACACCGCAGTGCAAGTGCGCGAAGGGAACCCGGTCCCGAGTGACCAGCTCTCCTACGGCGACGTCCAGCAGCTCGCGGTCGACGCGATCTTCGCCGAAGCCGACGCGGGCCGGACCCCGGCGACCCCCGGCATCGCCGCGAGGGCTACCGCCCGGGCGGCTCCGGTTCACGGGGCACCCGCGGGTCGGGCGCCGCGAACCACCTGACGATCACCGGGCGCGCTCCCGGCGGCGCGTCCTCGGGTCCGTGCATGAAGCGGCGCAACAGCTTCAGGTACTCCTCGTGGAACTCGCGCATCGCTTCGATGGGTCATGTGCCCGCCCCCGCGCGAACCCTGGGTCCAGCCTTCGGCGTGCTCCTCCCGCGCGAACGCGGCCGCCATCAGGTCCAGGTCCTCCTCGAACCGCGCCCGCAGGGCGGCTGCGCGAGAGCACAGCCGCCGAAGTGCCCGTCGCCGCTTAGAAGCTCGCGAGCTCTTCCGGGGTGAAGGCCCGCAGGATGCAGAACTCGTTCCCGGCGGGGTCGGTCATGACGACCCACGACGAGGTGTCGTCCTGGCCGACGTCGGACCGCTTGGCCCCCAGCGCCTCGGCGCGGGCGACCTCGGCGGCCTGGTCGTCGGGCCGCAGGTCGAGGTGGATGCGGTTCTTGACGTTCTTGCCCTCGGGGACCTTGATGAAGAGGATGTCCGGCGAGACGCCGTCCTGAGGGCTGCCCTCGGCGGGTTCGAGGACCACCTCTTTCTCGGTGTCGTGCGTGATCCGCCACCCGAGCAGTTCGGCCCACCAGGCGCCGAGGGTGCTGGGGTCTTCGCAGTCGATGATGATGCATTGCCAGTTCAAAGCCATTGGGCGACCTTAGGGTTGTTCGGATTCGAAGTCGACAGGTTATCGGGGGGTCAAGCGCCGAACCCGGCCGCCGCGAACCCCGCGAACCCCAGGGCCGCCAGGGGAACCGCTACCGCGAGGGCGATCAGGCGGGTGCGCCAGGTGCGGCCGAGGATCACGATCAGAGCGAGCCCGATCACGGTCACGATGGCGGCCGTGGTGAGGCTGTCGGTCCGGTACTCCTCGCCCATGTTCGAGCTGCGGCGGACCAGCACGCCGGCCTCGGCCAGGAACACCGCCCCGAGCGCGGCCAGGCCGACGACCGAGCGCCACAGCGAACCCGACCGCGACCAGGCGCCGAACGTCCCGAAGACGACCCCCGCGAGGACGCCGAAGGCCATCCAGATCAGCGAGCTCGTCGTCCAGAGGTTCGCGATGTCGTCGTTCTGGATGAGCGTCGCGGCCAGGTAGTAGCTCTCGACCGCGACCACCAGCAGGACCGCCCCGGCCAGCGCCGGGCGCCAGCGGCCCGCTCGCACCCACGCGCCGACGGCGAAGGCGCCGACCGCCCAGACCGCGCTCGAATTGGCGAGGTTGGCCCACGGGTAGGGGAGTTCGCGCTGGGCGATGAGGTCGACCGCGCCGAGGGCGAGGCCGCCGAGGACCGCGACCGCGAGGATCAGCGGGAGCGGGCGCCGGGTCAGGGAGTCGTCGGGCATGGCGGGAGTATTCCATGCGGGTCCGCGCGCGGACCGGGCGGGGATACCGGGTATTCAGTCGGGGCTGAGGCTGCGGGGGCTTGCGGGGGGCCAATAGGATGCCTACCGCATCGACCTCGCCCCCGATGCTCCCTGCACCCGCCCTAAGACGGAGACACCCGTGACCTATCCCCCGCCGAACCCGTACGACCCGAACCTGACGCCGGGAGCCGGCCAGCCGCAGCAGCCCTACGGGCAGCCGTCCCAGCCCGGTTTCGGCGCGCCGTCCCAACCCGGGTACAGCGCTCCGCCGCAGCCCGGCGGGTACAGCGCGCCGCCGCAGACCAGCGCTTACGGCGTCCCGCCCCAGCAGCCCGGCTTCCCGCCGCCGCCCGGGAGCCCGTACGGCGCGCCGCCGATGCCCCCGCCCACCGGCGGGGGCGGCAACGGCCTGCTCGCCAAGATCCTCGGCGGTGTCGGGGCCGTGGTCATCGGCATCGTCATCGTCGTCATCCGGGCCCTGGCCAACGACTCCGGCGACTCGAACGACACCGCGAACGACACGGCCACCGACACCGCGACCGACACGACCCTCTCCGACGAGGAGATGGAGGCCGTCGAGGCGGCCGAGGTCGGCGACTGCCTGTCCGACGCCGAGGTCGACGTCACCGCCGACCTGGTCGTCCCGTGCGACGACCCGGCCGCGTTCTGGACCATCACCAAGGTCTCCGACGACTCGGGCGCCTCCGTGAGCATCCTCGGCGACCTCGACGACACCGCGCCCGTCGCCGAGATCTGCGGCCAGGAGTACCTCGGCTGGACCCCCGGCGTGGCCTGGCAGTCCTACCAGGTCGTCTACACCGAGACCATCGAAGGCGCGGGCGGCCCGGTCGACTTCCTCTACTGCATCGACGCGATCGACAAGGAGGACTCCGAGGGCGGGCGCCCGATCGTGCCCGACGTCGGCGACTGCACCGACGGGACCCTGCGGACCTTCGACTGCTCGAACGCCTTGGCCGTGTACGTGGTCGACGACATCGAGACCTACGACCCGCCGGTCGACGAGCTCTCGTTCGACTACACGACCGCGCTCGGCGGGTGCCCGAACTCGGACTACTACGCCACGCCGGTGACCAGCGGGAGCGACATCCTGCCGCAGGTCTACCTGGCGTACTGCTCCAGCGACAACGCCTGACCGGGACCGGTTCAGGGGCGCGCGCCCCTGAACCGGGTCACGCGTCGGGCGCGTCCGCCCAGACGCCGGTCTTCGCGGTCTCGGCCGCCCAGTCGGCGAACGCGATCGGCTCGCGGCCGAGGATCTGCGCGACGGTGCCGGTGGTCTCGGTCATCCCGCCGTCGCGCATGAACTGATACATCAGGTTGAGGAACATGACCAGGTCCGAGGGCAGGCCCGCGGCGCTCAGGGCCTCGTCGTGCTCCTCCGGGGTCTCGGCGCGGAAGGCCACGGCCTTGCCGGAGGCGGTGGCGATCGCGGCGAGGGCCGCGTCCATCGAGAGCGACTCGGGGCCGGTGAGCTCGTACACCTTGCCGCCGTGGCCGTCCCCGGTCAGGACGGCGGCGGCGACTGCCGCGATGTCGGCGACGGCGATGAGCGGCTCGGTGGTGCCGGCGAGCGGCAGCGCCACCTCTCCGGCGAGGACGGCCGGGTAGTAGTCGCCCTCGCTGAGGTTCTCGTTGAAGTTGTTGGGCTGCAACACGGTCCACTCGACACCTGAGTTCTGGACGGCGACCTGCGCGGCGTACATGCCGATCGCCTCGTGGCCGACGCCCGCGACTTTTGCGAGTTCCTGGACGCGGCGGCCCGACTGGGCGACCAGGCGGCGCACGCCGGCCTTGACGGCGGCGGCGGCGAACTCGTCGGCGGGGAACGGGTGGTCCGGCGGGACGATGTAGACGGCGGTGACGCCTTCCAGCGCTGCGTCCCATGTGGACGGATCGGTGAGGTCGAGGGGGATCTCGGTGCTGCGGGAGACGGCGCGCACGTCGCGTCCGTCGGCCCGCAGGATCTCGACGAGGCGGCGGCCGACCTTGCCGGTCGCGCCGGTGACGAGGATGGTCTCATTCGCAGTGGTTTCGCTCATGGGATAAGTCAACCGCGGATGCCGTAGCGGATGAATGCTTGCGGAGCCACGTTCGATGCGCGATCGTCTACGGCCGGATCGGACTGCGGACCGGGCCGGGGGTGGCGAAACCCCCGGCCCGGCGCGGTCCCTGAGGCGCAGGGGACCGCGGGGTGCCGCGGACGGGCAGGGGCCCGCCCGCGGCGGGTCGGGTCAGGTGGCGGCGAATTCGGCGAGCATGGCGTTGGCGTACTCGAACTCCTTCATCGCGGATTCGATCCACGGATGCGGTTGGGGCTCTTGGGCCGCCTGCTGCATGTACCGCAGCCCGGCCTCGAAGGACCTCCCGGCGATCGTCGGGGGCTCGGGCTGCGGGCTGCCGTAGAGCTTGCCGCTCTCGGGGTCGACCCAGCCGAACTCCTTGAACGACACCTGGCCTTCGGAGTCGATCAGCTTGGCGGCCGAGTAGAACACCTCGGCGGCTTCGGCGCGGAGCTCCTCGGCGAGCTTCTCGTCCTTCGTGACGCTCGCCTGGGCCAGCAGGACCTGGCCCTGCCCGAGCTGCTCGTAGAAACTGAGGCGCTCGGCGGGGTTGACGGCGTAGTCCTCGAAGCGGAGGTAGGGGTTGCACACCCAGCAGTCCTTCGGCCAGCCCTTGCGCGGGCCCGCCACGGGGACTTCGAAGTCGACGCAGATCCGCTCGAAGACCTCGTCCTCCTCGTCCCAGACGAGGAAGCAGAGGCGCATGGTCGGGCCGCCCGCCTGGGCCGGCGCCGGTGCGAGCAGGACCGCCGAGAGGGCGAGGACAAGGGCGGCGAGCAGGACGCCGAGGGAGCGGACGGGTTTCTTCACGGTCGGTTTCACGGTCGGGGCCTCCATCACTGCGCCGCCAGGTCTGACAGGTTCTCGTACGCCTTGTCGAAGTGCTGCATGGCGGCTTCGACGGGCGGGTCGGGCTGGGGGTCCCACAGGTCGGCCTGGAGCAGGCCGATGCCGGCGGCGAGCTCCGCTCCGGCGGCGGGGAGCCACGGCTGGGGACTGGGGTCGGGGACGGTCTTCTGGTTCTCGTCGTCCCAGAGGCCGGTGCCGGAGAGCTCGATCGGGTACTTCTCGACGGCCTTCGCGGCGTCGGTGAAGAGCCCGGCGGCCTCGGTGCGGAGCTGCTCGGCGAGCTTCTCGTCGTCGGTGAGGTGGGATCTGGCGAGGGCGTCGAGGCCCTCGCGGAGAAGGTCGTTGAACTTCAGGTGGGCCGCCGGGTCGATGTCGTACTTCCAGAAGTCGACGAAGACGCCGCACTCGGGGCAGCCCTCCGGCGGCCACTTCGGGCCGAGTTCGGGGACCGGGATCCAGTAGCAGTGGAAGACGGTGCCGCTGCCGAGCGGGTTGGGGTACTCGTCGCAGACGAAGAGCCAGCCGGTTCGGGCCTGGGCCGGCGCGGCCGGTGCGATCGCGACTGCGGCGGCGGCGAACAGCACCGCGGCCGCGGTGAGGAGTCTTCGGAGGGTGAGGCGCATTGGCACTCCTTGCGGGAAAGGGGGATTGCCGCCTCAGTATGGAGTCGCCGACCGCTGACCGTGGGTACATGCGCTGGCTCTGACCTGGGACTGCGTGAGTCCAATGAAGACCAAACGGCCGGTTCGGGCGCGTTTGCGGCGCCGAACCGGCCGGAAAAATGGCACGCGGTGTGCCACGGGCCCCGGGGGAGAAGCGTTGGGGGCCTAGGCCACGACTAGGCGAGGCCCGCCAGGACCGCGGCGAAGCGCCCGGGGTGGACGAGGATGCCCGCGTGGCTCGATTCGAGGGTGTGGACGTCGAAGGGGTTGTCCGGCGTGAGCGCGTCGGCCTCCTTGATGAACAGGTCCTGGAGCTCGACGGGGATCGAGGTGTCCTGCGTCAGGCGCACATAGCTGCGGGGGATGCGGCCCCAGGTTGCGGCGTTCGCGCGGTCGTCCGGCCCGCCCGCGTCGAGGCTCTCGTCCGGGGTGAGGGTGCTCAGGAAGACGCGGAACTCGTCGTCGGTGCCGTCGGCGAGCATCGACTCCTTGAGGGCGCCGAGGAGGACCGGGTCGGCGGTGCGCCAGTTCATGCGGACCGCGCCCAGGCGGGCCGGGTTCGCGGCGGCCACGGCGAAGACCTGGTCGAGGACGCTGCCGGCGTTCTCGGGGCGGGTCACGTACTCGCCCGGCGTGTGCTCGACGCAGCACCACGCGGAGGCGTAGACGATCCGGTCGAACAGCTCGGGGCGGCGGTTCGCCACGGCCGTCAAGGTGACCCCGCCGCGGCTGTGGGCCACCGCGACGACCGGGCCGTGCTCCCTGGCGCGCTCCAGGATCGCGATGACGTGGTCGACGTTCGCCTGGAGGCCCACCCCGTCGAGGTTCGACGCCGCCACGGCCAGCTCCGCCGCGTCCTGGGTCTGGTACGCCGACGGGAAGCCCGCCGCGAAACCGTGGCCCGGCAGGTCGACCGCGAGCGAGCGGTGCCCGAGGAGGGCCAGCTCCCGCTGGAGCGGAGCCCAGGAGAAGGAGTTGGCGTTGGAGCCGTGGATGAGGACGAACGTCGGTGTCATGGCGCTCATGATTGCAAAGACTTCGATGCCTTGCGGCACCGGTTCTCCACGGTGTGCAACGCATCCCTCACCGGTCCTGCGTCGAGAAGCTCGAAATCGACGTCGAACATGCACAAGAACGCAGCCATGGTCAGCGCATCGGACCCGCCGAGCACGAGCAGGCAGCTGTGCTCGTCGATCGCCTCGACCACCCCGTCGGCCGCGTTGACGCCCGCGGCGATCTGCGCGGCCGGGGCCGCGAAGCGCACGCGCACGTGCAGCGGCCAGGCCGCCGGGAACCGCTCGGACAGGAACGCCGCGGCGTCGCCTCCCGGCAGCTCGCGCGGCGCGAAGCCCGGGCCGATCGGCCCGCGCGGCAGGATGCGGTCGATCCGGAAGGTGCGCCAGTCGTCCCGGTCCAGGTCGAAGGCCACCAGGTACCAGCGCCGGCCCCACGCCACGATCCGTGCCGGCTCGGTGCGCCGGAACGACGGGTCGCCGCCGTAGCTCGTGTAGTCGAAGCGCACGGAGAGCCGGTCGCGGCAGGCGGTCGCGAGGAGCGACAGGACTGATCCGTCCACTGTGGGCTGATCGTCCTCGGGGACGGTCGTCGTGGAGGACTCCAGTGCTCTGACCGGGCCGCGCAGGCGCGGCGGGAGGACGCGCTCCAGCTTCGCGAGGGCCCGCCCGGCGGACTCCTGGAGGCCCGCGACCGACCCGCCCGCGGCCGTGCGCAGCGAGACCGCGACCGCCACGGCCTCGTCGTCGTCCAGCAGCAGCGGCGGCAGCTTCGCGCCCGCTTCGAGGCGGTAGCCGCCGGTCGCGCCCATCGTGGTGTGGACGGGGTAGCCCAGCTCGCGCAGGCGGTTGACGTCGCGGCGCACGGTGCGGGCGCTGACATCGAGGCGCTCGGCCAGCTCGGTCGCGGTCCAATCGCGCGGCGTTTGCAGGTGCGACAGCAGGCGCAGCAGCCGCGCAGAAGTCTCCAACATGCTTCGATTCTCCCTTGGAAGTAGGACAGAACCTGGCCGACATGGCCTCTAGCGTGGAATCCATGGAACACAGCAACGAGATCCGACCCTTCCGCATCGACGTCCCGCAGGCCGACCTCGACGACCTCGCCCGCCGCCTCGCCGACACCCGCTGGCCCTCCGAGCCCGCTGGTGCGGGGTGGAGCCGCGGCGTCCCCGTCGGCCCGCTCCAAGAACTCGCCGAGTACTGGAGCACCGGCTACGACTGGCGCGCACAGGAAGCCGAGCTCAACCGGCTTCCCCAATTCGAGACCGAAGTAGACGGACAGACCATCCACTTCGTCCACGCCCGCTCGCCCGAACCGGACGCGGTGCCGCTCATGCTCGTCCACGGCTGGCCCTCCTCGATCACCGAGTTCGCCGCCGCAGTCGGCCCGCTCACCGACCCCCGGGCGCACGGCCTGGACGCCGGGCGGGCCTTCCACGTCGTCGTCCCCTCGCTGCCCGGGTTCGGGTACTCGACCCCGCTGCGCGAGACGGGCTGGAACGCCGAGCGGATCGCCAAGGCGTTCAACGAGATCATGGACCGGCTCGGGTACGAGCGGTACGGCGTCCAGGGCGGCGACATCGGCTCATGGGTCGCCCCGGAGATGGCCCGGCAGGCGCCCGAGCGGGTCATCGGCGTGCACATGAACGCAACGCTGACCTTCCCGACCGGCGCCGAGGGCGAGATGGAGGCCCTGAGCGCCGCCGACCGGGAGCGGTGGCAGCGCATGCAGGCCTTCAACGACGGCTACCTCCAGATCCAGGGCAAGAGCCCCCAGACCCTCGGGTACGCGCTGGCCGACTCGCCCGCGGGGCAGCTCGCGTGGATCTACGAGAAGTTCGCCGAGTGGACGGACGTCCCCGAGGGCGCGCCGGCGGCGGTGCCGGACCGCGACTTCCTGCTCACCGATGTGAGCCTCTACTGGTTCACGCGCAGCGGCGGCTCGGCCGCGCACTTCTACTACGAGTTCGTCAGTGGCGCTTCATGGAGCGTCGAGGAATGGAACGGCGCGGGCGAAGACGGCGACTGGAGCGCAGGCGGTGCTGAGGCAGGCGCCGAAGGCGCCGCCGAGAGCGGCGAATGGTCGGGCGGCGGCGCCGAATCGGCCGCATGGACCCCCGAAAAACTGGAGACCCCGACCGCGGTCCTCCTGTCGAAGCACGACGTGGCCGTCCGCCCGTGGGCCGAACGCGACTTCAACGTGGTCCGCTGGACCGAGTTCGACGAAGGCGGCCACTTCTTCGCCTCCGAGCGCCCGGCCCTCTTCACCGCCGACGTGCGCGCCTTCTTCACCGACCTGAAGTGAGAACGGCAGTCCGCGGACGGGCGCGAGCCCGTCCGCGG
>NZ_QFRW01000245.1 GCF_003265355.1 Glycomyces dulcitolivorans | reverse complement strand
CCGCGGCGGTCCCCAGCCCGCCCGTCACCGAGCAGGCCCCGCTGCGCACCTCCCCGGCGAACCGGCCCCCCATCGCCGAGCCCACCCCGCCCGCGAACGTGGAGAACACAGGACCCATGCCAGGAGCCGCGAACACGGCCAACACGATCGGCGCGCCCGACACCGAGTCCGCGCGCCTCGTCGACGCCGTCCGCCAGGTCCCCGGCGTCCGCGACGCCTTCCACGTCACCGCCCCCGACGGCGCCTCCAGCCTCCGGCTCGAACTCGAAGACGGCGTCGACCCCGACGAGGTCCACGCCGTCGTCTCCGCCGTCGTCAACGAGCAGCGCGCCGTCGAACCCGGCCCGCAGTCCTCCGAGGAGCCCGAGATCCGCGGCCACGTCGAGTCCGCCTCCACCGACATCGAAGTCGCCTCGGTCGGCCCGGTCGAACTGCGCCGCGTCGAGATCGAGTCCGCCGGCCTCGAAGCCGAAGTGAGCGTCACGCTCGCCCTCGGCGGCACCGAGTCCACGGGCAAAGTGGCCGTCCCGCCGATCGACTGGCACATCCAGCACGCCGCCGCCGCGGCCACGGTGGAGGCCCTGCGCCCCCGCCTCGGCGCCGGCGACGTCCGCGTCGAGGTCGAGCACGCCTCGATCGTCCCCACCGGGCCGGTCAAGACCGCCGTCGTCGTCATCCTCTGGCTCGACGGCCGGTCCGTCCGCCGCCTCTCCGGGGCCGCGGTCGTGACCGCCGAACGGGCCCGTGCGGTGGTTTCGGCTACTTTGGGCGCGCTGGCAGCCGAAGTGGCACACTAGCTCTCATGAAGCGGGCGCGGCTTGTCGACGCCGGGGAGGTCCGAACTCCTCGGCGGCCGCACTCGCCCTGGCCCGGCCTCGAACACCAGGTCAGCCGCCGCCGGCTCTTCATCCGCCACACTCCGGCGACCGCGCCCGGCACCGAGCCCGCCGTGTTCGTCCACGGACTCGGCGGCTCGGCCCAGAACTGGACCGACCTCGCCGACGCGCTCTCCGACCGGCTCCGCATCGACGCGGTCGACCTGCCCGGCTTCGGCCACTCGGCGCCGGCGCCGCGCGCGACCATCCCGCTGCTCGCGCAGGACGTCGCCGCCTGGATCACCGAGTCCGGGCGCGGCCCGGTCCACCTCGCCGGCCACTCCCTCGGCGGCGCCGTCGCCGTCTACCTCGCCGCGACCCGCCCGAACCTGGTCCGCACCCTGACGCTCATCTCGCCCGCGATGCCCTTCGGCAACCCGCGGCGCTCCCACCAGTCCCGCTACCTGCCGATGCTCGCCGTCCCCAACATCGCCTGGCTCGCCGACCGCGCCATGCGCGGGCGCACCCCGCAGCAGGTCGTCGACGACATCATCCGCGGCACCTGGGCCGACCCCGACTCGATCCACCCGCAGCGCCGCCGCGAGGCGATCGCCGAGGCCCGCCACCGCCTCGCCGTCCCGTGGAACAACCGCGCCTACTTCCAGACCTACCGCGGCCTCATGGCCTCGTTCATGCAGGCCCTCGTCCCCGGCACCAACTCGCTGTGGCGCCTCGCCCGCGAGATCCAGTGCCCGACGCTCGTCATCTGGGGCAAGCAGGACCGCGTCATCGACGTCCGCCAGGCCCCGCCGACCGCCCTCGCCATCCCCGACTCGCGGCTGCTCATCCTCGACAGGACCGGGCACGTCGCGATGATGGAGCGCCCGCAGGCCGTCGCCCGCGCCATGGCCGCGATGCTCGACGAGGTGCACACTGATGCGCGAGAAGACACGAGGGATGCTCTGTCCGCATTGTGAACTCACACATTCGCCGGGCCTGGGCCCTCTGAGGACCTCCAGGCCATAGACTCGCCGGTGTGACTGAGGGACGGCTTGACCGCAACCGCAGGCTCCGCAGACGACGGCGCTTCGTGCTGCTCGCGATCCTCCTCCTCATGGCGGGCACCGGGGCCTTCTTCGCCCTCGGCGCCGCCGTCACCGGCGGGCAGCCGCAGGCCATGGACGAGGACGACCGAGCGGCCCCGACCAGCGTCGAAGCGGCACCCGAGGACATCGTCCCCTCCACCCCCACCGCCTCGCCCTCTCCCGAGCCCGCCACCGTCCCGCTGTACTTCTCCGGCACCGGGACCTGGACCTACGCCGAACCGGCGGACACCGAGGTCTTCGGCGACGCGGGAACGCTCCTGACCTACAACGTCGCCGTCGAGAACGGCATCGAGCTCGACGTCGCCGAGTTCAGCGACTTCGTCCACGCGACGCTCGCCGACCCGCGCTCGTGGACCGCCGGCGGCGCCTGGCGCTTCCAGCAGGTCGCCGGGAGCGACGCGGACTTCACGGTCTACCTCGCCAGCCCCGAGCAGCGCGCGTACCTGTGCGGCTCGCAGAACACGACGGTCTCGTGCCGCAACGGCGACAACGTGGTCATCAACTCGGCCCGCTGGATCGCCGGCGTCGAGCACTGGGACGGCACCCTCGACTCCTACCGCCAGTACGCGGTGAACCACGAGGTCGGCCACCGCCTCGGCCACGGCCACGAGGTCTGCCCCGCGGAGGGCGAGCCCTCCCCGGTGATGGCCCAGCAGACCTACCAGCTCGCCGGCTGCACCGGCAACGCCTGGCCCTACCCCGACGGCGAGACCTACGTGTCCGGCCCGGTGGGGGACTACAACGGGCCCGACCTCCCGCCGGACGACTTCGTCGACCGCTAGCCGTCCCGCGATGCGGGACAGTGCATCCCACGAGGTGAATCTCGGCACACCGCCGTTCCCGGTGGAATATCCCATGCGCGGACGGGCATTATTGGAGGCATGAGTTTGCCGCCGCTGGTCGAACCAGCCTCCGAGCTGTCGGTCGACGAGGTGCGCCGCTATTCGCGCCACCTCATCATCCCCGACGTCGCCATGGACGGTCAGAAACGACTCAAGAACGCCAAGGTGCTCTGCGTGGGCGCGGGCGGCCTCGGGTCCCCCGCGCTGATGTACCTGGCCGCGGCCGGGGTCGGCACCATCGGCATCGCGGAGTTCGACACCGTCGACGAGTCGAACCTCCAGCGCCAGATCATCCACGGCCAGTCGGACATCGGCCGCCCCAAGTCCGAGTCCGCGGCCGCCTCGATCCGCGAGATCAACCCCTACGTGAACGTGGTCATCCACAACACGGTCCTCGACAACGACAACGTCTTCGAGATCTTCGAGCAGTACGACCTCATCGTCGACGGCACCGACAACTTCGCGACCCGCTACATGGTCAACGACGCCGCGGTCCTGCTCGGCAAGCCGTACGTGTGGGGCTCGATCTACCGCTTCGACGGCCAGGCGAGCGTCTTCTGGGCCGACCACGGCCCGTGCTACCGCTGCCTCTACCCCGAGCCCCCGCCGCCCGGCATGGTCCCCAGCTGCGCCGAGGGCGGCGTCCTGGGCGTGCTGTGCGCCTCGATCGGCTCGATCCAGACCACCGAGGCCATCAAGCTGCTCACCGGCATCGGCGACCCGCTCGTCGGCTCGCTCATGGTCTACGACGCGCTGGAGATGACCTACCGCAAGATCAAGGTCCGCAAGGACCCCAACTGCGTGGTCTGCGGTCCGAACGCCACCGTCAAGGAGCTCATCGACTACGAGGACTTCTGCGGCTCGGTCACCGACGAGGCCGCCGAGGCCGTCGTCGGCTCCACCATCACGGCCCGCGAACTCGCCGAGTGGATCAAGGAGGGCCGCGACATCGACCTCATCGACGTGCGCGAGCCCGCCGAGTACGAGATCGTGCGCATCCCCGGCTCCCGGCTGATCCCCAAGGGCGACATCGTCTCCGGTGTCGCGCTGAGCGAGCTGCCGACCGAGAGGCAGGCGGTGTTCTACTGCAAGGCCGGCGTCCGCTCGGCCGAGGCCCTGGCCGCCGCGAAGGCCGCCGGGCTCAAGAACGCCGTCCACGTCCAGGGCGGCGTGCTCGGCTGGATCAACCAGGTCGACCCGAGCCTGCCCGCCTACTAGGCGACGGACCCGGAAGGGCGTGCGGCCGACGGCCGTACGCCCTTTTCCGTGTTCCGGTTGTCCCGCACCCCGTATGACATTTCAGACACGCCTGGTCAAAGGATTCCCATGAGGGCGCGTTGACGCCTGGACGGCCGATTCCCTAGCCTTGTACGGATGATCCGCAGAAGCGAACGATCCTCCCGACTGCTCCGCCCCTCCCGCCGCACCCTGCTGCGGTTCGGCGTGCCCGCCGCGGCCGCCCTGGTGGGCGCCGGAGCCGTGGCCACGGTCGCAGCGAACGCCTCCGAGGACGGACTCCAGTCGTTCTTCGGCCCCACCCGCGAAGAGCTGGAAGCGGAACTCCAGACCCGGGTCGACGAGTACCTGGCCTCCACCGGCACGCAGGTCGAGGCCTCGATCGCAGTCGAGCGCGGGGACATGCGCCTGGACTACAACCCCGACCAGACCCACATCACCGCCTCGATCGTCAAGGTCGAGATCATGCTGATGGCCCTGGAGTACTGGGGCTCGGTCGAGGCGATCCCCGAGGACCACCAAGTCGCCCTCGACCGCATGATCCGCGAGTCCCACAACAGCTCCGCGTCCACGCTCTACAACTTCCTCGGCGGCGTCGACGCGCTCGTCGCCGCCCACGAGCGGTACGGCCTCCAGGACACCACCCCGGACGCCCAGGGCCGCTGGGGCGTCGGCTGGACCAGCGCCTCCGACCAGCTCATCCTCACCGGCCTCGCCCTCACCGAAGGCGTCCTCGACGCCGAGCAGACCGCGCTCGCCCGCGAACTCATGGGCACCGTGGTCGAAGAGCAGGCCTGGGGCGTCTCCGCGGCCGCGAAGGACGGCGAGACCGTCTGGCTCAAGAACGGCTGGGACGTCGAGTCGCAGCTCGGCGGCCTGTGGGTCGTCAACTCGATCGGCGTCCTCGGCGGCGACGGCGACGACCCCGTCAAACTCGCCGTCCTCACCAGCGGCGCCGTCGACGACGTCGAAGGCGTCCCGATCGTCGAGGAGATCGCGAAGATCGCCCGCGACGTCGTCCAAACCGAATAACCCCGAACCTGAAACTCAAGGAAGCACATGACCCTCCAATCCCCCCAGGCGGAACCGGCCCCCCGGTCCCGCCGCCTCACCCGCCGGACCGCCCTGCTCGCCGGCATCCCCGCCGCGCTCGCGGTCGCGGGCGGCGGCGCCTGGATCGGCACCGCGGCCTGGGCCGACGGGCCCACCGACAGCGAGCTGGCCCTGGAGCTGACCGACCGCGTCAAGACGTACGTCTCCAGCACCGGCATCGACCTCACCGCCTCGGTCGCGGTGGCGCGCAGCAACCGCACGATCACCGCCAACTGGCGGCGCGTCCAGGACACGGCCTCCCTCGTCAAGATGGAGATCCTCCTGATGCTGCTGGAGAAGTACAGCTCCGTCTCGGCGATCCCCGCCGAGAAGAAGGAGTGGGCGCGGACGATGATCACCGAGTCGCACAACGACAACACGACGAAGCTCTACAACTTCCTCGGCGGCTGCTCGGCGCTCACGGCGGCGCACGTGCGCTACGGCCTCAAGAACACCAAGGCGTCCGCGGACTGCCGCTGGGGCCTGACCACGACCACCGTCACCGACCAGCTCAAGGTCCTGAACCTCTTGATGCTCACGGGCCTGCTCAACCAGTCGAAGGTGGACTACGCGCGCTCGCTCATGGGCTCGGTCGTCAGCTCCCAGGACTGGGGCGTCTCGGCCGCCGCGGGCGCGTCCGACACGGTGTACCTCAAGAACGGCTGGGACACCCGTTCCTCGCTCGGCGGGCTGTGGGTCGTCCACTCCGTCGGCTACATCAGCATCCCGAACAAGCACGACATCCGGATGTCCATCATGACCAGCAGAGCGCCCAACCAGGCCAAGGGCGTCACGGCCGTCGAGGAGATCGCGAAGATCGCCCGCTCGGTCATCATGAAGGCCGTCGTCTAGCAAGCGAAACGGCCCGGTCCGAAGAGGACCGGGCCGTTCGCGTGTCTGTCGCCTAGTAGCGGTAGTGGTCGGGCTTGTACGGGCCCTCGACCTTGACGCCGATGTAGTCCGCCTGGGACTTCGTCAGGGTCGTCAGCTTGACGCCGAGCGCGTCGAGGTGCAGGCGCGCGACCTCCTCGTCGAGGTGCTTCGGCAGCGTGTAGACGCCGATCGGGTACTCGTCGAGCTTGGTGTGCAGCTCGATCTGCGCGAGCACCTGGTTCGTGAAGCTGTTGCTCATCACGAAGCTCGGGTGCCCGGTCGCGTTGCCGAGGTTGAGCAGGCGGCCCTCGCTGAGCACGATGATCGAGTGCCCGTCCGCGAACTGCCACTCGTGGACCTGCGGCTTCACTTCGAGCTTCTTGATCCCCGGCTCGGCGGCGAGGCCGGCCATGTCGATCTCGTTGTCGAAGTGGCCGATGTTGCCGACGATCGCCTGGTGCTTCATCCGGCGCATGTGGTCGACCGAGATGATGTCCTTGTTGCCGGTGGTGGTGACGAAGATGTCCGCGTACTCGACCGCGTCCTCAAGGGTCAGCACCTGGTAGCCGTCCATCGCGGCCTGGAGCGCGCAGATCGGGTCGACCTCGGTGACGATGACGCGCGCGCCCTGGCCCCGCAGCGACTCCGCCGAGCCCTTGCCGACGTCGCCGTAGCCGCAGACCACGGCCACCTTGCCGCCGATGAGCACGTCGGTCGCCCGGTTGATCCCGTCGATGAGCGAGTGCCGCACGCCGTACTTGTTGTCGAACTTCGACTTCGTGACCGAGTCGTTCACGTTGATCGCCGGGAACGGCAGGCGCCCCTCGCGCTCCAGCTCGTACAGCCGGTGCACGCCGGTGGTGGTCTCCTCGGTGACGCCCTTGATCTCGGCGGCCTTGCGGGAGAAGCGGGCCGGGTCCTCCTTGAGCGAGCGGGCCAGCAGCGCGAGCACCACGGCCTCCTCCTCGCTGTCGGCGGTCGAGGCGTCCGGGACGGCCCCGCCGGCCTCGAACTTGGCGCCGTTGACCACGAGCATCGTGGCGTCGCCGCCGTCGTCGAGGATCAGGTTCGGCTCCTCGCCGTCCCAGTCGAGGGCGCGCTCGGTGCACCACCAGTACTCTTCGAGCGTCTCGCCCTTCCAGGCGAAGACCGGGACGCCCTGCGGCGCGTCGGCCGTGCCCTGCGGGCCGACCGCGATCGCGGCGGCGGCGTGGTCCTGCGTGGAGAAGATGTTGCACGAGGCCCAGCGGACGCGGGCGCCGAGCGCGGTCAGCGTCTCGATGAGGACCGCGGTCTGGATCGTCATGTGCAGCGAGCCGGTGATGCGGGCGCCCTCCAGCGGGCGGTCCGCGCCGTAGCGCTCGCGCAGGGCCATCAGGCCGGGCATCTCGTGTTCGGCCAGGCGGATCTCGTGGCGGCCGAAGTCGGCCAGCTTGAGATCGGCGACCTTGTAGTCGTCGGCTCGCAGCGTGTTCGTCATGCCTGAGATGCTACGCGCCGTCCCAAGGGCCCCAGCCGAACGGCACCGTGGGCCCGGCCACGCGAGGTGGCGCGTGGGGCGCCCGTGGCAGGCGACACGGAAAAAAATTTGCCGCAACCCCTGTTTCTGCTTGACACTGCTGAGGCGGTGGGTAATATTGCAGATACGCAGCGTCACGGAGATGCGGGAATCCACCGGGTTCCAAACCATTTCCGCAGGCGCCACGGGGAAACCAAACCGGGGGGAGTGCCGGGCGGTCTGGGGTGGCCGCCCGGCACATTTTTGCCCGAATTGGCAAGCGTTATCTTGAAAATCGATTGCGAGCCCACCCGATCTACGAGAAAGTCGGGGCGTGAGCAACCCTGACATCCAGATCATTCCGATCGATCCCTTCGACCGCGACCTGGTCGACGGCTGGATCGAGGTCGAGCGGGCCGTCTACGAGCACGACAACCCCGGCGCGCCCCAGAGCCGGCCCGCCCTCCAGCGGCTGCGCCTCCTCCTGTACCCCGCCTCGGTCCTGCCCGAGCGCCACGTCGCGGTCGTCGACGGCACCGTCGTCGGCTACGTCGAGCTGGTCTTCTTCCTGACCGACAACCAGCACCTCGCCAACATCGAGCTGCTCGTCCACCCCGGCCACCGCCGCAAGGGCGTCGGCACCGCGCTCCTCGAATTCGCCGAGCGCCGCGCCGCCGAGCTCGAACGCGACACGATCCTGTCCTTCACGTCCGACTCCCTCGACGGCGCGCCGAAGCAGGACCACGCCGGCCAGCACTTCGCCGAAGCCCGCGGGTACAAGGTCGTCGACCAGGAGATCCACCGCCGCAACGACCTCTTCGCCGTCGAGGACGACGACCTCGCGAAGCTGTACGTCGACGCCTGGGAGAAGGCCGCCGGGTACGAGCTCGTCCAGTGGGTCAACCACGCCCCCGACGACATCGTCGAAGGCGTCGCCGCCATGCGCCAGCGCATGTCCACCGACCCGCCCATGGGCGAGGAGCTCGACATGCGCCCCTCCGTCTACGACGTCGCGCGCGTCCGCGACGAGGAGCGCACCTTCGCCGCCCGCGGCCAGCTCCAGCTCGCGGCCGCCGTCCGGCACGTCGAGACCGGCGAGATCGCCGGCCTCACCGACATCATCGTCTTCCCCGGCGACGAGGACCACGCCGGCCAGAACGACACGATCGTCGAGGAGAAGCACCGCGGCCACCGCCTCGGCACCATCCTCAAGATCGCCAACCAGCGGGCGCTGCGCCAGTACCGGCCCAAGCTCCGCTACGTCCACACCTGGAACGCCGAGTCGAACGACCACATGATCGCCATCAACGAGGCCATCGGGTACCGGGCCCTGTGCCGCGACCTCGACGTCCAGAAGAAGCTCTCCTAGTAATACGGAGTTCCCGCGTTGCAATGGGAACCGGCCCGGCCTCCATCAGGCCGGGCCGGTCTTTCCGTATGGGGCGCTTAGGCGCTGGCGATGAAGAGCTCGCCCTCACCGCTCGCGACGAGCGGTCCGGCAGTGCCCGCGGAGAACGCGGCGCGGCCGGGGGAGAGCGCGGATTCGCCCTCGTCGTCGGCCACGGTGACGGACCCGCCGGTGGACAGGCAGATCCGGGGGCCCTCGACCGCGATGGTCTGCGGCGTGCCGGTGAGTTGGACGCGCTTGAGCGCGAAGTCCGCGATGGGGACCGGCCAGGAGCGGACCGGGCCGTCGTCCTCGGCGGCGGTGCGCGGGTCGGCCATGGCCTGGAAGTCGAGGACCCGGAGCAGTTCGGGGACGTCGACGCGCTTGTTGGTGAGGCCGCCGCGGAGCACGTTGTCGCTGGCGGCCATGATCTCCACGCCGAAGCCGTGCAGGTACGCGTGCAGGTTCCCGGCCGGCATGTACACGGCCTCGCCCGGCTGGAGCGTGATGTGGTTGAGCAGCAGGCTGACCAGGACGCCCGGGTCGTCGGGGTAGGACCGCGCGAGCGAGACGAGGTCGGCCCCGTCGTCGGTTGCGAGTTCCGAGGCGGCCTTGGCGGCGGCGTCGATGATCGAGCGGCATTCGTCGCGGGCGAGCCCGAGGAGGTCCGGGACGGCCTTGCGGAGCCCGGCCTTCTTGTCGCGCAACGTGGCGACGAGCCCTTCGAGCTCGGGGACGCCGAGCGCCTCGATGTCGGCGGCCGCTTCGAGCGGGTCGCGGAAGCCGCACATGGCGCGGAACTCGGTGAGCGCCACCAGCATCTCGGGCTTGTGGTTGTCGTCGACGTAGTTGCGGTAGGCCGCGTCGATGCCGATGCGCATCTCCCGCTGGTGGCCCGAGCGGGCCTGGCGGTCGTTCGGGTGCGCCTGGAGCGACAGGGGCTTCCCGGCGGCGAGGAGCTTGAGCAGGAACGGCAGCTTCGGTCCGAAGCGCTTGAGGGCGCGCTCGCCGAGCATTCCGGCCGGGTCGGAGGCGATCGCGGCGTCGAGGGGCCGCCCGTCGTGGAGGGTCGAGGGCGCGCTGTGGTGGGCGCCGAACCACTCCTCGGCCTCGGGCAGGTCCGCGGGCACCTCGCGGCCCTGGAGCCTGGCGATGTCGTCCTGCGATCCCCACGCGTAGTTGCGGATGACGCCGTAGAGCCCCTGCACCGCCGCTCCTCACCTGTCTCTGTCCGGAGGCCTCAACTCTATCGGTTCGGCCCTCGCGTCTCTCAGGGCAGCCCTCGCACGCGAAAGGCCGCGGACGGCGCCGCCGTCCACGGCCTTGAGCTGGCGCTATTCGGCGCCGAGCGTGGCGTCCTTCATCTCGGAGACGGCCGGGACCCGCATCGGGTCGAGGCCGTGGGCGAGCGCGAGGTACACCGACGCGAAGTCGGGGACCGCGATGAGCGAGGCGAGCCGCTCCAGGGCGCAGCCGCCCTCGGCCGGGAGCACGTCGCAGCGGACGCCGCGGCGCGAGGCCAGGTCGGCGACGGCGTCGGCGCGGCGCGTGTCGGGCTTCGGGGTGGTGTCGTCGCCGTCGAGGCCGTCGTCGCGCATGAGGATGATCCGCAGGCGCGTGAGCTCCTCGTCCTCCTCGGGGTCGGCGAAGATGTCCTTGCGGACTTCGGCGAGCGAGCCGAAGACGCCGTCGAGCAGGCCGACGCGGCCGCGGCCGACCTCGCCGAGCTCGCCGGAGACCACCGGGTAGCGGGAGTTCGCGGCGAGCATGTCGCCGAAGCGGCGGGCGGCGACGCCCGCGAGCGGGCTGGAGCCCCACACGACCGGGATGGACCCGGCGAGGTTCATCGCGAGCTCCTTCGCCGGGTTGACGTACGCGTCGGCGTCGGGGCGGCAGCGCTCGGCGTCCTCGTCGAGCCGGCGGGCGGTCTCGGCGATGTCGGCCTCGACGAGGCTGACGAGCCCGAGTTCCCTGGCGGCCATGAGGACCGGGACGGTGAGCGCCCACAGGCTCAAGCGCGCGGGGGCGCGGCGCGGGACGGCCACGAACGGGGCGCGGGCGCGTTCGGCGAGCGCCTGGAGCTCGGAGTCGGGGGCGCCGATGGCGACCAGTCGCGCGCCGCGGCGGGCGGCGG
>NZ_QFRW01000244.1 GCF_003265355.1 Glycomyces dulcitolivorans | reverse complement strand
CTGCGCGGCGGCTCCGCGGCCACCACGGCCGCGACCACCGCGGGCGGCGCCACCGGCACCGCCGCGGCCACCGCGTCCACCGCGGTCGGGACCGGAGTCGCGACGGCGCTGCACCTGCTCGGCCTGCTCCTTGAGCGTGGCCTCACCCTTGTAGATCCACACCTTCACGCCGATGCGGCCGAAGGTCGTGGCGGCCTCGAACAGGCCGTAGTCGATGTTCGCGCGCAGCGTGTGCAGCGGGACCTGGCCCTCGCGGTACTGCTCGGAACGGCTCATCTCGGCGCCGCCGAGGCGGCCCGAGCACTGCACCTTGATGCCCTTCACGGTGGGGTTGCGCATGGCCGACTGAATGGCCTTGCGCATCGCCCGACGGAAGTTCACACGGCTGGACAGCTGCTCCGCGACGCCCTGGGCCACGAGCTGCGCATCGATGTCGGGGTTCTTGACCTCGATGATGTTCAGCTGGACCTGCTTGCCCGTCAGCTTCTCCAGGTTGCCGCGCAGACGATCGGCCTCGGCGCCCTTGCGGCCGATGACGATGCCCGGGCGGGCGGTGTGGATGTCGACGCGGACCCGCTCGCGGGTGCGTTCGATCTCCACCTTGGAGATGCCGGCGCGCTCAAGGCCCTTGGTCATGAGCTGGCGGATCTTGACGTCCTCACCGATGTACTCGGCGTACTCCTTGTCGGCGTACCAACGCGACGTCCAGTCGGCGCTGATGCCGAGGCGGTACCCGTGAGGGTGGATTTTCTGACCCATTACTCGGTCTCCTCCTTCTCAGCGTTCTCGGACTTCGCGTCGGCCTCGACCGGCTTCGGCGCAGTAGCGGCCTTGGGGCGGCGGACCGACGGAGCGGCACCGGCCTTGGCCTGCACGGACTCGACCACCACGGTGATGTGGCTGGTGCGCTTGTTGATCCGGTACGCACGACCGTGGGCGCGCGGACGGTACCGGCGCATGGTCGGGCCCTCGTCGACCTTGATCTCGGACACCAGAAGCGATTCCGGGTCCAGACCGAGGTTGTTCTCGGCGTTCGCCTGAGCCGACGCGATGACCTTGTAGACCACTTCGGCCGCGCTGAAGGGCGCGAACTCAAGGGTCGTCAAGGCCTCGTCCACAGGCAGGCCACGCACGAGGTCGACGACGCGGCGCGCCTTGCGAGGTGCTACGCGGACGTACCGCGCCACCGCGCGCGCCTTCGGAGCCTCCTGCTCCACTGTTGCCATCGTTCTAATCCTTCGTTCGTTTCTCAAACCCGTGGCCTAGCGGCGACGGCTCTTCCGGTCGTCCTTGTCGTGCCCGCGGAACGTGCGGGTGGGGGCGAACTCGCCGAGCTTGTGCCCGACCATGTTCTCCGTGACGTAGACCGGAACGTGCTTGCGACCGTCGTGGACGCCGAAGGTCAGCCCGATGAAGTCCGGGGTGATCGTCGAACGGCGCGACCAGGTCTTGATGACGGTCTTGCTCTTGGTCTCGATCGCCGAGTCCACCTTCTTCTGAAGGTGGTCGTCGATGAACGGGCCCTTCTTGAGACTGCGGCTCATGGTTTACTTGCCCCGCTTCCGGCTGGCGTTGCGACGACGGACGATGAGCCGGTCGTTCGGGTGGTTCCTCTTCCTGGTGCGTCCCTCGGGCTTGCCCTGCGGGTTCACCGGGTGGCGGCCACCGGACGTGCGGCCCTCGCCACCACCGTGCGGGTGGTCGACCGGGTTCATGACGACACCGCGGACGGTCGGGCGCCAGCCCTTCCAGCGCATGCGGCCGGCCTTGCCCCAGTTGATGTTGCCCTGCTCGGCGTTGCCGACCTCGCCGATCGCGGCGCGGCAGTTGACCAGGACCAGGCGGATCTCACCGGAGGGCATGCGCAGGTGCGCGTACTTGCCTTCGCGGGCGAGCAGCTGGATCGAGGCGCCGGCCGAGCGGCCCAGAGCGGCACCGCCGCCGGGCTTGAGCTCCACCGCGTGGATCGTCGTACCGACCGGGATGTGACGCAGCTCCAGCGAGTTGCCGGGCTTGATGTCGGCCTCCGGGCCGTTCTCGATCAGGTCACCCTGCTTGATCCCCTTGGGGGCCAGGATGTAGCGCTTCTCGCCGTCCGCGTAGTGCAGGAGGGCGATGTTCGCGGTGCGGTTCGGGTCGTACTCGATGTGCGCGACCTTCGCCGGCACGCCGTCCTTGTCGTGACGGCGGAAGTCGATCACCCGGTAGCGGCGCTTGTGGCCGCCACCGCGGTGACGCGTCGAGATCTTGCCCGAGTTGTTGCGGCCGCCGGTCTTGGTGATCGGGCGGACCAGCGACTTCTCGGGGGTCGAACGGGTGATCTCGGCGAAATCGGAGACGCTGGAGCCACGACGCCCGGGCGTCGTCGGCTTGTACTTGCGAATAGCCATATCGGTTAACTCCCTGCGTCTCTTAGGCGATCTGTCCGCCGAAGATCTCACCGAGGCGACCGGGGTCGCCTTCGACGGTGACGATCGCGTGCTTGACGCTCTTGCGCTGGCCCCAACCGGTACGGGTGCGCTTGCGCTTGCCCGAGCGGTTCAGGGTGTTGACGCTCTTGACGTCCACGTCGAAGATCTGCTTGATCGCGATCTTGATGTGGCTCTTGTTGGCGCGCGGGTCGACCTCGAAGGTGTACTTGCCCTCGCCGAGGAGGGTGTAGGTCTTCTCCGAGATGACCGGCTTGAGAATGATGTCGCGCGGGTCGGCGACGGTCACTTCGCTCACGCCGCGACCTCCTGATCGGTCCGGTCCGCGATGAACGCCTCGATGGCGGTCTCGCTGAACACGATGTCCTCGTTGTTGAGCACGTCGTAGGTGTTGACCTGGCCCCACTGGAGCAGGTGCACCCCGGGGAGGTTGCGCAGGCTCAGAGCCGCGGTCTCCTCGTCGCCGGACAGGACCACGAGGACCTTCTTCGCGCCGGTGATCGCCTCGACGGCGGCCTTCGCGCTCTTGGTCTTCGGGGTCTCGCCGTCGACGAACGCGTCGATGACGTGCACGTTCTCGCCGCGGACCCGGTCGGTGAGGGCACCCGCGAGAGCGGCGGCCTTCATCTTCTTGGGGGTCCGCTCCGCGTACGAGCGCGGCTGCGGGCCGTGGACGACGCCGCCGCCCGCGAACTGCGGGGCGCGGGTCGAACCCTGGCGGGCGCGGCCGGTGCCCTTCTGGCGGTACGGCTTCTTGCCGCCGCCGCGGACCTCGCCGCGCGTCTTGGTCTTGGCCGAGCCCGAACGGGCGGCGGCCAGCTGCGCCGTCACGACCTGGTGCATGAGCGGGATGTTCGGCTCGACGTCGAAGATCGACGCCGGCAGCTCGATGGTCTTCCCGGTCTCCTCGCCAGAGGCGTTCTTGACGTTGATTTCAAGGCTCATGGTTATGCCACCTGCTTCACTGCGGAGCGGACGAGCACCAGGCCGTTCTTCGGTCCGGGCACGGCACCCACGATGAGCAGGAGCCCGCGCTCGGCGTCGACCGCCTGGACGCGCAGGTTCTGCGTGGTGTGGCGCGAGCCGCCGTGGCGGCCGGCCATGCGCATGCCCTTGAAGACGCGACCGGGGGTCGCGCAGCCGCCGATGGAGCCGGGGGCGCGGTGGACCTTGTGCGCACCGTGGCTGGCGGGGAGACCGCCGAAGCCGTGGCGCTTCATGACGCCCGCGAAGCCCTTGCCCTTGGTGGTGCCGGTGACGTCCACGATCTGGCCCGCCTCGAAGGCCGTGGCCTCGATGGTCTGGCCGAGCTCGTAGTCGGCGGCGTCCGAGGTGCGCAGCTCGACGAGGTGGCGACGCGGAGCGACGCCGGCCTTCTCGAAGTGGCCCTGGAGCGGCTTGGTGACGTTCTTGAGTTTGATGTCGCCGAAGCCCAGCTGGACGGCCGAGTAGCCGTCGACGTCGGGCTTGCGGACCTGGGTGACCACGTTCGGGCCGGCCTGCACCACAGTGACGGGAACGGCGCGGCCGTTCTCGTCCCAAACCTGGGTCATGCCGAGCTTGGTGCCCAGGATTCCCTTGATCTGCCTGTCCATTGGTCCCCTACAGCTTGATCTCGATGTCGACGCCGGCCGGGAGGTCAAGGCGCATCAACGAGTCGACCGTCTTCGGGGTCGGGTCGAGGATGTCGATGAGGCGCTTGTGCGTGCGCATCTCGAAGTGCTCTCGCGAGTCCTTGTACTTGTGCGGCGACCGGATGACGCAGAAACGGTTGATCTCGGTCGGCAACGGCACCGGGCCGGAGATGGCAGCACCGGTACGGGTGACCGTCTCCACGATCTTGCGGGCCGAGGAGTCCACGACCTCGTGGTCGTAGGCCTTCAGCCTGATGCGGATCTTCTGTCCCGCCATGATTCCTAACCTAACGTAAATTGGCTGTTCAGACCGCTCCACGCGGTCGGGCGTGTCGCGAGTTCGAGACTGGCACGGGCACGCGAATGCCCTCTTACCGGCCTTCTTGGCTCGCCCGCCTGCCCGTCGTGAACGGTCCCTCTCGGCACAGCAACAGCGCCTACTCGGGCCCGCGGGCCGGGCGTGAGCACCGCGCACGTCAATAGCGCGCTGGTGCGAACGCAACCTGAACATTATGCCTGCTCCCCCGAATGCCCAGCAAGCTGGGGTCGGGGAACAGTGGGACAGGTTACGCGGATGCAGCTTTCACAGCGTCCGGAGCGTCACAGGGCGACGGATCCCGGAAGCGAATGAACCGGGGCGACTCTCGCGAGCCGCCCCGGTATGCGGTCTTACTTGACGACCTTGGTGACGCGGCCGGAACCGACCGTGCGGCCACCCTCGCGGATCGCGAAGAGCAGGCCCTCGTCCATGGCGATGGGCTGGATGAGCTCCACCTTCATGTCGGTGTTGTCACCCGGCATGACCATCTCGGTGCCCTCGGGGAGGGTCACGACGCCGGTCACGTCGGTGGTGCGGAAGTAGAACTGCGGGCGGTAGTTGTTGAAGAACGGGGTGTGGCGTCCGCCCTCGTCCTTCGACAGGATGTACACCGCGGCCTCGAAGTCGGTGTGCGGGGTGGTCGTGCCAGGCTTGACGGCGACCATGCCGCGCTCGACCTCTTCGCGCTTGGTGCCGCGGAGCAGGAGGCCCACGTTCTCACCGGCGCGCGCGTCGTCGAGGGTCTTGCGGAACATCTCGATCGCGGTGACCTTGGTCTTGATGGCGCCCTCGCGGATGCCGACGATCTCGACCTCCTCGTTGGGGAGGAGCACGCCGCGCTCGACACGACCGGTGATCACGGTGCCGCGACCGGTGATCGTGAAGACGTCCTCGATCGGCATCAGGAACGGGAGCTCAGTGGCGCGCTCCGGCTCCGGAACCGAGTCGTCGACGGCCTGCATGAGCTCGGCGACGGCGTCGACCCACTTCTGCTCGCCTTCGAGGGCGCCCAGAGCGGAGACCTGCACGACCGGGGCGTCGTCGCCCGGGAAGTTCTGGTCGGACAGCAGCTCGCGGACCTCCATCTCGACGAGTTCGAGGATCTCCTCGTCGTCGACCATGTCGGCCTTGTTGAGCGCCACGACGACGTAGGGCACGCCGACCTGGCGGGCGAGCAGGACGTGCTCGCGGGTCTGCGGCATGGGGCCGTCGGCGGCGGACACGACCAGGATCGCGCCGTCCATCTGGGCGGCACCGGTGATCATGTTCTTGATGTAGTCGGCGTGACCGGGGCAGTCGACGTGCGCGTAGTGCCGAGACTCGGTCTGGTACTCGACGTGCGAGATCGAGATCGTGATACCGCGCTGGCGCTCCTCGGGAGCGTTGTCGATCTCGTCGAACGGCGTGTACGGGTTGAGGTCCGGGAACTTGTCGTGCAGGACCTTGGTGATCGCCGCGGTGAGCGTGGTCTTGCCGTGGTCGACGTGACCGAGCGTGCCGATGTTCACGTGCGGCTTGGTCCGCTCGAACTTTTCCTTAGCCACTTCGTCCTCCTGTGGACTGGGTAAATCTGGTTTGACTTATCTGACCTATTGCGTCGCTTCGGATTTCAGCGCCTCTGCTGGCAACAGGTGGTCAGCGGTCCCGCCCAGGCTCGGGCGGGGAGCCGCTTACTCGCCTGTCGCCTTGGCGATGATCTCCTTGGCGACGTTCGTCGGGACTTCGGCGTAGGTGTCGAACTGCATCGAGTAGTTCGCGCGCCCGGCCGTCTTCGACCGCAGGTCGCCGACGTATCCGAACATCTCCGACAGCGGCACGACGGCCTTGACCGTGCGGTCGTTGCCCCGCTCGCCCATCTCCTGGACCATGCCGCGACGGGAGTTGATGTCGCCGATGACATCGCCCATGTTGTCTTCAGGGCAGATGACCTCGACGGCCATCATCGGTTCGAGCAGCACCGGACGAGCCCGCTTCGCGGCCTCCTTCAGCGCCATCCGACCCGCGATCTTGAAGGCCATCTCCGAGGAGTCGACCTCGTGGTACTGACCGTCGATCAGTTCCATCTTCACGCCCACCAGCGGGTAGCCCGCCAGGACGCCGTCTTCGAGCGCGGACTCCGCGCCGGCCTTGACCGACGGGATGTACTCGCGCGGGATGCGGCCACCGGTGATCTTGTCGTCGAAGGCGAAGATCTCGTCCTCGTTCGACTTCATCTCCAGCGGTTCGAGGTTGACGAGCACGCGCGCGAACTGACCGGAACCGCCGGTCTGCTTCTTGTGCAGGTACTCGACCTTCTCGATCCGCTGGGTGATGGTCTCGCGGTAGGCCACCTGCGGCTTGCCGATGTTGGCCTCGACGTTGAACTCCCGCTTCATGCGGTCGACCAGGATGTCGAGGTGCAGCTCGCCCATGCCGGAGATGATCGTCTGGCCGGAGTCCTCGTCGGTCTTGACCCGGAAGGTCGGGTCCTCTTCGGCGAGGCGCTGGATCGCGGTGGCCAGCTTGTCCTGGTCGGCCTTCGACTTCGGCTCGATGGCCACGTCGATCACCGGCTCCGGGAAGATCATCGACTCCAGGATCACCTGGTCGTTCGAGTCGCTCAGCGTGTCACCGGTGGTGGTGGCCTTGAGGCCCTGCACCGCGATGATGTCGCCGGCCTGCGCCTCCGAGCGCTCTTCGCGCTTGTTGGCGTGCATCTGGTAGATCTTGCCGACGCGCTCCTTGCGGCCCTTGGTCGAGTTGATGACCTGGGTGCCGGTCGAGACCGTGCCGGAGTAGATCCGGACGTAGGTCAGACGACCGAGGTGCTTGTCGGTCTGGATCTTGAACGCCAGCCCCGCGAAGGGCTCCTCGACGTCCGCGTGACGCGCGGCCGGGGTCTCGTTGTCGGTGAGGGTCCCCTGGATCGCCGGGATGTCGAGCGGGCTCGGCAGGTAGTCCACGACCGCGTCGAGCAGGGGCTGAACGCCCTTGTTCTTGAACGCGGTGCCGCAGATGACCGGGTTGATCTCGTTCGCGATCGTGGCCTTGCGGATCGCGGCCTTGACGTCGGCGACGGAGATCTCCTCGCCCTCCAGGAAGCGCTCGGCGAACTCGTCGTCGACGTCCGAGAGGGTCTCCAGGAGCTTCTCGCGGTACTCCGCGGCCTGGTCGGCCAGGTCCGCGGGGATCTCCTCGATCTCGTAGTGCTCGCCGAGGTCGGTCTCGCCGCGCCACACCTTGGCGTGCATCTCGACCAGGTCGACGACGCCGATGAAGTCGGCCTCGTTCCCGATCGGGAGCTGGATCACCGCGGTGTTGGAGTTCAGGCGCTCCTGCATCATCTCGACGCAGCGGAAGAAGTTCGCACCGGTGCGGTCGAGCTTGTTGACGAAGCACATGCGCGGGACGTTGTACTTGTTCGCCTGGCGCCAGACGTTCTCGGTCTGCGGCTCCACGCCGGCGACACCGTCGTAGACGGCGATCGCGGAGTCGAGCACGCGCAGCGAACGCTCCACCTCGACGGTGAAGTCGACGTGGCCCGGCGTGTCGATGATCTGGATGACGTGGTCGTCCCACTCGCACTTGGTAGCGGCGGAGGTGATGGTGATACCACGCTCCTGCTCCTGCTCCATCCAGTCCATGGTCGCGGCGCCGTCGTGGACCTCACCGATCTTGTGCGACACGCCCGTGTAGTACAGGATGCGCTCAGTGGTGGTGGTCTTACCGGCGTCGATGTGGGCCATGATGCCGATGTTGCGGAGCTTGGCGAGCGCCGCGTTAGCTTTGTTAGCCACGATCTCTCAGTCTCTCTGCGACTACCAGCGGTAGTGCGCGAATGCCTTGTTGGAATCGGCCATCTTGTGCGTGTCCTCGCGCTTCTTGACCGCGGCGCCGAGGCCGTTCGAGGCGTCGAGGATCTCGTTCGTCAGGCGCTCGACCATGCTCTTCTCGCGGCGGTCGCGGGAGTAGCCCACGAGCCAGCGGAGACCGAGCGTGGTGGCGCGCTGCGGGCGCACGTCGACCGGGACCTGGTAGGTCGCGCCGCCGACGCGGCGGGAGCGGACCTCGAGCGTCGGCTTGACGTTGTCGAGGGCGCGCTTGAGGATCACCACGGGGTCCGAGTCCGCCTTCTTGCGGCAGTTCTCGAGGGCCTCGTAGACGATGCGCTCGGCGAGGCGGCGCTTGCCGTCCTTCAGGACCTTGTTGATCAGCTGGGTGACGAGCACCGAGTTGTAGACCGGGTCGGCGGTAAGCGGCCGGCGCGGCGCGGGACCTTTACGCGGCATGCCTACTTCTCCTTCTTCGCGCCGTAGCGGCTGCGGGCCTGCTTGCGGTCGCGGACACCCTGGGTGTCGAGCGCGCCGCGGATGATCTTGTAGCGCACACCGGGGAGGTCGCGGACACGACCGCCGCGGACCAGCACGATGGAGTGCTCCTGGAGGTTGTGGCCGACGCCCGGGATGTAGGCGGTGACCTCGGTGCCGTTCATGAGGCGCACGCGGGCGACCTTGCGCATGGCCGAGTTCGGCTTCTTGGGCGTGGTGGTGTACACGCGCGTGCACACGCCACGCGCCTGCGGGCTGCCCTTCAGCGCGGGCGTCTTGTTCTTGCTGGTCTTGGCCTGGCGGCCTTTGCGGACCAGCTGCTGGATAGTCGGCACTAGGCGGACCCCTCTCAACAGTCGACGGTTGCGTATTCCTGTGTCAGCGCCATCTGTCCCCCACGGCTGGGCCGCGCACGAATGCGCAGCTCAGGTGTCGTGGGTTCCCGTCCCCCGCGTTCGGGCGTGTCGCGTCTCTCCGGACCCATACCCGCCGCAACGCGCAGACCGAAGTCCGCTGTCTGGCGAGTTCAGACGCGTTCGTGAAGCGATCTCCTCGGAGACCGGCTAAAGAGCCGTGTTCACGAAGCCCCCAGTGCGAGGGATGCGTGCCGATGGCGCCGGCCTGCGGGACCGAAGTCCCACTGCCTTGCAGGCACGCAACCTGGCCTGGCTCTCACGGGGACCGAGCTGCCGGAGTTGACAGGGCCACCATGCCGCTCAAAGCGGTGTCCAGGCGCAAGGGAGAAGCCTACCTAGCCTAACGAACAAGGTCAAAGCCGATTTCGCCCCGAGCGGCATCCGTGTTCAGTGTCACGGATACCGGGACGAGGGGCGATGTCCCGTTCGAATCGGTGCGGTAAGCACACCTCGGCCATCTTATCTCGCGGGACGCGCCCGCCCCGCGCGGGGAGCCCGGTAGGAGTGCTTGTTCACCAGGGCTTCCCCCGGATGTCAGGCGACGTCCCCGCCGTACGGCACCTGCCCCGCCGACCGGGCCATCCCCAGCACCCAGACCAGCAGCGCCGCAACCACGATCGCCCCCGCGATCCCGATCGCGACCCACGCGGTCCGCCTGATCCCGGCCAGCCGCGACGCCCCCAGCAGAAACCCCTCGGAGGCCCGGATCTCCGCCTCGGCCTGCCGCGCCAGCATGAGCGCGATCACCGCCGGAACCGCCCCGCCCACAAAGACGGACAGCGCCGCCCCGACCCCGGCGAGCATCCTCGCCGCCACCACTTTGGTCGACTCCACCGGCTCCGGATCATCCGGATGCCGAACCCCCTGCTGCACCTGCACCACCCGCCCATCCTATTGGGGTTGCGCCGCATCCCGGGACGAGGGAACATCCCCTCATGACAAACCGCCCAAGCGATGAGGAACTCAAGGAACAGTACAAAGAAGCGTGGGACGAATGGTTCGCCTCAGAAGACGCCGAACTCTGGGACTCGACCATCGGCGACGGCCTGGAAGACGAGCCCGGATGGGACAGCCTGCTGCCCGCCCGGAACGACGACAGCGGCGGCGCTACGCGCCGCCGCTGATCACGGGTTCTTGAAGATGTCGTGGGTGCCCACACGACGCCAGACGACGTGCACTTCGCCCTCGACGACCTCTTCCCCATACGCCCAAGTCGCTCGACCATCGGGAGCCCAGGTCAGTTCATAGATGCCGTCATGCCCTTGGAGCCCCTTCACTCGAAGCCCAGGGCGGGGTTGGCGACCTTCTTTGAGATCTTCGACAAAATCCTTGACCGACTTTCTCAACCGAGCCCGCTGGTCGGCATCGAGCTTCGCTTGGTCGCGCTTGAACTTCTCGGTCCGATCAAAGGTCGGCGCCATCAGAGCGGATTCTCACGATCCAAGTCATCGAACATTTCGTCGATGTCGTAGTAGGTCTTCGTACGGCCGGCAGCAATGTCAGCAGAGGCCTCGCGCTCGCCGGCCTGCCACTCCGGCGTCCAGAACCACCGCTGGTCGGCGGGTATCTCCACGATGCCCTCCGCCGTGACGCGGCCGTCCTCTCCGACATGGAACCTGATCTGGTCGCCTTCTTTGACATGCAATGCCATTTGAACCTCCTTGGGGAGCGTGGCCTGGCCCTTTTGGCGAATTCGGACCGTGTAGGACTTGGCCGAATTCCGCTTCATACCAGGCTTCCCTGCCATCAGATCCTCCCCAGGAATTTCTTACTATGCGACTATACCACAATGTGAGCTCTTGTGAAACGCCGGTGGGCCGGTGGCGCGAAGCGCCACCGG
>NZ_QFRW01000243.1 GCF_003265355.1 Glycomyces dulcitolivorans | reverse complement strand
GAACACCGCCGCCACCGCCCAGGCCGCGGCCGAGGCCGCCGAGGTCGCCGCCGCGCAGGCCCTCGCCGACGCCCAGGTCCGCGCCGCAGAAGCGGCCGCCGCGCAGCTCGCGGTCCAGCAGCTCCAGTCCGACCAGGAGGCCGCGCTCGCGGTCGCCGAGGACTCCCGCGACGACGCCCAGGCCGACTACGACGAGCTCGAAGCCGAGTCCGAGCGCCTCGCCGACGCGCTGCGCCGCGAGGACGACGATGACGACGATGACGACGGCGACTCCGGCGGCGGCTCGTCCTCCGGGGGCGGCGGCGGTTGGGTCGTGCCCGTCGACGGCTGGAAGTCCTCGGACTTCGGCTGGCGCATGCACCCGATCTTCGGGTACGCGCGCCTCCACGGCGGCACCGACTTCGCCGCGAGCTCGGGCACCACGATCCACGCCGTAGCCTCCGGGAAAGTGGTCTACGCGGGCTGGAGCTCCGGCTACGGGAAGCTCACCTGCATCGCGCACGGCGGCGGCGTCACCTCCTGCTACGCGCACCAGTCGAGCATCTGGGTGGACTACGGCGAGCGCGTCGACCGCGACGAGGGCATCGGCGCGGTCGGCACCACCGGCGACAGCACCGGCCCGCACCTCCACTTCGAGGTCCGCGTCCACGGCGAGCGCGTCAATCCCGTCAACTACCTTCCTTCCTGCCTGTGCCGATAAGGTAGCCACGGCGCACGCTTGCGAAGCCGTAAATGTGCTTGGCCATACGAATGTTCGATCGTTAAGCTTGCTGCGTGTCCAAGAAAAAGCAGGAGAAGGTCAAGCACTCGGGTCCCGAGCGCTCGGTGGTGACGACCAACAGGAAGGCCCGCCACGACTACGAGATCCTGGACACCTACGAGGCCGGCATGGTCCTGTCCGGGACCGAGGTCAAGGCCCTGCGCCAGGGCCGGGGGAACATCGTCGACGCGTACGCCGAGATCCACAACGGCGAGGCCCGCGTCCACAACTTCCACATCCCCGAGTACGACTACGGGACGTGGACCAACCACCCGCCCCGGCGCATCCGCAAGCTCCTGCTCCACCGCTCGGAGCTCGACCGGCTCGCGCCGAAGCTCGACGAGGCCGGCCTGACGCTGGTCCCGCTGTCGGTGTACTTCCTCAACGGGTACGCCAAGATGGAGCTCGGGCTCGGGCGCGGCCGCAAGAACTACGACAAGCGGCAGGCCATCGCCAAGCGCGAGGCCGACCGCGAGATCGAGCGGGCCGCCGGCGTGGCCGCCAAGCGCGGCCGCCAGGGCTAGCGGGAATATCGGTTCGCCCCCGCCCGTTGCAGGGGGGTAGGATTCAACCGCACAACTGAACAGGGTGATGAACACTCACTCGACGTTGCACCTGGCACCCATCCAGGGGCTGATCGGTTTCGACTCCGTACGTTGACGTGAGGGAAGCGGGTCGAGGAAGCCAACGCCGTCTCGTAAACCGATGTTGGAAACCAATAAGTGCCAACGCAAAGCAACGCACTGACTTCGCCCTCGCTGCCTAAGCGAGTGTGAAGTTTGCCGCTCCAGGGGCGCATCCGCCCTGGATCAGCGGCATCATCTTAGGATGCTGTGGCCGACGTCTTGATCGCTGGGACGTCGTCCGAGACTTTCGGCGATTAGAGCCCGTCACACCGACTCGTCCGCGTGATCGGTGGGGCTCGATAAAAGGCACAGCGGACTGCACCCGGAGAAGCCTCACGAAGGCCGCGGAGGACCAGGGTTCGATTCCCTGCAGCTCCACAAGCGACAGGCCGGGACGCGGAAGCGTCCCGGCCTTTCTCGTGCCCCGGGAACAGGTGTTCCGGCGGCGTGATGACGTGTATGTCCGTAAGATCACAGTATGCACACGTTGTTGGTGATCCTGCACGTGCTGACGGTGGTGATCTGCGTCGGCCCGGCCATGCTGCTGCCCTGGCTCGGCGAGCGCGGGCTGCGCGAGCGGGACGGCGACCGCGTGCACCAGGCGGGGCGCCGCACGATGCTCTTCAACGCGCTGACGCTGGTCGCGGCCCTGTTCGGGGTGCTCGTGACGACCACCAGCGACCGCTACTCGTTCGCCGACGCGTGGCTCATCATCGCGACGACGCTGTACGTCGTCGCGGTCGTCAACGGCGCGGCCGTCATCCCCGGCGTGCTCGCGCGCATCGGCAAGGAGCTCCAGGACGCCCACGGCGTCATGGACGGCGAGGCGCTCGAACAGCACCGCGGCCGGCTCCTGGCCCTGTCGGGCCTCAACCTGGTCTTCTACACCGCGGTCGTCATCCTCATGGCCTGGCGGCCCGGCTCCTAGTTCATCGCCGGGTCGGCCGGGTAGTGCGCGACAGCCGAGAGCATGCCGCCCTGGCGCTTCCACACCATCGACCACAGGTCCTCGGGGCTGGCCGAGAACGGGTCCGCGGGGAGCGCGTCGAAGACCATCCAGGCGCCGGCGTCGATCTCCGACTCCAGCTGCCCGGGGGCCCATCCGGCGTACCCGGTGAAGACGCGCATGCCCTCCAGCAGCGGGGCCACTTCGTCGGGGTCCCGTGACAGGTCGAGGGTGCCGAGCCGTCCGAGGACGGGCCGGAACGCCTCTGAGAAGGGCGCGTCGGCCTTGCGCCAGCCGAGCCCGATGGCGGCGTCCGGCTGGACCGGGCCGCCCTCGAACAGGACGGCGGGGTGGCCGGCGAGCAGGGCCCACTGGTCGAGGTAGTGGGCGACCTTCCGCTCGGTGGCGCGGTTGAGGACCACGCCGAGCACGCCGTCGGACTCGTGTCCGACGCCGATGACGACGGTGCGGTCGAAGTTGGGGTCCTGGAGTGTAGGCGTGGCGACGAGGAGACTGCCGACGAACGACTTCGTCCGAGCCGGCGAGGTTTCGCGACTGACCATGGGGCCACCTCCGTTCTGCGCCCGCCTCCGCGTGAGAGTGCATCCGGGGCCTGGGTGCGGCCCGTTTCTCCCGCACGGTATCCCGCGGGAGCGCGCTTGCAGCAAGGTTCTCGCACTTTCCGGAGAAATACACCGTGGTGTCGGGAGGCCGACAGTTGTTTCCTCACGGAGGGTGCGCGGAAGGGGACGATCCGCCGTCGCCGACGTCGTCGCAAGTGGAAAAAGGGGCCCCAGGTTCCCCTGGGGCCCAAGTGAATCGATGAAGCGGTGCTAGCGGAGTCCGGCGAAGAGGTCGTCCTCGGGCAGCCGGGTCTCGATGCGGGACTCGACGAGTTCGTAGTCCTCGGTCGGCCACGCCTTCTCCTGGATCGCGCGCGGCACCGCGAACCAGAACCCGTCCGGGTCGACCTGGGTCGCATGGGCCTTCAGGGCCGCGTCGCGGATCCCGAAGAACTCGGCGCACTCGACGCGGGTGGTCACCCGCTCGCCCTTGTCGCGGGTCCAGTCGCCGGCGTCCATCCACTCCTTGTAAGGGGAGTCGAGTCCGGCGTCGACCATCGCGTAGTGCAGGGCCTCGATGCGCGCCTTGCCGAACGAGTGGTTGTAGTAGAGCTTGAGCGGCTGCCACGGCTCGCCGCGGTCCTTGTATCGCTCGGGGTCGCCGGCGGCGTCGAAGGCCGCGACGGAGATCTCGTGGGTCTTGACGTGGTCGGGGTGCGGGTAGCCGCCCTCCTCGTCGTACGTGGTCACCACGTGGGGCTTGAACGAGCGCATGATCTCGACCAGCGGTGCGGCCGCCTCCTCGGTGGGCACCAGGTAGAAGGCGTCCTCGGGGAGGTCGATGCCGGAGTCGGGGAGCCACCCGTCGGGCAGGCCGGAGTCGGTGAAGCCGAGCCAGTGCTGCTCGACGCCGAGGATCTCGCGGGCGCGGGCCATCTCCTCGCTGCGGATGCGCGGGAGGTTCTCCTGGACCTCGGGCCGGTCCATCTTCGGGTTGAGGACGTCGCCGCGCTCGCCGCCGGTGCACGTGACCACGAGGACCTCGATGCCTTCGCGCACATAGCGCGCCATCATGCCGGCGCCCTTGCTCGACTCGTCGTCGGGGTGGGCGTGCACGCACATCAGGCGCAGTGTGCTTCGGTTCGTCACAGCAGTCGACCTCGCTGGCTGGGAGACAGGGATTCGGGCGCTCGGACCGACTCGCGCACTGCGGTAGTTGTCGGCTCCGGCATTCTGTGCAACGATACTCGATAATCATTGCTTCCCGGTTCCTCCCGGAATCCGGACTCCCGGCGGCGAAGCCGCTGATCGCGAAGGAAAGCCGCGCCAATGACTGAGACGCAGACCACGGATGGACGCGTGCCGGAAACGGCCCCTGTGTCCTTCCCCGACGGTCGCTACGGTCGCCGCCGCGAGCCCTCCCGGCGCCGCCCGGCGACGACCGCGGTCCTCACGTTCGGCGTCATCGCGGCCGGCGTCGTCACCGCTTGGCTCCTCACCGAGTCGTACGGCCAGGACGAGGTCTCCGAGCGCCTGCTCGCCTTCGACGACGCCGTCCCCGGACAGGTCGAGATCACCTTCGAGGTCTACAAGCCGGCCGGCGAGGGCGCCACGTGCGCCGTCCGGTCCCGCGACCTCGCCGGAGCCGAGATCGGCTACGCCGAGGTCGAGATCCCGGCGGACCAGTCCACGCGCGTGGAGACGACCTACGTCCTCCCCGTGGAGGGCGACGTCAATACCGGTGAAGTACTGAGGTGCTGGCAGGCGGACTGAACGCAGACTTACGGCCCGTCGCACCGCATCCCGGTCGGCGGGCCTTTCGCTATCCGGGGCCCGCGCCGGGCGCGGCGCGCCGAGGCGGGAACCCGTACCACGGATCGCACTATTCGGAGGATTGAGAAGACATGGCTACCGAGACGAACCAGGGCACTTGGCTGACGCAGGAGGCCTACGACCGCCTGAAGAGCGAGCTCGACGAGCTCATCGCGAACCGGCCGCTCATGGCAGCCGAGATCAACGCCCGCCGCGAGGAGGGCGACCTCAAGGAGAACGGCGGGTACCACGCCGCCCGCGACGAGCAGGGCAAGCAGGAGGGCCGCATCCGCCAGCTCCAGGACCTGCTGCGGAACGCGAAGGTGGGCGAGGCGAAGGAGAGCGACGAGATCCAGATCGGCACCGTCGTCACCATCGCCTTCGACGGCGACCCCGACGACACCGAGAAGTTCCTCCTGGGCTCCCGCGAGATCGCCGCGACCACCGACCTCACGGTGTACAGCCCCGACTCGGCGCTGGGCGCCGCGATCCTCGGGCACAAGATCGGCGAGACCGTCGCCTACAAGACCCCCAAGGACATCGAGATCTCCGTGAAGATCGTCGAGGCCGAGAAGTTCCTCGGCTAAAACGGACGTGCGGAAGGGGGCCCTCCTCGGAGGGCCCCCTTCGCTTCGCCTATGCGCGCTGCGTCCAGCCGACGTCGATCCGCTTGCCGTACTTGTCGAAGTAGTGCAGGGCGTCCATGTGGACGGCCACGGTGATCGGCTGCCCGGCGGACACCGGGATGTGCGGCGGGAGCCGGAAGACGAGGTCCGCGGGCTTGCGGATCGGCCCGGAGTCGGTCTCGCGGCGCTCGGCGGGCGCCTGCCCGAAGCCGGAGAACAGGCCGCCAAGGCGCCGGCGCGGCTTCGAGCCGTTGCGCGCCAGGTCCGGCTTGTCGCCGATGCCGTCGGGGACGACCGCGGTCGCGCCGATGTCGAGGAACACGAGGGTCTCGTGGCCGTGGTGCTCGTAGAAGCGGACGCGGCCCTGGATCGACTGGCCCGGGTGGCCCTCGGCGACCGGCGCGAGCGCCTCGGCCCGCATGCCGACCACGATGTTCTCGCCGTGGTAGCGGGCGACGGCGCGGCCGCGCAGGTCGTGCCAGGGCAGTCGCAGCTCCTGGTCGCCGAAGTCGAGCGCGACGTACCGGTCGAGGAACACGTTGACGCGCGCTTCGAGGAGGTTCATGCGCGGGGTGCCCAGGAACGCGGCGACGTACATCGTCGCGGGCCGCTCGTACACCTCGTCGGGGGTGCCGACGTCCTGGAGGACGCCCTTGCGCATGACCGCGACCCGGTCGGCCATCGTCAGGGCCTCGGTCTGGTCGTGCGTGACGTACAGGGTCGTCGCGTCGTGGCGGCGCACCAGCGAGGAGATCTCCGTGCGCAGCTCGGCGCGCAGGCCCACGTCGAGGTTCGACAGCGGCTCGTCCATGAGGAACAGCCGCGGGCGCCGCACCAGGGCCCGGCCCATGGCGACGCGCTGCTGCTGGCCGCCCGAGAGCTGGCTGGGCTTGCGGTCGATGAGGTCGGAGATGCCCAGGGCCCCGGCCATGTCGCCGACGGCGTCGGGCACCGACTGGGCGCCGTTGTTCCTGCCGAGCTTGAGGGGGAAGCCGATGTTGTCGCCGACGGACATGTGCGGGTAGAGCGCGAAGGTCTGGAAGATCATGGCGGCGTTGCGTTCGCGCGGGGGCAGGTCGTTCGCGAACTCGCCGTCCAGGAGGATCTCGCCGTCGGAGGGCGTCTCGAGTCCGGCGACCATGCGGAGCACGGTGGACTTGCCGCAGCCGGAGGGTCCCAGCAGGACGAGGAACTCGCCGTGGTTGACCTCCATGCTGAGCGAGTCCACGGCCAGGGTGTCGCCGGGGAACACCTTTGAGACGTTCTTCAGCGTGACAGCAGTCACCGTTGACTCCAGGGGTTCGAGGGTATGGACGGGTGATGGTCGGGGCGGCGGCGCTGGGCGGGCGTTGCCGGTCGATGACTCGCGAGCTTCGCCATGGTTAAGGGATGACTGTTCGTAGCTTAAGCCTTCCGGTCTCGTTGAGTAACGGGGGTCACCCCCTGTCACGAGAGGTGAACACCGATTCACGCTAGGTGCGACCTGCGGTTTCGGTACCGGGCCGTTGCCGCCCAAGGGGGTTCGGAATCGACATTCCGGACCTCGGGCCCGATTCGGGCAACCGCTTGCGGGTATTCGCGGGGCCGTCTCCAACCCTCCCGCGGACGCCGTGCGGCCACCCTCCGCACCGCGGGCACTACCATCGAGGCGTGACGGAGCTCGTGACCCTTTCCGACGTCCGCGAAGCCGCGGACGCCCTCGCCGGGATCGTCCGGCGCACCCCGCTGGAACCCTCGCGCGACCCCGTCCTCGACGGCGTCCACCTCAAGTGCGAGAACCTCCAGCGCGCCGGGTCGTTCAAGATCCGCGGCGCCTACATGCGCGTCTCCGGCCTCAGCGAAGAAGAGCGGAAGCACGGCGTCGTCGCCGCGTCCGCCGGCAACCACGCCCAGGGCGTCGCCCTCGCCGCCTCCACCCTCGGCATCCGCTCCACCGTCTTCATGCCCGAGTCGGCGCCCCTCCCGAAGGTCGCCGCCACCAAGGGATACGGCGCCGACGTCATCCTCGGCGGCCTCACCGTCGACGACGCCCTCGAATCCGCGCACCGCTTCGCCGACGAGACCGGCGCCGTCCTCATCCACCCCTTCGACCACCGCGACATCGTCGCCGGCCAGGGCACCATCGCCCTGGAGATCCTCGAACAGCTCCCCGAGACCGCCACCATCGTCACCTCCGTCGGCGGCGGCGGCCTCATCGCCGGCATCGCCGCCGCGGCCAAGCAGCTCAAACCCGGCATCCGCATCATCGGCGTCCAGGCCGAAGGCGCCGCCTCCTATCCGAACTCCCTCGCCGCCGGAAAGCCCGTCAAGCTCGACAAGATGCACACCATCGCCGACGGCATCGCCGTCGGCCGCCCCGGCGACGTCCCCTTCGCCCACGTCGCCAGCCTCGTCGACGAGATCGTCACCGTCACCGAAGAGGACATCAGCCGCGCGCTCCTGTCCCTCCTCGAACGCAACAAGCTCGTCGTCGAACCCGCCGGCGCCACCGCCTACGCCGCCCTCCTCAACTACTCCGTCGCCTACGACGAGCCGTGCGTCGCCGTCCTCTCCGGCGGCAACATCGACCCGCTCCTGCTGATGCGCCTCATCGAACACGGCCTCGGCGCCTCCGGCCGCTTCATGCGCGCCAGCCTGCGCTGCGCCGACCGCCCCGGCGCCCTCGCCTCCGTGCTGCGGCTCGTCGGCCGCTACGGCGGCAACATCGTCGACGTCTACCACCAGCGCTCCGACCCGCGCCTGAGCGTCGGCGAAGTCTCCGTCGACCTCTCGATCGAGACCCGCGGTTCCGAACACACGACCGAAATCGTTGCGGCCCTGCGCGACGCGGGGTACTTCGTGTCGGTGGAGGGTCCTAGCATCTGAGGCATGACCAAAACGCTTGACGAACTCATGGAACCCGGCTGGGCCAAGGCCCTCGCCCCCGTCGCCGACGACGTCGCCAAGATGGGGGAGTTCCTCCGCAACGAAGTCGCCGAGGGCCGCAAGTACCTCCCCGCCGCCGAGCACATCCTCCGCGCCTTCCAGCAGCCCTTCGACGACGTCAAGGTGATCATCGTCGGCCAGGACCCCTACCCGACCCCCGGGCACGCCATCGGCCTGTCCTTCGCCGTCGCCCCCGACGTCCGCCCCATCCCCAAGAGCCTCGTCAACATCTTCAACGAGTACCGCGACGACCTCGGCCACCCCCTCCCCGCCAACGGCGACCTCACCCCCTGGGCCAAGCAGGGCGTCCTCCTGCTCAACCGCTCCCTCTCCGTCGCCCCCGGCACCCCCGCCTCCCACCGCGGCAAGGGCTGGGAGCCCGTCACCGAGCAGGCCATCAAGGCCCTCGCCGAACGCGGCGGCCCCGCCGTCGCCGTCCTCTGGGGCGCCGACGCCCGCAAGCTCAAGGACCTCCTCGGGGCGATCCCCTCGATCGAGTCCGCCCACCCGTCCCCGCTCAGCGCCCGCCGCGGCTTCTTCGGCTCCAAGCCCTTCAGCCGCGTCAACGAGCTCCTCGCCGAGCAGGGCGGTGAGCCGGTCGACTGGCGGCTCCCGGCGCTGAACGAGTCCTGAGCGGCCGGGATACGGTTGGGTCGTGGGAATCGAGATCCTGGCACAAGAGTTCGGGCCGGAACGCGACCAGGCGATGGCCGGGCCGCTCGGGCTGTTCGTGACCGTCTTCCTCGTCGTCGTGACGATCTTCCTCATCCGCGGGATGAACAAGCACGTCAGGAGACTCAACGAGCGCGTCGCGCGCGAAGCCGCCGCTGAAGCGGCCGCCGCGGCCGACGACGACGAGCCGCGCGCCTAGGCCCGACCGTGCCCCGAAAGAACCGCCGCCGGGACGAACCCCGGCGGCCGACCTCCGGCGCCCAGGACCCGAGCCTCGTGGACGGTCCCGGGGGACCCGTCCGCGTGCGCCGCATCCCCGGCGCGGGCGCCGAGAAGAGCTACCGGTGCCCCGGCTGCGACCTGGAGATCCAGCCGGGCACACCGCATGTCGTCGCCTGGGCCGACGACGGCGACGGCGACGACCGCCGCCACTGGCACACCGGCTGCTGGAACGCCCGCGACCGCCGCAGGCCCGGCCGCTGGCGCTGAGGCCCTGAGCCCTGTGACACAGCGGGTGGTCCCGCACCCCCGCCACCGGGGATAATTCCGGCGTGGCTGTCATCAGATCCGCGAGCATGCTCCCCGCACGACGCGAGGCGCTCACGCTCCACACCGCCGACGGGCTCGAACTCGTCGGCGAACTCGCCCTGCCCGCCGACCGCGAGCCCGAGGCGACCATCGTGTGCGTCCACCCGCTGCCCACCCACGGCGGCATGATGGACTCGCACATCTTCCGCAAGGCCGCCTGGCGGCTCCCCGCGCTGGCCGACATGGCGGTGCTGCGCTTCAACACGCGCGGCACCGAGTCGCAGCAGGGGACCAGCCAGGGCGCGTTCGACCACGGCGTGGGCGAGCGCTTCGACCTCGCCGCCGCGGTCGAGTACGCCGAGTTCGCGGAGCTGCCGCGGCTGTGGCTGGTCGGCTGGTCCTTCGGCACCGACCTGACCCTCAAGTACGGCCTGGAGCCGGGCGTCGAGGGCGCGGTCCTGCTCTCCCCGCCGCTCCGCTACTCCAAAGAGGACGACCTGGAGCGCTGGGCCGAGGACGGCCGCCCGCTCCTGGCGCTCATCCCCGAGCAGGACGACTACCTCCAGTACCCCGAGGCGAAGCAGCGCTTCGCCCCGGTCCCCCAGGCCGAGGTCGTGGAGATCGCCGGCGGCGGCCACCTGTGGGTCGGCAAGGCCGAGGAGGCCCTGGACCGCATCGTGTCCCGCATCCTCCCCGACCGCGCCCCGCTGCCGACCACTTGGGACGGTCCTATGGAGCGCGGCGACACTTCGGCGTACGCGAACAAGTCCGTAGCCGCATTCGGCGGTTTCTTGCCGAAGCCTGAAAGGGAATAGGGGACCGACGACGACCTGAAGCCGCCTTCAGGCGGCTTCAGGTCCCATTCGGTTGCGGCCCTGCGGGGTCAGGTGCAGTCGAGGAATTCGATGATGCTGGGGGGCATCGCGGTGTCGGTGCAGCCGGTGACGGCGACGAGCTCGTCGCCCTCGATGCGCCAGACGCGGCGCTCGGTCGAGCCCTCGCCGTCGCCGCCGGAGCCACCCGGAAAGTCCACTGTGGCGGCGACGTAGCCGCCGCCGTCGGCGCACCAGCTCTCGATGATCTCGCCGTCTTCCAACTGCTCGCTGATCCGCCCGCCGAGGACGGCCGGGTCGGTGCAGACGGTGCCGGTGCTCTCGGGATTGGTCGCGGCATAGGTCGCGAGGGCGGCGCCGCCGAGGAGCGCTCCCGTGAGTGCGATGCCGGCGGTCGCGGTGGCGATGGACCGCAGCCGGGGGCGCAGGCCGACCCGCTCGCGGCCGGGCCGGTACGGCGCCAGCTCGGTCGAGACCGCCACGGTGACGGGGCGGAGCCCGCGGCGGGGGAGGGTGCCGGCGGCCACTGAGTCGGGGCGCATGCCGG
>NZ_QFRW01000242.1 GCF_003265355.1 Glycomyces dulcitolivorans | reverse complement strand
GGTGAGGACGGCCCCGGCGGGGACGGCGAGCTCGCGGGCGGCGGCCTCGCGCCAGCGGCCCAGGCGCAGCTCGGCCTCGGCGAGGGCGGCGGCGCTCCACTGCCGGTCGGAGCGGTAGTGGCTGGCCATGAGGGCCAGGCGGACCGCGGCGGGGTCGACGCCCTCGGCGCGGAGCTTGGAGACGAACACGAGGTTGCCCAGGGACTTCGACATCTTCTCGCCGTCGAGGCCGATCATGCCGGTGTGGACGTACGCGTTCGCGAAGGGCCGCTTGCCGGTCAGGGTCTGGGCGTGGGAGGCGGACATCTCGTGGTGGGGGTAGATCAGGTCCGATCCGCCGCCCTGGACGTCGATCTGCTCGCCGAGGTAGTCCAGGGCGATGCACGCGCACTCGATGTGCCAGCCGGGGCGACCGGGGCCGGCCTCGGTGTCCCAGGACGGCTCGCCGTCGCGGGGGGCGTTCCACAGGACCGGGTCGAGGGGGTCCCGCTTGCCTTCGCGATCGGGGTCGCCGCCGCGCTCGCGGGCGTAGGAGACCATCGTCGCGCGGTCGTAGTTCGACTCCTCGCCGAAGGCCGGGTCGGACCCGACGGCGTAGTAGACGTCGCCGGACTCGTGCCGGTAGGCGGCGTCGGAGTCGAGGAGCCGGGCGACAGCCTTGCCGACCGAGGGGATGGACTCGACGGCGCCGATGTAGTGGCGGGGCGGGAGGACCGCGAGGGCCTCCATGTCCTCGCGGTAGAGCGCGGTCTCGCGCAGGCCGAGGACCTGCCAGTCGGTGCCGTCGCGCTCGGCGCGCTCGAAGAGGGGTTCGTCGACGTCGGTGACGTTCTGGGCGTAGTGCACGTCCAGGCCCTGGTCGAGCCAGTACCGGTGCACCAGGTCGAAGGTGATCATGGTGGCGGCGTGGCCCAGGTGCGTCGCGTCGTAGGGGGTGATGCCGCACACGTACATGCTCGCGCGGTCGGCGTCGGGGGCGACCGTCTCGCGCGGGCCCGCGCTCGCGGTGTCGTGCAGGCGCAGGGCGGGGCCGTGGCCGGGCAGGGCGGGTACGTGCGGTGCGGTCCAGGATTCCATGCCCGCGATCTTATTTCGGAAACCGGCCGGGCGGCCAGCGCGTACGCGAACCCGGCCGCGGCCTCAAGCGCACCTGAGGCTTTCCCGCGAAACACCTTCGCTGTACCTTGTGAACCCATGGAACGCCGACCACTTGGACGCAGCGGCATCGAGGTCTCCTCCCTCGGCCTGGGGACCATGACATGGACCACCGACGAAGCGGGCCTTGAGGACGCGGCCGCGCAGCTTCAGACGTTCGTGGAGGCCGGCGGCACGCTCGTGGACACCGCCGACGTGTTCGGGCAGGGCATGGCCGAGGCGGCGATCGGGCAGCTCATCGGGAAGGTGGCCGCGCGCTCGGAGCTGCACATCGCCACGAAGGCGGGTGTGCGCACGGACGGCGCCCCGCGCAAGCGGGACACCTCGCGCGGGTGGCTGATGCGGTCGCTCGAAGGGTCGCTGCGGCGGCTGGGGACCGATTACATCGACCTGTGGATCCTGCACGTCTACGACCCGGACACGCCGCTTGAGGAGACGATGTCGGTCCTCGACGGGGCGGTCGCCAGCGGGAAGGTCCGGTACGTGGGGCTGTCGAACCACACGGGGTGGCAGACGGCGCGGGCGTACGCGTGGCAGTCGGCGTGGCCGGGGCGGACGCCGATCGTGGCGAGCCAGGTCGAGTACTCGCTGCTCCAGCGCGGGGTCGAGCGGGAGGTGCTGCCGGCGTGCCTGGCGATGGAGCTGGGGGTGCTGGCGTGGTCGCCGCTGGGCCGGGGCGTGCTGACGGGCAAGTACCGGTTCGGGCGGCCCGCCGATTCGCGGGCGGTGTCGGCGCAGTGGGCGCGGTTCGCGGGCGCGTATCTGGACGAGCGGTCGGCCGGGATCGTGGAGGCGTGCGCGACGGCGGCCGAGGGGCTCGGGGTGAGCCCCTTGGAGGTGGCGCTGGCGTGGGTGCGGGACCAGCCGGGCGTGGCCTCGGCGATCGTGGGCGCGCGGAACGCGACGCAGCTGCGGGCGTCGCTGGCGGCCGAGCAGCTGTTCCTGCCCCCGGAGATCCGCCTGGCGTTGGACGACGTGTCGGCCCCGACCGTGGGGTACCCCGAGAGTTATTGAGCCGCAGGCGGTTCCTCCGCCTGCGGCCCGGGTGGCTACTCCTGGTTGCCCATGGAGGCGAGCCATTCGTCGACGCGGCGCTCGCCTTCTTCGCGGGAGACGTCCTCGACGCGGGTCATGATCGACCAGCGGCGCCCGAACGGGTCGGCGATGGAGGCGTACCGGTCGCCGGTGAGGAACACGGCGGGCTCCTCGCGGACGGTGGCGCCGGCCTCGACGGCCTTGGCGTAGACCGCGTCGCAGTCCTCGACGTAGAGGACCAGGGAGGCGGTGATGTTCTCGGGGTCGGGCTCGGCCATGCCCCAGACCGGGTTGACGTCGCCGAGCTGGATGATCGAGTTCCCGATCTGGATCTCGCAGTGCGCGATGGTCCCGTCGGGCATGTCGTTGCGGGTCAGGACCTGCGCGCCGAAGACCTCCCGGTAGAACTCGACGGCCTTGGCGCCGTCCTTGACGACGATGAACGGCGTGACGGAGTGGTAGCCGTCGGGGATCGGGTTGACCTTTGATTCGCTCATAAGGCCAGTCTCGTCCGGTCCGAGGGCGGTCGCTTGTAAAAAAGCGACGGACCCCGGCGCTATCTTCGGGGCATGACTGGACCGACCGCGAGCGACAAGGGCCTCCTGCGGCCGCAGGAGGCGGCACGGCACATCGACCTGCGCAGATACCCGGTGTCGGGGCCGCTGGGGACGTGGGTGGAGCGGTTCTGGGCGGTGCACTGGGACCTGCCGGAGGGGTCCTCGTACGAGTCGGTGGTGGTCCCCCACCCGTGCGTGAACCTCAGCTTCATGCCGATGCTCGGCGCCGAGGTCCACGGGCCGGGCCTGGCGGTGTCGCGCCATCCGCTGACGGGCCGCGGGCGCGTGTTCGGGGTGAAGTTCCGGCCCGGCGGGTTCACCGCGTTCACCGGAATCGAGGCGGCCGCGGTCGCGGACTGGGTCGCGGGGGCGGCGACGGTGTTCGGCCCCGCGGTCGACGAACTGAACGACGTGGTGATGGGCGGCGGTGACGAGGCGGCCGTGGAGGCCGTCTCGCGGTTCCTGGCGGCGCGGTCACCGGCCGGGCCCGACGAGCGGTACGGGGAGCTGCTGCGGATCGTCACGGCGATGCTGGAGGACCGGTCGATCACGCGCGTCGACCAGGTCGCCTCGCGGTTCTTCATGTCGCAGAAGGCGATTCAGCGCCTGTTCCAGGCATACATCGGGCTCGGCCCGAAGGCGCTCATCTGCCGCTACCGCCTCCACGACGCGGCCGACCGCCTCGCGGCCGATCCCGGCGCGGACCTGGCCCGCCTCGCCGCCGAGCTCGGCTGGTCGGACCAGGCCCACTTCACGCACGACTTCAAGGACCTCACCGGGTTCCCGCCGTCCGAGTACGCCGCTCAATGCGCTACGGCTGCAAGGGAACTCGTCATGGCGCATCGATGATCGCGCCGGAGTCCATCTCCAGGCGGCGGCCCACGAAGGAGGCGCGGAGCCTGCGGTCGTGGCTGACCAGGACCACCGTGCCGGTGTAGGCGGCGAGGGCGGCCTGGAGCTCCTCGGCGAGGACCGGGGAGAGGTGGTTGGTCGGCTCGTCCAAGAGCAGGACGTCGACCGGGCGGGAGACGAGCCTGGCGAGTTCGAGGCGGCGGCGCTGGCCGGTGGACAGGGCCGCGACCTGGGTGCCGAACTGCTCGGGTGCGAACAGCCCCAAGGCGTACAGGGCTTCGGCGTGCTCTTCGAGCGTGCCGACGCGGCCCGCGGCGAAGGCCCGGAGCACGGAGGTGCGGCCCGAGCCGGGGCCGGCGAGCTGGCGCAGGTGGCCGATCGCGCCGGTGCGCTCGGCCGCGCCCTCGTCGGGTTCGAGTTCGTCGGCGAGGACCCGCATGAGCGTGGTCTTGCCTGCGCCGTTGGGTCCGGTGACGAGGACGCGCTCGCCGCGCGCGATCGTCAGCTCGGGGACGTTGAGGCGGTCGCCGACGCGGATGCCCTTGAGCCGCAGGGCGGGCGCTTCGGACTCGGCGGTGGCGACCGCGATGTCGGGGGCGAACCGGAGCGGTTCGGGCGGGGGCGCGACGGGGTCGGCGTGCAGGCGTTCGAGCCGCCGCTTGGCGATCTTGATGCGGCTGGACGCGCCGTGGTCGCGGTTGCGGGCCCGGAACGCCCCGGTGGACATGTTCGCCATGGGGAGCTTGCGCGGGATCGCGCCGGCGCGGCCGGCGTTGTGGTCGACGATGCCCTCCTGGCGTTCGACCTCGGTGCTCCACTTCTCGTAGGCGGCCTGGGCCTGCTGGCGTTCGGTCGCCTTCGCGGTGAGGTAGCCGGCGTAGCCGTTGCCGTAGCGGCGGGCCTTGCGGTCGGCGACCTCGATCATGGTGGTGGTGACGGCCTCCAGGAACGCCCGGTCGTGGGTGACGACCACGACGGTGCCGGACCAGTCGCGCAGCTCGGCTTCGAGCCAGGCGGCGGCCGCGTCGTCGAGGTCGTTGGACGGCTCGTCGAGCAGCAGCAGCGCCGGTTTCGACGCGAGGGTCGCGGCCAGCATGAGGCGCGAGCGCTCCCCGCCCGAGAGGGTCCCGAGCGATCGGGTGCGGTCGAGTCCGGGCAGGCCGAGCGCGGCCAGGGCGAGGTCGACGCGGAGGTCGGCGTCCCAGCCGTCGCGGGATTCGAAGCGCGCCAAGAGGTCGGCGTACGCGTCGGCGGCCTTCGGGTCGTCGGCGAGGGCGCGTTCGGTGGCGCGCATGGCGGCCTCGATCTCGCGCAGGTCGGCCAGCGCGAGGTCGATCGCGTCGGCGACGGTGCGGTCCTCGGGCAGGTCGAGCTGCTGGGGCAGGTAGCCGACGCCGCCCGGGGAGGTGACGGTGAGTTCGCCGTTGTCGGGTTCCTCGGTCTTGGCGAGGAGCCGGAGCAGGGTGGACTTGCCGGAGCCGTTGTCGCCGACGACGCCGAGGCGCTCGCCCGGTTTGACGGCGAAGCCGATGCGGTCGAGGACGAGGTTGTCGCCGTAGCGCCGGGTGACGTCGACGAGGGTCAGGTGGACGTGGCGGAGCACGGGGCCTCCAGAGAGCGGGGTCCGGGGCGGTGTCCACCGCCCCGGACCCCGGGATTCGCTTCTAGGACTTGGAGATGCTATGCCTTTGAAATGAAGCGGTCCATCGCGTCGACGCCGAACTGGAGGCCCGAGAGCGGGACGCGCTCGTCGATGCCGTGGAACAGGGCGGTGAAGTCGAGGTCGGCGGGGAGCTTCAGGGGCGCGAAGCCGAAGCAGCGGATGCCGAGGGTCGCGAAGGCCTTGGCGTCGGTGCCGCCCGAGAGCATGTACGGGACGGTGCGGGCGCCGGGGTCGGCGAGGCGGATGGCCTCGGCCATGGCGTCGACGAGCGCGCCGTCGAAGGAGGTCTCGTAGCCGGGCTGGCGGATCTCGTACTCGAAGTCGATGCCGGCGCCGGCGAGTTCCTTGAGGGTCGCTTCGAGCTCGTCGTTGCGGCCCGGGAGGGAGCGGCAGTCGATGACGGCCTCGGCGGTCGAGGGGATGACGTTGGTCTTGTACCCGGCGTTGAGGCGGGTCGGGTTCGCGGTGTTGCGGAGGGTCGCGCCGACGAGGCGGGCGATCGGGCCGAGTTTGGCGACGGCCTCGTCGGGGTTCGACGGGTCGAACTCGACGCCGGTGAGCTCGGAGACCGACTCCAGGAACTGGCGGACCGTGGGGGTCATCTCGACGGGGAAGTCGTGCTGGCCGATGTTGGCGACCGCGCGGGTGAGGCGGGTGACGGCGTTGTCGTCGTGAAGCATCGAGCCGTGGCCGGGGCGGCCGGTGGCGCGCAGGCGGAGCCAGTCGAGGCCCTTCTCGGCGGTCTGGACCACGTAGACGCGCAGGTCGTTGGGGAGGGTCATGGAGAAGCCGCCGACCTCGCCGACCGCTTCGGTGACGCCTTCGAAGACCTCGGGGTGCTGCTCGACCATGAAGCGGGCGCCGTAGTCGGAGCCGGCCTCCTCGTCGGCGGTGAAGAGGAGGACGAGGTCGCGCGGGGGGACCTTGCCGGTGCGCTTCCAGTCGCGCACGAGCGCGAGGAGCATGGCGTCGAAGTCCTTCATGTCGACCGCGCCGCGGCCGAAGAGGTAGCCGTCCTTGATCTCGCCGCTGAAGGGGTGGACGGACCATTCGCTGGCCTCGGCGGGGACGACGTCGAGGTGGCCGTGGAGGAGGAGCGCCCCGCGGGAGGGGTCGGCGCCGGGGAAGCGGCAGGCGACGGAGGCGCGGCCGGGGGCCGACTCGTAGATCTTGGGTTCGAGGCCGACCTCGGCGAGCTTCTCGGCCACGTACTCGGCGGCGGCGCGCTCGCCCTTCGCGGTCGCGTTGTCGCCGGTGTTCGTCGTGTCGATGCGGATCAGGTCGCGCGCGATGTCGACGACTTCGTCCTCGGGGCGGGGCGGGTTCGCGGTTTCAGCCATCCTTGAGTTCTATCAAGCCCGCATAACGGTCCGCACTGTGCGGTGACGGGAGTCGCAATGGCCACTCCCGCCACCGGAAGGTGCGTCAGACGGCGGCTTGCGCGAGGCGCTTGGCGCGGGCCTTCTTGCGGCGCTTGGCGACGATCGGGCCCGCGAGGCGCGGGGCGATCGGGCCGAGGGCCGCGAGGATGAGGACGTACGCGGCGGCGACGGTGCCCAGCTGCGAGTCGAGTCCGGCCGCGACGCCGAGGCCGGCGATGACGATCGAGAACTCGCCGCGCGGCAGGAGCACGAGCCCGGCCCGGAGCTTGCCCGTGAAGGCCGAACCGCTTCTGCCCGCGGCCCACCACCCCGTGGCGAACTTCGTGGCGATCGTGACGACCGCGAGCGCGATGGCGATCGGCAGGACCGGCGGCAGCGCCGTCGGGTCGGTCTCCAGGCCGAAGTTGACGAAGAAGATCGCCGCGAACAGGTTCTTCAGCGGTTCGAGGGTCTCCTCGGCCTGGCGCGAGACCTCGCCGGACAGGGCCATGCCGACGATGAACGCGCCGACCGCGGCCGAGACGTGCACCTGCTCGGCGAGGCCGGCGACGACCAGGACGATGCCCATGACCTTGAGCAGCAGGATCTCGTCGTTCGGGGAGGCGAGGAAGCGCGAGAGCAGGTGCCCGCACTTGGAGGCGACCACGAACGCGCCCGCGACGGCGACGAGCGCGATCCCCAGGCCCCAGGAGGCCTGCGCGAACGCGAGGCCGGCCAGGAGCGTGGTGAGGATCGGCAGGTAGAGGGCCATCACCAGGTCCTCGGCGACCAGGAGCGCGAGGACCGTGGGGGTCTCGCGGTTGCCGAGCCAGCCGAGGTCGGACAGGACCTTCGCGATGATGCCCGAGGAGGACACGTACGTGACGCCGCCGAAGACGACGGCCGCGACGGGGCCCCAGCCGAGGATGAGCGCGCACGCGACGCCGGGGGCGGCGTTGAGCACGAGGTCGACCACGGCGCCGGTCCAAGAGGTCTTCATCGTCCCGAGCAGCTCGCGCGGGGTGTATTCGAGGCCCAGTGTGAACAGCAGGAGGACGACGCCGACCTCGGCGCCGACGTCGAGGAAGCCGGTGATCGCGTGCATCTCGTAGATGCCGCCGTGCCCGAAGGCGAGCCCGGCGAGGAGGTAGAGCGGGATGGCGGAAATGCCGGCCTTGCCGGCGAAGGCTCCGAGGAGCCCGAGGGCTCCGATCAGGAGGCCGAGTTCAAGGAGGAGCTCGACGGTTCCGTGCATTACTCGATGCCCTGGAGGATCTTGTCCACGCCGTCGACGGCCTCCTGCGTCCCGATGGTGACGAGGCGGTCGCCCACGTGCAGGATCGCCGAGGGCGGCGGGCCGGTCTCGACGCCGTCGGTGCGGACGATCGCGACGATCGAGGCGCCGGTGCGGGTGCGGGCACGGGTGTCGCCGAGCGGGCGCTCGGCGTACGGGCTGGTCGCGCCGACCTTCAACTGCCGCGAGACGAGGTTGTCGATCTCGTGGTGGAGGCGGTTGAGCTTCTCGACGATGCGGGCGCCGCCGAGCAGTTCGCCGATCGCGGCCGACTCGTCGGCGGAGAAGACGATGCAGTCGAGCATCGAATCGGGATCGTCGGGGTCGTAGATGATGAAGTCGCGGCGGCCTTCACGGTGGGCGACGATCCCGAGTCGGACATGCCGTTTCGTCTCGAATTCGAACCGCACTCCGATACCGGGCAGCTCGGTGCGCTCCACGTCCACTGCTGATCACTCCTCTTGTGTGGGATACGCACCGAACCGTACATCACCGGCTGAACCGGAGGACTCCGCATGCGTACAGGTGCAGGTCCCGGACATGCGGAACCGCCCGGCGCGGGGCGCCGGGCGGTTCGCGGAACGGCTAGAGGCCGCCGGTGGCGCCCTCGGACTCCTGGGCGTTCAGGGTGGTGAACGCGCTCTCGGCGCCGAGGCCGGCGCTGTTGGCGATGTCGAAGAACTTGCGGCCCATCTTGGCGTGGGCCTGGACGGCCGGGTGCGTCGCCCCGTAGTTGTCCCAGTGGTCCTCGAACTGGGCCATGAAGGAGTAGACGAGGACGGGCGCGCCGTCGGTGCCGAAGACGACGCCGGACTCGTTGCGGTTGGCGTCGTCGGCGCCGTACTTCATGGCGATGCGGGAGCGCTCGGCCGAGGACATCTCGCGGCGGAACCCGTCGTGGTAGCCGGACAGGCCCGACAGGACGCCCAGGAAGAACCGGGTCGAGGACTCCGAGAGGAGCTCGCCGAGGGCGAGGCGGTGCAGGAGGTCGGCGGACTCGGCGGTCGTGGTGTCGCCGAGCCACATGCGGTTGGGGTTGGCGGGGTTGGGGATCACGCGGGTGTCGGTGAAGCCCTTGGCGGCGAGGGTCTCGTTGATCTCGGCGGGCGGGCAGACCAGGCCGCACAGCCGCACCGAGGTGTTGTCGGAGACCAGGAGCATCGCGACCAGGACGTTCGCGACGGTGATCTCGTCGCCGTAGGCGGTCTGGTGGAAGTAGAACCCGGAGCCGGTGAGGATGATGTCCGCGGTCAGCGTGATGCGGTCGTCCAGGGCGAGCTCGCCGCGGTCGATCTTGTCGAGCACCGCGAGCGCGATGCCGAGCTTGTTCATGCTCGCGGCGGTCTGGACGCTGGTGGACGCCTGGTCGACCGCGGTGACGGGGGTGTCGCCGTTGAGGAGGGTGACAGTGCCCTGCCAGGTGCCCCCGGCCTTGGCGGTCTCGCGGTCCCAGATCCGCTTGATCGCGGTGGCCGCGCCCTGTGCGTCGGTCGCGGAGGTCTCGGCGTGGGCCGTCCCGGCGGTGCCGAGGACGGTCCCGGCGGCGGTGAGGCCGGCGCCGAGCTTGATCGCGTTGCGTCGCTGCATGTCTGCCTTTCGATGGGTCGCATGGGTTGTCGAAGGTTCCCGACAGTAGACGCGCGTCGAAGGGTCTCCGGTTGCCCGCGGGTCCTCAGAGGTCGGCGAGCAGGCTCGCGGCCAGGTCGCGGCGGCCCTCGGCCGCGAGGAGCCCCGCGGGGGCGAGGCGGTAGTCCGCGTCGACGGTGAAGCGGGCGTCCTTGGGGGGCCGCACGCCGCCGGAGGTGTCGCCGCCGACGGCCTCCCGGAGCCATTGGGCCGCATCGGGATCGCGCCGCAGGATGCCGCCGGAGCCGACGACGAGGTCGATCGCGGCGAGGTCCTTGCCGCCGCGCAGCGGCTCGGTGGGGCCGCCGATGCGCTCGCCGCGGGCGTGGCGGCGCACCGCGACCCGGGCCGCGAGCGCGGACAGCTCCCGGTCGAAGGCCCGTTCGCGGTCGGTCTCGGCGCGGAGGCCGGGGTCGGCGCCCCTCCTGCGGGCGGCGTCGGGGAGGTCCCAGTCGGTCGGGAGGTCCTCCTCGTCGGCGGCCTCGGCGATGCCGACGGCGGTGTGGCGGACCCCGAGGTCGCCTTCCACTGTCCTTGAGCGCCAGGCGGTCCCGGCGACCTCGGCGCGCGGGCCCTGGAGTTCGGCGTCGGGAGTGAGGACGGAGTAGACGTCGGTGGTGGCGCCGCCGACGTCGACGACGAGGAGGTCGCCGGTGCGCTCGGCCAGGAGTTCCACGCCGGTGAGGACGGCGTCAGGCGTGGCGGCCTTGACCATGCGGGTGAAGTCGGCGCTGGCGGAGAGGTGCTTGCCGGCGATGACGTGGCGCAGGAAGACCTCGCGGAGCGCGGTCCGGGCCGGGACGGGGTTGAGCGAGCCGATGCGCGGCAGGACGTTGCCGACCGCGGTGACCGGGATGCCCGCGGCTTCCAGGAGCGCGGTCACCTCGGTGGCGGCGGAGGCGTTGCCCGCCAGGACGACCGGGGTGCGGATCCCTGAGTCGGCGAGGTCTTCGGCGTGGGCGCGCAGGGCGGTCTCGTCGCCGCCGTCGGTGCCTCCGGCCAGGAGGATCACGTCGGGGCGGGCGGCGGCGAGGGCCGCGAAGTCGCCGACGCCCAGGTGCCCGGCGCGGACGTCCACGACGCGGGCGCCGGCGCTGAGCCCGGCCCGGTAGGCCGCGCGGGCGGTCACGAGC
>NZ_QFRW01000241.1 GCF_003265355.1 Glycomyces dulcitolivorans | reverse complement strand
GCGGAGCCGGGGCTCCGCGGGCGCAGCGCTTCTGCATGGGTCGTGCGTTGCCGCTTAGAAGTAGGCGGGAAGCTCGTTGAGGGAGCCGTCGGGGTCGCACTCAAGCGTCTTCGCGTAGGCGGGGGCCTCGCGGAGGGAGGCGTCGGCGAAGGTGACGTGGGTGCTCTTGTCCGCACCGCCGGCGTCGGTGGAGCCGATGAGGCGGCCGATGAACTGGTCGGTGATTGCTACGTGCTGCGAGGTGGTCATACCGCATGCCTCCGAATGTGATCAGGGGAACAGTCGAACTTGAGCGCGAGAGTACACCGCTTACATTTCGGTTGTGGGACAGGGTCATCAGCTGGAAATCAACCGCGCGCGGCCGCCTGGGTCAGGCCGGCGAGAGCGGAATGCAGAGAGAGTTCGGCGCCCGCGGCTTTCCGGCCCGGTATTGCGCGGACGCACTCCGGGACAGCAAAAAGCCCGAGGCAATCGCCTCGGGCCTTCGCCATGGTCCAGGTGTTTTGGGTCAGCCTAGACGGTCACCGCACCCTTAAGCGCGGATCGCGGTTGTCGTCGTGCGTCCAGTTGTGGGCACTTAGTGGACGCCGACGGTGCGGGTGCGCCGCATCGACAGCACGTACTCGACGAGCTTGATGAGGACCTGCTTGGTGGACTCGCGGTTGCGCGCGTCCGTGTACATCACGGGGACGTCCTGGGAGATCTGCAAGGCGTCGCGGATGTCCTGGATCTCGTGGAGCTGCTTGCCGTCGAAGCAGTTCACGGCCACCAGGTACGGCAGCTTGCGGTGCTCGAAGAAGTCGATGACCGAGAAGCAGTCGGCAAGACGGCGGGTGTCGACCAGGACGATGGCGCCGATGGCGCCGCGGACCAGCTCGTCCCACATGAACCAGAAGCGGGTCTGGCCCGGGGTGCCGAACAGGTACAGGATGAGGTCCTGGTCGATCGTGATACGGCCGAAGTCCATCGCGACCGTGGTCGTCGCCTTGTCGGGCACAAGGTTGTTGTCGTCGACGCCCTCGGAGGCGGAGGTCATGATCGCCTCGGTCGTCAACGGAGTGATCTCGGAGACCGATCCGACCAAGGTCGTCTTGCCGACGCCGAAGCCACCGGCGATGACGATCTTGGCAGAGGTCACACGAGAGGTGTCTGCGGGTGAGTTCATTAGGGTCTATAGCCTCCTGAGTCCACTGAGGACACGCTCAAGGAGCTCGGTTCCGACCGATCCGTCGCCGCCGTCCGCGTCGAAACCGGTGGGTTCGTGCACTGCCAACAAGCCGTCGGCCGCCATGTCGGCGACCAGCACGCGCGCGACACCCAAGGGCACCTCCATGCGTGCGGCGATCTCCGCGAGGGACTGGAGGCGGCCGCCGCACAGGTCGACGATCACCTTCTGCTCCCTGCCGCCGAGGAACTGCCCGGACCTGCCGCGCGCGGTGGTCTCCACCAGCGCTTCGAGGGCGATCTCCAATTGGGGCCGCGTACGGCCGCGCGTGACCGCGTACGGTCTGACGAGTGAGCCAGTAGGCTCATCACCACCGAGGACCATTGTTACCTCCAACCACGGCACTTGATCCCACAATCCTTGTGCCGCAGTCTTGTCAGTTATCCATGTACCGCATGCCCGGGGAGGCACCGGCCCGTCGCCTGGGGATGCGACGGAGGGGTTCTTGTTCAGTTCGTCCCACTCGTGCTGCGTTCCGCTCGAATGGAGCCTACCGTGCCGCAACCCGTTGCGCCAAGCGCGCAGCGGAAGCGGCCCGGATCAGCTTCGGGCCGAAGGCGTCAGGGCCTGGCCGACCCGGTCGACCAGGAGGGCCATCTCGTAGCCGACCTGGCCCACGTCGCAGTTCTTCGATGCCAGCACCGCGAACGAGGAACCGTCGCTGATGGACATCAGGAACAGGAATCCACGGTCCATTTCCACCACCGTCTGGAGGACGGCGCCGCCCTCGAAGCAGCGGGACGCGCCCTGGGTCAGGCTCACCAGACCCGAGGTCACCGCCGACAGCTGGTCGGCGCGGTCCCTGGGGAGGTCCCGGGAGGACGCCAGCAGCAGACCGTCGGCGCTGACCGCGACGGCGTGGGCCACGCCCGGCACGCGTTCGGCGAAGCCGGCCAGCAGCCAGCCCAGGTCCTGGACCGAGGTTCCACCAGTGCTCATCGTTTGCGCTCCTTAGTAGCGTCTGCCGTGTTGCGGATCAGCGACTCAGTTGCCGTCATTGCCTCGTCCTCGCTGCACGCCACGGTGATAGGCCGACAGCAGGCCCCGAATGCCCTCGGGGTTGCGCTTCTGCGCGCTGACGGTCTCCTGAGATTCCTCCACCGCGCCGGGAACCAGGCGTTCCATCGGTCGGCGCTTCGGGAGACCGACCGTGGTCGTCTCCTCGATGGTCTCGGCGAAGGCGTCGTCGACCCGCGACCAGCCGTCGTCGGCGGCGGTGCGCCACGCGTAGGACCCCGTGTCGGTCTCGGGTGAGGTGAGGCGGCGTCGCTCCATACCCGAGGCGGCCGGCGACTCGTCGGCGGCGGGGGTGCTCTGCATGGTCGGGCCTTCCGTGGGCTGCGGAGGGGAGGGCGGCGCCGCGTCCCAAGCCGGGGCGGGGGACTCGGCCGCACCTGACTGGTCAGCGTAGCGCGGCGGCGATGCGTCCGCCACCTCCGCAGGTGCGGGCGGGGTCGCCCGGAAGGACGACTCGGCGGGCGCGTCCTCGACCTTGGCGGCCTCGTCCTCGACCTTCTTGGGCGCGGGGGTGACCGCCTTGAACCAGGCGGACTCCACCTCGCGGAAGATCGGGAGCTCGGTGGTGGCGTCGACCGCGGAGACCCGGTCGCGGCGGGCGGCGCGGGGCGCCTCCGTGCCGGACGGGGCGGCGGCGACGTCGGGCCACGACGGCGGGACCGGCTCGGGCTCGGGGGTCCACGCTTCGAGCTGGATCTTGGGCAGGGCCACGTGCTCGGAGGAGACGATCTCCCCGGTCACCTCCATGACCTTGCCGTTGGCCTTGCGCTCGTCGGCGAGGCCGCCCGGGCGGAACATGAAGCCCGGCTCCTCCTCGACGGGCCGCTGCTGCGGGAACGCCTGGGAGGGGGCGAAGGCCTGCTGCTGCTGCGGCTGCGGGCGGTGCACCGAGTACTCGCCGGTCACCGGCTCCACGGCCGGGGGCACGTGGCTCGGGCGCGAGGGCATCGGCGGGGCGCTCGGCTGCCACGCGGGGGGCGTGGGCTGCGGCGGCGGCGGGGAGTGCGGGGCCTGCGGTGCGGCCGTGTCGAACAGGCCGGCCGGGCTCTCGGGGACCCGCGGCAGGGCGCCGGTGGACTCGAAGCCGGCGGGCAGCTCGGCGCGGGAGCCGTTGGCCCCTTCGAGCGGGACGCCGGAGCGGAGGCCGCGCTCGGGGAGCTTCGGCTCGGTCAGGACCGCGTCGCCCAGGATGACCTCGGCGACGGTGCCGCGGTGCTCGCCGGGGCGCAGTTCGACGTGGACCTCGTGGCGCTTCGCGAGGCGGGCGACCACGACCAGGCCCATCATGCGCGAGGACGCGAGGTCGATGGCGTCGGCCGACTCCGAGAGCTGGCGGTTGATGTCCTCGATCTGCGCCGGCGGCATCCCGATGCCGACGTCGTTGATGCGGACGCGGATCGCGCCGTGCGGGCTGTCGGCCGTGCGCATCTGCTCGGCCTCGACCAGCACCGGGGACTCCGGCGGGGAGAACGCGGTCGCGTTGTCCATGAGCTCGGCGATGAGGTGCACGAGGTCGTTGACGGCGGCCGGGCGGATCTCCCGCTCGGCCTCCAGGCTGCCGAAGTCGATGCGGGTGTACTGCTCGACCTCGGACTGGGCGGCCTGGAGGATGTCGCCGATCGGGGCCGGGTAGCGCTCCTGGCGGGTGGAGTCCGCGCCGGCGAGCACCAGGAGGTTCTCGTCGTTGCGGCGCATGCGGGTCGCGAGGTGGTCGAGCTGGAACAGCTCGGCCAGGCGGTCCGGGTTCTCCTCGCCGCGCTCCAGGTGGTCGAGGTGGCCGATGAGCCGGTCGACCAGGTTCTGGGAGCGGCGGGCCAGGTTGATGAACATCTGGGAGACGTTGGCGCGCAGGGCGGCCTGCTCGGCCGCGATGCGGATGGCCTCGGTGTGGACGATGTTGAACGAGTGCGCCACGTTGCCGATCTCGTCGCGCTGGTCGATGTCGATGACCGCGCCGGTGTCGGCGGCTACTTCGTCCGGGGTCCGGTTGCCGATGCTCTCGGCGTCGCGCATCTGGGCCACCGCCTGGGGCAGCGACACGTGCGCCACGTCCAGCGCGCCCTCGCGCAGCCGCCGCAGGCCCGTCGCCATGTTGCGGGCGATGAGCAGTGCGATCACGGTCGCGATGACGAAGGCCGCCAGGATGAGCACGGCTTCGAGCAGCAGCTGGAAGATCTGGGCGTTCAGGTCGGCGGTCGCGTTGTCGAGGACCTCGTCCGACTCGCCGTTGATGTACTCCAGGCCGTTCGCGAGGATCGCGTTGTAGGAGTCGACGACGGCCGCGTTCACTTCGAGCGGCTGCGTGGTGCCGGAGTTGACCGCCGCGTTCTCGAACATCAGGGCCGCTTCGGCCTCGGTGGTGTTCATGCCGCCGGGGCTGAAGAAGAACGCGAGCTGCTCGTCGCGGTCGGCCACCGTCTTGAACTCGTCGACGGCGCTCTCGCGGAGCTTCGCGAAGGCAATGAAGTTCTGCCAGCGCGTGTTGTTGATGAACTCGTTGCCGTTGCCGACGTTGATCGCGATCGCGCGCTCCTCCTCCAGCGTCTCCAGGACGGTGGTGGCGGCGGCGATGGCCTGGAGGTTCCGGGCGATCTCGGGGTCGTTGACGATGCGCGAGGAGATGTCGGTGATGGTCACGAGTTCGTCGACGAGCCGCTGGTAGACGCGGGAGGTGGCGTCGATGGAGACGCCCTCGGAGTTCTCGGCGGCGGCCTGGCGGATCTGGAGCAGGCTCTCGTACTGGGTGCGGACGGCGTCGATGCGGTTGGAGATGTCGTCCGAGATGTCGGGGAGGGCGTCAGCCTTCTCGTTGAACTGGTCGAGCGCGTCGTCGGTGGCGGCCTGCTGGGCGGCCACGGCGGACTGGTCGTACTCGGCCGCGTCGATGTCGGCGACGTGGTTGTCCTCGAGGCGGAGGTTCGTGACCAGGAGGGACCGCTCGACCTGGAGGTCGTAGCGGAGTTCGGCCGTGACGGCGTTGAACTCCACGAGGTCCACCATGTCGGCCGACTCGAACACCTGGTCGGCCAGGTCGTACAGGCGCAGGCCTGCGACGGCGACCAGGACGACGAGGGGCACGAGGAGGATCAGTCCCAGCTTGGACCGGATTCGCATGTCGGCGATGCGGGGCAGGCCGAGCGGTCCTCGTCGAGCCGCTGAACCCGCACGGTTCGAGCTGCGCTTGCTCACCTTGTCTAGCCTCCTGGGGTGGTCCTCTGTGTCAGACCGACGGGCCCGTGCCGGGCCGGGCTCGGTCTCGGGCCGACGGCGCGCGCCGGCTGCCGTCCTGCCGCCGGGGGGCGGCGGGGTCGGCATGTGAAGCCCAGCAGATTCCATCATGACGAATGACGGGCCCGAAATCCAGGGGCGTACCGGAGTACTGAAAGCGGGCCCGTATCGCACCGTGTTACAGGGCGAATCTCAAGAAACGCTGACTAACCGGACACACGCGTACTCGGTATTCGGCCGTCCGGCTGAGAAAAGCGACTACTCGGACGATGAGGCTGAGACCAAACGGCCCTCATCGGCTCCGCCGCGGAATGTCGCCACGAAACGCCTCTGCGCAGGCACGTTCCGTAGTGACCGTTTCGCCACCTTAGTCCACTCACGGAGCGCGTCCATGGGAACACCCGCCGGGGACAGATCCTGCATACCGGCCGCCGCGCCGCGGACAACTCGCACATCTTGTGCGACACACTCCACCCCCCATTGAGGCACCGTGGACCCACAACGCCTTGCAGGAGGTAACCCCATGGACTCGCTCGCGGTCACGCTGGAGCACCACCACTTCACTTACGGCTGGCTCAATCCGGCGATGGGCCTCGCCTTCGCCGCCGCCGGGTCCTTCCTCGGCCTCTCGGCATCCCGCTACGCCCGCGCCGCCGCCACCGCCGGCGGACGCCTCCGCTGGATCCTCATGGCCGCCCTGGCCATCGGCGGGATCGGCATCTGGATGATGCACTTCATCGCGATGATCGGCTTCACCGTCACCGGCGCCGATCTCGCGTACGACCCCGCGCTCACCGCCCTGTCCTTCGGGCTCGCGGTGCTCGCGGTCGGGATCGGGCTGTTCGTGTCCGGCGGCAAGCGCGCTGGCTGGCCGCGCTTGGCCCTGGGCGGGCTGCTGTGCGGCGCGGGCGTGGTCGGGATGCACTACACCGGCATGGCGGCGGTCGCCACGGGCGGCCGGGTCGTCTACGACCCGGCCCTCGTCGCGGCCTCGGCGGTGATCGCGGTCGTCGCCTCGACGGTGGCGCTGCGCTTCACGGCGGTGGTGGACCGGCGCGGCTCGATGGCGCTGGCCGCGGGCGTCATGAGCGTGGCGGTCGTCGGGATGCACTACACGGGCATGTCCGCGGTGAGCATCACGGCGGTCGAGCACGCGGACGTCTCGGGCATCAATCCGCTGATCCTGCTGCTGCCCATCCTGATCCTGGCGCTCGTCGCCATCGTCGGCATGGTGTTCGGGGTGCTGGCCTCTCCGAACCTCGACCGACTCGACCGAAATGACCGTCCTAGTGCAACTGTCCGTCTTGCGGATGCCGCCGGACAGTAGTCGTATAAGTTTCGAATCGCGCAGATCGCAATCGCGCAACATTCCGGATACGGGCTCTGCCTGAGGAGGAAGACCACTGATGGAACACGTCAGCCACTTCACTTACGGGTGGATCAACCCCATCATGGCCTTCGGGTTCGCTTTCGCGGGCTCGATCCTGGCGCTGATGTGCATGACGCAGGCGCGTCAGCAGAACGGCACGGTGAAGGCGTCCCGCAAACGGGTGCAGTGGATCGCTTTGGCCGCATTCTCTTTGGGCGCCAACGCGATCTGGATGATGCACTTCACCGCGATGATCGGTTTCAAGGTGCTCGACTCCGACATCGCCTACGACCCGCTCAAGACCTTCCTGAGCCTGGTCGCCTCCATCGGCTCGGTGTTCTTCGGCCTCCTGGTCGCCGGCACCGGCAGCCGCGGCACCGTCGGCAAGATCCTCATCGCCGGGCCGCTCACCGGCCTCGGCGTCGTGATCATGCACTACTCGGGCATGGCCGCCATCAACGTCTCGGGGCACATCACCCACGACCGCACCTACTTCATCGCCTCGGTCGTGATCGCGGTCGTCGCCGCGACGGCCGCGCTGTTCTGCGGCATGTACCTGGACGGCTGGAAGTGGCACACGGCCGCGGCCGTGGTCATGGCGATCGCGGTGTGCAGCATGCACTACACGGGCATGGCCGGCGTCCGCGTCACCCTGTACAACCGGGGCCGCGACACCGTTGAGGGCATCGACCCGATCATGCTCATCCTGCCGATCCTCGGGGTCGCGACGCTCGGCATCATCGTGCTCCTGTTCGCGCTCATGGGCACCACCCCGAAGACGGTGAGCCGCAGGGAGCAGCTCGGCATCCACGTCGAGGACGAGGAAGTGCTCCCGACCGCGACCGGCGCGATCCCGGTGGAGCGCATGCAGTCCCAGCAGCGCGCCGTCGCCTCCCGCGCCCCCGGCCGGGTCCGCAACCGCACCGAGCGCTCCGGCGGCTACGTCCCCGACCAGCGCACGGCCCCGGCCACCGCCGTCCCGGCCCCCCAAGGCCACGACGACCTCCCGCCGCGCATCGTCCCCGACCGCCCGCGCCCCCAGCGCTCCTTCCAGTCGGCGGACCTCGACGTCACGGCCGAACGCTACGACGTCACGCGCAACACCCGCGGCCACTGACCCTCGCACCCGGCAAGCAGCCGAAACGGCCCCCGTCCAGTCGGACGGGGGCCGTTCCCGCATACCTTATATATATGGGCCGCTACACACCGTCGATGCGACGCGGCCGGGTTTCGGTGTACCGCACGCACAGTGATGAGCCGATACCATGGACTTCCAGAGCAAAAGATCCCGATTTACCCCGGAGGTCCCGTCGTGGCCGAACGGATCCTCGATCCCGCATACCTGGAAGCCTTCCGAGACGAGCTGGTGAACCGGCTCAACCTCGTGACCGAACTGACCGAGAAACTCCAGTCGGGCGCCGAGCTCGGCGTCGAGCCGGGCTTCGGCCTGCTCGACTCCTCGCAGCAGGCGCGCGCCGATTACGCGACGGCGCATGAAGAGACCTGGAACAACCTTCAAAAGCTCCGCCAGGACTTGTACGGTGCGATCGTGACCTTGAACGACGCCATGGGACTCCACATGGAGTCCGAGGAGTTGAACATCGCCGCATTCACCGTCATCGACCCCGAGAGCTAGGACCCCTCCACATGAAGCGAATTGCAACGACCTTCTCCGCAGCCGGTGCCGCCGCCCTCGTGCTCGCCGCCTGCGACGCGGGTGACGCCTCCTCCGAGGACGGCTCGACGGACACGGGCGACGACCCGGTCTACGCCGCGATGACCTCCTGGGACGCATGCGAAATCCTCGGCGACCTGCAACCGGTCACCGACGAGATGGGCATCGTCGGCTGGGGCTCCTCGACCGCGGAGGGCGGCGCCCCCGGCAGCTCGGAGTTCGGCAACACCCTCGACCCGGACGCCATCGGCTGCAACGGCCTGTTCAACCTCGGCCCGAACGACTGGACGACCGGGGAAGGCGAGATCAGCGTCAAGATCGTCCCCGCCGAAGACGAGGCCGCGGCGACCGCCGCATACGAAGCACGCCTCGCCGCAGCGGAATCCGAGGCGGCCGCGAGCGAGGACGCGGCCACCGCCGAGCTCGCGGACCCCTGGGACCAGGGGGCCGTCGTCTCCTGGACCGGCACGGGAAGCGCCCCGAACACCGAGGTCATCGCCCGGGACGGGCAGTGGGTGTTCCACATCCGGCTCAACCACAACCAGGACTACGGGCTCGAGAACTCCGGTGAGCCCGCGTTCGCATTCACCGACGAGGCCCTCAACCAGTGGTTCGCCGAGACCTATCTCCCGCAGGTGAACCAGACCGTCAACGACCGCATAGCGGAGGTGGAGTGACCATGGGAGACGAGATCGAATACGCGACCGAGGCCTACGGCGGCATGACCGGATCGGATGCGATCGCCACGCAGCAGAGCGTCGCCGACAACCAGGCGCTCGGGGGCACGCCCTGCTCCAACTCGTCCTGCACCAACCGGCAGAGCGAAGCCGAAGTGGCGTGGATCAAGCTCGTGTCCGCCATTCCGGTGGCCGACCAGGTCCACCAGTTCAAATGCGTCGCATGGGGAACGGCGACGCCGACCCCCGAAGAGGTCCAGTCCCTCGTCGCGCAGGTCCGGCCCGACGACGGCGACACCTACGCCCTGAAGGACATGGCGAGGCGCTGGGAGGAGTTCACCAACACCTTCACGCACGCCCCGGACTCCGCCGTCGCACCGATCCTGCGCTCGAAGCTCGTCGAGCTCTCGAACGGCTGGCAGGGCAGCGACTTCGACGCGTTCGCCGAGCAGATGGAGACCGTCTTCGCCAACTGCGAGCAGATCTCCGCCGACATCGGCGAGAGCCCGACCGGCATGTTCGGCATGCTGAGCCAGAAGGCCGACGAGATCTTCGCGCTCCAAGGCGGGCCCTCGCACGAACTCCCCTACCCCGCGCCCCAGTACTGGGTGGAGGACGAGGGCGGCCTCTTCTCCGACCCGACCGTCCACCACCGGCCCCCCTTCAAGAGCGGGGACTGCGAGGTGACCGACGGCTGCTCCTGGGACGGCGAAGACGACTCCGCGAAGCGGGCCATGGAGCTCGGCGGGTTCGACGGCGACTACGCCGACCAGCTGTCCCAGTACGTCACCGACCAGACCGAGTACCACCTCGCGCAGCTCAAGGCCGAGCACCCGGACACCCCGGAGACGGAGCTCCGCACGCAGGCCGAGCAGCTCGCCCAGCAGGACGGCGACTCCAGGGCCAAGCGCGACTACGACTCCGGGTCCCAGGACTACGCCTCCCGCTCGGCAGAGCAGAACGACACGGTGGTCGCCCGCTGGGAGGACGCGGAGATCTCGGCGTCCGAGTTCCGCCCGACCGTGGAGACCGTGCAGGACACCACCTTCCGCGAATCCGGCCAGGACCTCGACGGCGGCGGCTACTCGCCGCCCGACGGAGGCAGCTTCAACGGCTCACCCACCAGTTCCGGCTCCAGCGGGCTGAACCCGCCGTCGGTCACGACGCCGTTCGGCGGCGGGACGGGCGGGACCGGCGGGAACTCGTGGAGTCCGAGCACCGGCGATGACGAGACCTCGGGTGGTCTGGCCGGTGGCGGACTCGGGGCCGGCGGCCTCCCTGGAGGCGGTGCCGGTGGCGGCGGTGCGCCCGGGATGGGCGGCGGTGCCGGCGGCGGGCTGGGCGGTTCCGGGATGGGGCAGTTCGGACCGGCGGGCGGCGCCGGAGCCGGGG
>NZ_QFRW01000240.1 GCF_003265355.1 Glycomyces dulcitolivorans | reverse complement strand
CCGCGCCGCGGCCTGGCTGACGGCCGCGCGGGCGGCGCGGACCGCGTCGGCGACGCGCGCCGACGAGGCGACTCCGGCGGCCTGCTGGGCCGCGGTGTTCCCGGTCGGCCCCGTCGACTGCGGGATCGGGATCGCCTCCGGCGTGACCGGGGGCGGCGTCATGCCCGGAGGGCGCCGCAGCGTCAGCGTCTGGTCCTGCGCGGGCGCAGGGGCCGTTTCCGGCGAGGCGTCGGACTTCGACGCGCTCTCGGAGGGCGTCGCCTCGGACGGTTCGGAGGGCAGCTCCGGAACGTCGTCCTCGCGCTCGGTCTCCGCTGCGGTGGCCTTCGCGTCGGTCATCTACTCGTCCTGCCCCTCATCGGGTTCCTCGGCGCTCTTCGTGATGGCGAGCAGCGACACTTCCTCGGGCAGGTCGATCAGTTTGACGCCCTGGGTGTTGCGGTCCGACGTCTGCCGGACCGGCTTCACAGGAGTCCTGATGACCCCTCCCTCCGAGGTGATCGCGAACAACTCGTCGTCGGGCGTCACCGACAGCGCCCCAACCAGGTCGCCGCGCCGTTCCGTGATCTTAGCCGTCAGGACGCCCTTGCCGCCGCGGCCCTGCTGCGGATACGCGTCGACGGGAGTCCGCTTCGCGTAGCCGCGGCTGGTGGCCACGAGGATGTCCATATTATCGCGGAGCACGATCATGGTGAGCAATTCGTCGTCCCCGACGAAGCGCATCCCGATCACGCCGCTGGTCGCCCGGCCCATCGGACGCAGCGCGTCGTCGGTGGCCTGGAACCGGATCGACTGGGCCTTGCGCGACACCAGCAGCAGGTCGTCCTCGGGCTCGATGAGCGCCGCGCCGACCAGCTCGTCGCCGTCGCGCAGGTTGATGCCGATGAGGCCGCCGGTGCGCGGGGAGTCGAAGTCGGTGAGCTTCGACTTCTTGACCAGGCCGTTGCGGGTCGCGAGGACCAGGTACGGCGTGACCTCGTAGTGGGCCATCTGGATGACCTGGGCGATCGTCTCGTCAGGGCCAAACGCCAGGATGTTCGCCACATGCTGGCCGCGGGCCGTGCGGCTCGCCTCCGGCAGCTCGTACGCCTTCGCGCGGTACACGCGGCCCTTGTTCGTGAAGAACAGGATCCAGTCGTGCGTGGTGCACACGAAGAAGTGGCTGACGATGTCGTCCTGCTTGAGCTGCGCGCCCTGGACGCCCTTCCCGCCGCGCTTCTGCGAGCGGAACGAGTCCGTGGTGGTGCGCTTGACGTAGCCGCCGCGGGTGATCGTCACCACGATGTCCTCGCGGGCGATGAGGTCCTCCATGGACACCTCGCCGGCGTCGGGGAGGATCTGCGTGCGGCGCTCGTCGCCCCAGCGGGCCACGACCGCGCCGAGCTCCTCGCGGATGATCTGGCGCACCCGCTCGGGCTTGGCGAGGATGTCGGCGAAGTCGGCGATCTTCGTCTCGATCTCGGCGAGCTCGTCGACGATCCGCTGCCGCTCCAGGGCGGCGAGGCGGCGCAGCTGCATGTCGAGAATCGCGACGGCCTGGACCTCGTCGACCTCCAGCAGGCTCATCAGGCCCTGCTTCGACTCCTCGGCCGACGGCGAGCGGCGGATGAGCGCGATCGTCTCGTCGAGCAGGTCGAGGGCCTTGGCGAGGCCGCGCAGGATGTGGGCGCGCTCCTCGGCCTTGCGCATCCGGTACTGGGTGCGGCGGACGATCACGTCGATCTGGTGCGCCACGTAGTAGCGGACCATCTGCGCGATGTTCAGCGTCCGCGGGACCCCGTCGACCAGCGCGAGCATGTTCGCGCCGAACGTGTCCTGGAGCTGCGTGTGCTTGTACAGGTTGTTGAGCACGACCTTCGGGACCGCGTCGCGCTTGAGGACGACGACGATCCGCATGCCGGTGCGGCCGGAGGACTCGTCGCGGATGTCGGCGATGCCGCCGAGCTTGCCCTCCTTGACGAGGTCGGCGATGCGCTCGGCCAGGTTGTCGGGGTTGACCTGGTACGGCAGCTCGGTGACGACGAGGCAGGGCCGGCCCTTGGTGTCCTCTTCGACCTCGATGACGGCGCGCATCTTGATGGAGCCGCGGCCGGTCCGGTAGGCGTCCTCGATGGCGGCGCGGCCGAGGATCGTGGCGCCGGTCGGGAAGTCGGGGCCGGTGATGATCCCGAGGATCGCCTCCAGGGCCTCCTCCTCGGTCGACTCGGGGTGCTCCAGGCACCAGTCGACGGCCTTGGCGACCTCGCGGAGGTTGTGCGGCGGGATCTTCGTGGCCATGCCGACCGCGATGCCCTCGGAGCCGTTCACCAGGAGGTTCGGGATGCGGCTGGGGAGGATCGTCGGCTCGGTGGTCTTGCCGTCGTAGTTCGGCTCGAAGTCGACCGACTCCTCGTCGATGTCGCGCAGCATCTCCATCGCGAGCGGTTCGAGGCGCGACTCGGTGTAGCGGTGCGCGGCGGCCGGGTCGTTGCCGGGGGACCCGAAGTTGCCCTGGCCGTCGATGAGCGGGTAGCGCAGGCTCCACGGCTGGGCCATGCGGACCAGCGAGTCGTAGATCGCGCCGTCGCCGTGCGGGTGGAACTGGCCCATCACGTCGCCGATGACGCGCGAGCACTTGACGTAGCCGCGGTCGGGGCGGTAGCCGCCGTCGTACATCGCGTAGAGGATCTTGCGGTGGACCGGCTTGAGCCCGTCGCGCACGTCGGGCAGCGCGCGCCCGACGATGACGCTCATCGCGTAGTCGAGGTAGGAGCGCGACATCTCCACTTCGATGCCGACCGGTTCGATGCGGCCGTGGCCCTCGGGGATCTCCAGCTGGTCTTGGTTGTTCTCAGGCACCAGTGCTTCCTTGCTGTGTCAGACGAAGTCGTGCGAGCTTCGCTCGCCCTAGATGTCCAGGCTGCGCCCTTAAATATCCAAGAAGCGGACGTCCTTGGCGTTCTCCTGGATGAAGCGGCGTCGGCTCTCAACGTCCTCACCCATCAGGACGCTGAAGAGCTCGTCGGCGGTTGCCGCGTCGTCGAGCTGAACCTGGAGGAGGTTGCGCTGCGAGGGGTCCATGGTCGTCTCCCACAGCTCGGTGTAGTTCATCTCACCGAGGCCCTTGTAGCGCTGGACGCCGTCGGAGCGGCGCGGGTCGGCCTTGCCGGAGGCCAGGCCGGCCTCGATGATCCGGTCGCGCTCGGCGTCGGAGTACGCGTAGTCGACCAGGTCGCCCTTCTTGTTCCACTTGATCTTGTACAGCGGCGGCTGGCTCATGTACACGTGGCCGAGCTCGATGAGCGGGCGCATGAACCGGAACAGGAGCGTCAGCAGCAGCGTGTTGATGTGGTGGCCGTCGACGTCGGCGTCCGACATCAGGATGACCTTGTGGTAGCGGAGCTTCTCGGCGTCGAACTCCTCGTGGATGCCGGTGCCCAGGGCGGTGATCATGCCCTGGACCTCGTTGTTCTTGAGGATCTTGTCGAGGCGGGCCTTCTCCACGTTGAGGATCTTGCCGCGGATGGGCATGATCGCCTGCGTGCGCGGGTTGCGGCCCTGCTTGGCGGAGCCGCCGGCCGAGTCGCCCTCGACGACGAAGATCTCGCACTCCTCCGGGCTGGTCGACTGGCAGTCGGCGAGCTTGCCGGGCATCGAGGAGGATTCCAGGAGGCTCTTGCGGCGCGCGAGCTTGCGGGCCTGCTGGGCCGCCTTGCGGGCGTTCGCCGCGCTGGAGGCCTTCTGGATGATGATCCGGGCTTCCTTGGGGTGGCGGTCGAGCCAGTCGGGGAGGTGCTCGTTGCAGACCTTCTGCACGAAGCTCTTGACCTCGGTGTTGCCGAGCTTCGCCTTGGTCTGGCCCTCGAACTGCGGCTCGCGCAGCTTGACGGAGATGATCGCGGCCAGGCCCTCGCGGATGTCCTCGCCCGAGAGGCGGTCCTTCTCGGACTTGATGATCTTCTTCTCGAGCCCGTACTTGTTGATCGTGTTCGTCAGCGCCGACCGGAAGCCCTCTTCGTGGGTGCCGCCGTCGTGGGTGTTGATGCCGTTGGCGAACGTGTACACCGACTCGCCGTAGGACTCGTTCCACTGCATGGCGATCTCAAGGGTCTGCTCGGTCTCCTCGGCGTGGAACGCGACCACGTTCTGGTGGACCGGGGACTTCGCGGCGTTGAGGTGGCGCACGAAGTCGGCGATGCCCTCGTCGTACTTGAAGACGACCTGCCGGACGTTCCCCTCTTCGTCGCGGTGGTCGGGGCGCTCGTCGCGCAGGGTGATCGACAGGCCGCCGTTGAGGAAGGCCATCTCCTGGAGGCGCCGGTAGACGGTCTTGTAGTCGAATTCGAGGGTCTCGAAGATGTCGGGGTCGGGCCAGAAGGTGAGGATCGTGCCGGTGGTGTCGGCGGCCTCGCCCTTCTCCAGCGGCCCGGGCTGGGCGTGCTTGTAGTCCTGGCGGTACACGTTGCCGTCGCGGCGGATCTCGATCGCGACCGCGGTGGACAGGGCGTTGACGACGGAGACGCCGACGCCGTGCAGGCCGCCGGAGACGGCGTACGTCTGCGAGTCGAACTTGCCGCCCGCGTGGAGGACGGTCAGGGCCACCTCGACGCCGGGCTTGCCGAGCTTGGGGTGGATGTCGACGGGGAAGCCGCGGCCGTTGTCCTCGACGCTGACGCCGCCGTCGTCGGTGAGGGTGACGACGATGTCGGTGCAGAATCCCGCCAGCGCCTCGTCGACGGAGTTGTCGACGACTTCCCAGATGAGGTGGTGCAGGCCGCGCTCGCCGGTCGAGCCGATGTACATGCCCGGGCGCTTGCGGACGGCCTCCAGGCCTTCGAGCACCTGAAGCGAACTGGCGCTGTACTCGTCCTGCTGCTTCGCCGCCACCGGCAACTCCTTCTGTCGATCACTGGTCGTAGTGAGAAAGCTAGTCCATGGTTGTGACACTTTTCAGCCGTCTGGCCTCGGCCCTGCCGGATTGTCTGGTCCGGATGCGCGGGCGCGGGCCCCGCCGCGGCGGGTCAGCCATGGAGACGGCCGGACGCTGGGAGCGCCGGCCGGTCCGCATCGGTCAAGTCTACTGCGGCCCGGCGCGCCATCCGGTGTCTGTGCGCCTCGTTGTCGCCGCAGTCGCACTGGGAGCCGCGGACATGAACCCCCCTACGGACCTAGGGGTGTCCGGCTTCAGAACGTGTCACGAGAGCCATTGAACCGCACGCGCCGCGGGCCGAACGAGCGAGTCGGCTGCTTGGGGCCGACGATCTTGAGGCGCTTGACCACGCTCGGGCCCAGGGCCGCGGCGATCTTGCCGTGGATCTGGCGGGAGAACAGGCGCAGCTGGGTGGCCCAGGCGGTGGACTCGGCGACGACGAGGAGCTCGCCGTTCTCCAGCTGCTCGGGCCGGCAGTGGCCGGCGATGTCGGCGCCGACGATGGACTCCCAGCGGCCGAACACGGAGGCGTCGGCCACTTTGCGGGTCCAGCCGTTCTTGCGGACGATCTGGGGCAGGAGGGCGCCGAGGGTCTCGGGGTCGCGCTTGTCGGGGCCGGGGCCGGACCACTCCTTGCGGAAGCGCGGGTCGTCGGACTTGCCGCGGCGCCGCGGTCGCGGCCGGTAGTCGAAGCTGTTAGAGGACACGTTTGACCTCGCCTTCCCACACGTCGTAGCGGGCGCCGGTGAGCCGGTCGGGCACGTCCCCGGCGACCGCGCAGGTGATGAGCGTCTGCGGGGCGGCCTCGGCGTATTCGGCGAGGCGCTCGCGCCGCACGGCGTCGAGCTCGGCGAACACGTCGTCGAGGATGAGGATCGGGGCGGTGCCGTCGGCGCGCAGGAGTTCGAAGGCGCCGAGGCGGAGCGCGAGGGCGACCGACCAGGTCTCGCCGTGGGAGGCGTAGCCCTTGACGGGCAGGTTCCCGAGGACGAGGTCGAGGTCGTCGCGGTGGGGGCCGACGAGGGTCGAGCCGCGTTCGACCTCCTTGGTGCGGGCGGCGGCGAGGGCGGCGGCGATGCGGGCGCCGAGGACGTCGCGGTCGGCGGTGAGGCCGTCGCCGAGTTCGGACTCGTAGGTGAGGGTGACTTCGGCGCGGCCGTCGGCGATGCGGGAGTGGGCTTTGGCGACGGGTTCGGCGAGGTCGTCGAGGAGGGCGAGGCGCCCGGCCATGAGTTCGGCGCCGTGGGCGGCGAGGTGCGCGTCCCAGGCGTCGAGGGTGGCCATCTCGGCGCCGCCGGGGCCGCGGCCGCCGGTCTTCTTCGCGAGGTACGCGGTGCGCAGGAGGGTGTTGCGCTGCTTGAGGACCCGTTCGTAGTCGGCGCGGACGCCGGCGAAGCGCGGGTAGCGGGAGCACAGGAGTTCGTCGAGGTAGCGGCGCCGTGCGGAGGGTTCGCCGCGCACGAGTGCGAGGTCTTCGGGGGCGAAGGCGACGGCCTTGAGGGCGCCGATGATCTCGCGGGGGCGTTTGAGGTCGGTGCGGTTGAGGCGGGCCTTGTTGGACTTGCCGGGGACGATCGCCAGTTCGGCGAGGAGGCGCCGGGAGTCGTTCAGGATCTCGGCGCGGACGACGGCCTGCTCGCAGCCCTGGCGGACCAGGGGGGCGTCGGAGGAGACGCGGTGGGAGCGGAGGTTCGCCAGGTAGACCAGGGACTCGACCAGGTTGGTCTTGCCGTGTCCGTTGGGGCCCACCAGGATCGAGGGCCCCTCGTCGAACATGACTTGGGCGTGCGCGTAGGACCTGAAGTCGGTGAGTTGCAGCTGTCTTACACGCACGCCTCTATCTTGCCGCCTCGCTTATTCGGACTTGACGGCGTGTCCGCCGAACTGATTGCGGAGCGCCGCCACGGCCTTCATCGCCGGGGAGTCCTCCTGGCGGGAGGTGAAGCGGGCGAACAGGGACTCGGTGATCGCCGGGAGCGGGACGCGCAGGCGGATGCCCTCGTCCACGGTCCAGCGGCCTTCGCCGGAGTCCTCGACGTAGCCTTTGACCTTCGCCAGGTCCGGGTCCGCCGACAGCGCCCGGTCCATGAGGTCGAGGAGCCAGGAGCGGATGACGGTGCCCTCGCGCCAGGACTTGAAGATCTCGGGCACGTTGTCGACGTACTCGGAGGCTTCGAGGAGCTCGTAGCCCTCCGCGTAGGCCTGCATCATGGCGTACTCGATGCCGTTGTGGACCATCTTCGCGTAGTGGCCCGCGCCGACGCCGCCGGCGTGGACGAAGCCGAACTCGCCTTCGGGCTTGAGCGCGTCGAAGATGGGCTTGAGCCGCTCGACGTCGGCGGCGGCGCCGCCGACCATGAGCGCGTAGCCCTCGGTCAGGCCCCACACGCCGCCGGAGACGCCCGCGTCGATGTAGCCGATGCCGTGCTGCGCCAGCGCTTCGGCGTTGACGGCGTCGTCGGTGAAGCGGGAGTTGCCGCCGTCGACGACGATGTCGCCCTCGGACAGGAGTCCGGCCAGTTCGGCGACGGTGGAGCGGGTGGCCTCGCCCGCGGGGACCATGACCCACACGGCGCGCGGGGCGTCGAGCGCCCCGACGAGGTCCGCGAGCGAGCCGACGTCGGCGACGTCCGGGTTGCGGTCGTAGCCGACGACCTGGTGTCCAGCCTTTTCGAGCCGCAACTTCATGTTGCCGCCCATCTTGCCGAGCCCGATCATGCCGAGTTGCATGTCGCGCCCCCTTTCACACGAAAGCGTTCCGCGGTGTTCGCGCCAGGGTCGTTCACGTCGTTGTGCGGTCAGGCGTCCCAACGCAATGGTTGCAGCATGTACAGGTACACGTCGTGGTTTGTGTCGGAATCCTCATCTTCGGGCGCGGGCTGCCCGGTCATCACGACCGGCTTCCCGAGCTCGTTCATCTTGAACGCGGTGTAGGGCGCGTCGACGGCGGAGAGGCCGTCGAGGAGGTACGTCGGGTTGAACGCGATCTTGCCGGGCTCGCCTTCGAGCGCGCAGTCCATCGCCTCCGACGCCTTGGCGTCCTCGGCGCCGCCGGCCTCGACGACGAGGCCGTCCTCGTCGAAGGAGAGGCGGATCGGCGAGTTGCGGTCGCCGACGAGCGCGACGCGGCGGGCCACCTCGATGAGGTCGGAGGTCTTGACCTTCAGCGTGGTCGCGTACGTGGTCGCCAGGAGGCTGCGCAGCGGCGGCAGCTGCCCGTCGAGGACGCGGGAGGTCGTCTGGCGGCCGCCCGCGATGAAGCCGATCATGCCGGGCGCGCCGTCGGTGCCGGTGGGGACCGCGATGGTCACCGGGCCCGAGAGCGAGCCGAAGGTGCGGGCGGTGTCGGCGAGGGCCTTGGCGGGCACCAGGATCGTCACGGCCACGTCGGAGGATCCGGGCTCCCAGGAGGAGTCGCGGATCGCCATGCGGTACCGGTCGGTCGCGAGCATTCCGATGCCGCCGCCGGAGAGCTCGATCTGGACGCCGGTCATCGTCGGCAGGGTCTCGTCCTTGCCGGCGGCGACGGCGGTCTGGGCGACGGCTTTCGCGAACTCGTCGGCGTCGATGGTGCCGATCGCCTCCGGCATCTGCGGCAGCGACGGGTAGTCCTCCAGGGGCATGGTCGGGAGGGTGAAGCGCGCCGACCCGCAGGTGAGTTCGGCGTGGGGGCCGTCGACGACGAAGTCGACGGGCTTGTTCGGGAGGGCCTTGACGATCTCGGCGAGGAGCTTGCCCGAGACCAGCGCGGTCCCGGCCGATTCGCCGGTGACCTCGACGGTGACCCGGGTGGAGATCTCGTAGTCGAAACCGGAGATCGTCAGTGTGCCCTCGTCGACCGACAGGCGCGCGCCCGCGAGGACGGGCACCGACGGGCGGGCCGGGAGGCTCTTCGCGGTCCAGGACACCGCATCGGCGAAGGTGTCTCGTTCGACTTGGAACTTCATGGGTCGCTCCTTCTGGATGAAGCTCGGTTGTTCACAGCGCTATTACTAATGGTTTCTCTATAGATATAACTGTCGTCGTAGTAGTCGGTGCTGTGGAAACTGTGGAAAACCCGCCTTTCCGCAGCTAGTCCCGGCTACCGGCCTGTGGACGGCCTGTGGAGAACCTGTGGATGAATCAGGAGCTTATCCACAGCCTCCGACACCCGCCGAGTTTTCCACATCTCATCCACAGGTCTGTCCACAGCTTTTCCACAGGTTATGCACAGGCTTCTCCACAGCCTCAACGCGAATCAGAGTCGCACTCCCGCCTGTTTTCCACACTCTGTCCACAGGCTTTCCACAGATTCCGGGGCTTTTCCACAGCTTTTCCACAACCTTGTCCACAGGCCCGCTCATTCGTCGCTGTGTTTCAAACGGTTCGTCAATTCCGCGATCTGGTTGTAGAGCGCCCGGCGCTCGGCCATCTGCTTCCGGATCTTCTTGTTCGCATGCATGACCGTGGTGTGGTCGCGGCCGCCGAACGCCTGCCCGATCCGCGGCAGCGACATGTCCGTCAGCTCCCGGCACAGGTACATGGCGACCTGCCGGGCGTTCACGAGGATCCGCGACCGCGAGTTCCCCTTCAGGTCGGCCGAGGCCACGCCGAAGTAGTCGGAGGTCGCCTGCATGATCTGGTCCACCGTGACCTCGGTCGTGTTGCCGCCCTCGGGGATGAAGTCGTGCAGCACCTCTTCGGCCAGGCCCAGGTCCACGGGCTTCTTGTTCAGGCTCGCGTACGCCGTCACCCGGATGAGCGCGCCTTCGAGCTCGCGGATGGAGTGGTGGATCTGCGTGGCGATGAACTCGACCGCGTCGGTGGGGACGTTCAGCTCGTCCTGCACGGCCTTCTTGCGCAGGATCGCGATGCGCGTCTCCAGGTCCGGCGGCTGGATGTCCGCGAGCAGGCCCCACTCGAAGCGGGTCCGCAGCCGGTCCTCCAGGGTCTGGAGCTGCTTCGGCGACCGGTCCGAGGAGATCACCAGCTGCTTGTTCGCGTTGTGGAGCGCGTTGAAGGTGTGGAAGAACTCCTCCTGCGTGCGCTCGCGGTCCATGAGGAACTGGATGTCGTCGATGAGGAGGATGTCGACGTCCCGGTAGCGGCGCTGGAACGCCTGCTGGCGCCGGTCCGAGAGCGAGTTGATGAAGTCGTTCGTGAACTCCTCGGTGGTCACGTACCGCACCGACTGGGCCGTGCCCAGGTCGTGCGCGTAGTGGCCGACGGCGTGGAGCAGGTGCGTCTTGCCGAGTCCGGACCCGCCGTAGATGAACAGCGGGTTGTACGCCTTCGCGGGCGCCTCGGCGACGGCGAACGCGGCCGCGTGCGCGAACCGGTTGGAGGAGCCGATGACGAACGTGTCGAAGTTGTAGCGCGGGTTGAGCCGGCCGACGCCGTCGACGCCTTTGGCCGGGGTCGCCTGGTGGGCCTTGGTGATGTGGCCGCGGCGCTCGGGGTCGGGGTCGTCGGACGGCGGGGGCGCCACCGGCGGGTTGTGGCCGTCTGCGCGCCGCGCGGCCGTCTCGGACAGGACCCGCTCCAGTTCGGCGCCGTCGGCCGGCGGTTCGATCCTGTCCTCCCAGCGGGGCGCCTCCGGTTCGGCGGGCCCGGCCGGCTGGTGCGGGATCGCCGCGGGCGGCGCGGGCTCGG
>NZ_QFRW01000239.1 GCF_003265355.1 Glycomyces dulcitolivorans | reverse complement strand
GCCGAGCGCGGCGGCGACGGCGGCCGCGGCGAGGGCGCGGCCGGCGCGCGAGGGGTTGCGGGAATGCATGGTCCGATTCCCTTCCTGGATGAGGGGCCGCCGTTGCGGGCCGCCCGCGGGAAATGAGGGTTGTGATTACTAGACGCGGTCACCTCGTCACCAGATGCACCCTGAGCGGGGATTTCTTTCGCCCCGGGCATGGATCGAGCGCCCGCCGGGAGGGGGCGGGCGCTCGAATCGACGGTGCTACAGGGCCAGTCCCAGTGCGAGCGTGGTGATCGCGAGGCCGAGGAACGTGAACGTCCCGACGGTCTCCTTGGGCCAGAAGTTCGCCAGGATGTGGGTGTGGATCGCGCAGGTCCAGAACAGGACCAGGCCGGCGGCGGCCGCGGTGCCGACCAGCGGGAACCCGAGGAGGCCGACGAGGAGGCCGAGGCCGCCGAGGACTTTCAGGACGCCGATGGGGAAGACGAGCATCGAGTGCGGGACGTGCGCGCCGTCCATGAGCGGCAGGATGACCTTGAGGCGGACCATGGCGCCGATCCCCGATCCGAGGTTGGCGAGGCCGCCGACGAGGGCGAGGACGAGGTAGAGCGTGGACATCGGTTTCTCCTAGTTTCAGTGGGCGACGGTGACGTGGCGGCCGACGGCGTGCGGGTCGGCGACGGCGCGGAGCATGAAGTGGGCGGCGTCCTGGCGGGACAGCCGGAAGGCGCGCGGCAGGCTGGTGCCGTAGGCGACCTGGTAGGAGCCGGTGAGCGGGCCGTCGGTGAGGCGCGGCAGGCGCACGGCGGTCCAGTCGAGGCCGCTGGCGCCGAGGTGCTCCTCGGCGGCGGCGACGTCGCTCATGTGGGCGCCGATCACCGCGCGCACCAGCGGCAGGGTGAACAGGGTCATGGCGATCCCGGCGCCGGGTTCGCGGCGCAGCGGCCGCGGCCGGGCGGGGGTCGGGACGGTGGACAGGCCGATGCCGCTGACGGTGATGATCCGGCGGGTCCCGGTGGCGCGCATGGCCTCGGTGATCGCGGCGGTGGCGCGGGAGACGATGCCGGTCTCGGCCTTGCGGCGGGGGCCGACGCAGGAGAGGACGGCGTCGGCTCCGGCGAGCGCGGCCCGCAGTTCGGCGGGGTCGGGGTCGGCGAGGTCGACGGCGGCGGCCGGGATCTCGCGGTCGAGTCTGGACAGGTCGCGGACGACGGCGGTGACGTGGTGGTCCGCGGCGAGGGCCTGGGCGGTGACGGCGCGGCCGATCCCGCCCGTCGCCCCGATGACGACGAGTCTCATGGTATTCCTCGGGTGTTATCGCAGCTGGGTGAGCTTCTCGGGGTTGGTGACGGCGTAGACGCCGGTGACGGCCCCGTCGTCGCGCACGTCGAGCATGAGGACGCCGACGACGCGGCCCTCGCGCTCCATGAGGGCCGACGGGGAGCCGTTGACCGGGCGGAAGCCGATCTCCAGGCCCTCGGAGCGGCGGAAGGTGCGTCCGACGAGGAACGCGGCGATGCGCTCGGCCCCGTGCATGGGCCGGGGCCCGGCCGCGGGGGCGAGGCCGCCGCCGTCGCAGGTGAGTTCCACGTCGGGGGCCATGAGGCCGATGAGCGCGGCGAGGTCGCCGCCGGAGACGGCGGCCATGAACCGCTCGGTGACGCGCCGGTGGAGGGCCGGGTCGACCCGGTACTTGGGGCGGCGGGCCTGGACGTGGGCGCGGGCGCGGTGCGCGGTCTGGCGGACCGAGGCCGGGGTGCGGTCGAGCATCTCGGCGATCTCGTGGTGCCCGTAGCCGAAGACGTCGGCGAGGACGAACACGGCGCGCTCGGTGGGGGTCAGTGACTCCAGGACCACCATGAGCGCCAGGGACACCGACTCGACGCGCAGGGCCTGGTCGGCGCCGTCGTCCGCGGAAGCGCCGTGGACGGCGCGGTCGTAAGTGGCACGTTCGTAAGAAGCACGGTCGGGCGCGGACCCGGTCGCCAGCGGCTCGGGCAGCCACGGCCCGATGTAGGTCTCGCGGCGGCGGCGGATCGCGCCCTGGCGGGCGATGGCGGCGTTGATGGCGACGCGCACGAGGTAGGCGCGCGGGTGCTCGATGGGCGCGCCGTGCGAGCGCGCCTCCCAGGCGAGCCAGGTCTCCTGGAGAACGTCCTCGGTGTCGGCGACGGTGCCGAGCATCGAGTAGACGATGCCGAACAGCAGTTCGTGGTGCTCGGTGAAGACCGCGGTCGCGGTTTCCGCATCCGTTTCGGGTTCCATGTCGGCCTCCTCGATCGGCGGGTGGTGGTACCGATCTGAGAGCGGTTCGGGGGCCTCGGATGTGACACCCGGGCCCCCGATATGACCGAAGGCACAGCCCCGGCTCGGCTCAGTTCACTCGGTGCCGACGTAGATGAGGGACTTCAGGACGTACTTGCCGGGTTCGAGGACGCCGCGCAGCACCGGAAGCACCGTGGACGGCCAGTACAGGTGGGTGCCGGGCATCGGCTCGATCAGGTCGGCCTCGCGGCCGGTCCCGGAGTCGATGATCTCCGAGCGCAGGCCCTGGCTGGTGACGACGGCCTTCGCGTCGCCGACCTGCGCGACGTGCCCGGACTTGGGGACGCACCAGCCGCCCTCGCCGGTGTAGAGCAGCCGGCCGGTGTCGATGACGTGGACGCGCGCGTGCCAGCCGTCGACGGCCGCTTCGAGGGAGGTCGTGATCGACACGTCCTCCCAGGGCTGCCACTCGATCGTGAGGACCCCGTTCTCGTCGATGGTGCCCTCGTCGGAGTCCTCGCGGCCCCGCCAGTGGCGGCCGTCCTCGGACAGGAACAGGGCCCCGTCCGGCACGGCCGCTTCGAGGCCGGGGCCGGGCGTGGCGTGGGAGAACGCGGCGAGCGAGGAGTACGCGAGCTTCCCGTACGCGGCCTGGCCGTTGCGCGCCCAGGGATGCCAGGCCTGCCCGTTGAGGCGGGTGACGTGCCCGGCGCGGTCCCGCACGTGCACGGCCCGCGCGGCCTTGTGCGCCTCCACGACCGGGCCGGGGACGGTCTCCTCGGCGGTCCAGAAGGGATGCTCGGGCCCGGCGAGGAGGCCGATGAAGACCTTCGAGGCCCACCAAGGGGAACCGGCGGTCAGGTACTGCTCGACGACCGCGTCGTTGGGGTACGAGTAGCCCACCGTGAGGCGCCCCTCGGGGTCGAGCATCGGGCGGCGCCACCACCAGTCGAGGTGGCGGCGGGCGTACCCGGCGGCCTCGCCCCACGGGACGGCCTCGACGTCGGCCGCGGCCAGGGCGCCCCACAGCGACGCCTGCGCGAACCGGTACCCCAGGCTCCGTCCATAGGGGACGGCGGCGCCGTCGGCGGCGAACCAGGACCCGAAGCGGCGCGCGAACGCGGCGGCGTTCTCGACGAACCGGTCGTCCCCGGCGAGCCTGAAGTGCAGCAGCGCGTACGTGTGGAACGCGAACGGGTTGTAGTAGTCGACGCGCCCGCCGAAGCCGTCCTCGAACACCGAGTCGCCGAGGAGGAACTCCCCCATGCGCTCCAGGTGCGCGGTCGCGACGGCCGGGTCGTGCTTGACGCCGATGCGCTTGAGTCCGTGGCCGGCAAAGACCGGGAAGTAGTGCCAGTTGGTGTCGGCGACCTCGGTCGTGTAGGCCGCCGAGAGCCAGGCGGCGACCTTGTCCTTCGCCTTGGGCTCCAGGGGCTCCCAGAGCTTCTCGGGGGCGGTCGCGAGGCCCCAGCCGACGGAGGCGGCCTCGACGCAGCGCTGGCTGGTGGAGCCGAGGTCGCCGACGTACCAGTCGTCCTCGGGGTCGAGGGCGCGGGCGATGGTGGCAGCGAGGGGCTCCCAGACGGCGTCGGGGACGTGGTCCTTCGCGGCGGCCAGGCCCCACAGGGGGCGGGTGAGGAGCTCGAACCAGTTCTCGCGGTGCGAGTGGTTGGACATGGTGACCGGCATCGCGCCCGGCCCCTGCACGGCCAGTTCCACCGCCGGGCGGCCGATCGCCAGCGCGGCGGCGCCCCATCCTGCACGGCTCTGGTCCAACGGTCCGAACGAACGCTGCGGAGAAGTCACGCTGGCAGACGCTATCAACGCCGGGGCCCTCCTGCAACCCCGCCGGGGTATCGGCCGTGGGTTATTCACGGTCTGAATGGGGTGAAAGCAGGGTGGCTGTGCGTGACCGTTCCCAGCAATATGAGTGGCAGTCGCGAATGGCGCTGGATTGGGAGGGCTCGCATGGGCGATCGGTACGAGGCGTTCTGCATGGCGGACCCGTCGTTCTACGACGCGATGCACTCGGAGGCGACGGCCGGCGCTTCGTACGCGGTGGCGGGGCAGGACCTGCCCGAGGGGTGGCGGTGCACGGCGAAGGACGACTGGCTGACCGTCCGCCGCGACGACGCGCCGCTGCCGCTCCAGGGCTGGAAGATCCACGCCTCGGCGACGCTCGACGGGGCCGAGCGGGTCCTGGAGGCGGTGTGGGCGTACTGCGTGCCGCGCGGCGTCCAGTTCAAGTTCCTGCGCTCGCCGGGGGCGTTCCGGGCGCGGGTGTCGAAGTACGCGCCGCGCGGGTTCTCGGGGAAGCTCGTGACGGTCTACCCGGGCGACGACGCCGAGTGCGAGCGGATCCTGACCGAGCTCGGGGCGCTCCTGGACGGCGAGCCGGGGCCGTACATCCTCAGCGACCTGCGCTGGGGGTCCGGGCCGCTGCACGTCAGGTACGGGGCGTTCGCGAACCGCTTCACGACCGATGCGACCGGCGCGGTGGTGCCGGCGCTCGAAGACGGCGAGGGCGTCCTGGTCGCCGACCGGCGGGACCCGGTGTTCCGGGTGCCGGAGTGGGTCGAGCTCCCGGACTTCCTCGAACCGCACCTGAAGGCGCGCAACGCGGTCACGGTGACCGACATCCCCTACACGATCGAGCGGGTCCTGCACTTCTCCAACGGCGGCGGCATCTACCTGGCCCGGCACGCGGACGGCCGCGAGGTCGTCCTCAAGGAGGGCCGCCCCCACGCCGGGCTCGACGCCTGGGGCGAGGACGCGGTGCAGCGCGTCGAGCGCGAGCACGAGATCCTGTCGCTCCTGGCCGGCGTGCCAGGCGTGCCGGAGGTGTACGACCTGTTCTGGCTGGGCGAGCACCGGTTCATGGCGATGGAGTACGTCGAGGGCGAGGTGCTCAGCAAGGCGGTCGTGACCCGCTACCCGCTCATCGACGCCACGGCCGAGCCGGAGGAGTACGAGCGCTTCGCCGACTGGGCGCGAGAGGTCTACGAAGCGCTTGCGGACATTGTCGAATCCGTCCACGAGCGCGGGATCGCCTACGGGGACCTGCACCTGTTCAACGTCATGGTGCGCCCCGACGGGCGCCCGTGCCTGCTGGACTTCGAGGTGGCCGGGCCGATCGACTCCGAGCGGCGGGCGGGCCTGGGCAACCAGGGCTTCGCGGCGCCGCGGTCGATGGCCGGCGCCGAGGCGGACCGGTATTCGCTGGCGTGCATGAAGCTCGCGCTGTTCCTGCCGATGACGAACCTGCTCGGGCTGCACCGGCTCAAGGCGCGGCACTTCACCGAGATCATCACCGAGCACTTCCCGGTCGCCGCCGACTGGTTCGACGACGCGCTGGAGCGCATCGCGCCGGCCCCGTTCGAGTACGAGCCGCCGCGCATCGACGCCGATCCCGGCGCGTGGCCGGGCGTGAGGGACGCGATCGCGAAGGCGATCACCGCCAGCGCCACGCCCGACCGGCACGACCGGCTGTTCCCCGGCGACGTCGAGCAGTTCGAGTCCGGCGGCCTCGGCCTGTCGTTCGGTGCCGCAGGGGTCCTGTACGCGCTGGACGCGGCGGGTGCGGGCCGGTTCGAGCAGTACGAGACGTGGCTGCGCGACCATGCGGTGAACCCGGCCGCGGGCTCGCGGCTCGGGCTCTACGACGGGCTCCTGGGCGCGGCGTTCACGTTGGACCGCTTCGGGTACGGGCAGGACGCGCTCGACATCGCCGACATCGTGCTCCGCGAGGACTGGGAGACGCTCGGCGGCGACCTGTCCGGCGGCATCGCCGGGATCGGCCTCGGGCTGCTGCATCTCGGTGCGGCCCATGGCGAAGCGGACCTGACCGAAGCGGGGCTGCGCTGCGCGGCGATCGCCGCGGACCGGCTGGAGGCCGAGACCGGCACGGCGGCCGTCAGCGGCGGGCGCGAGCCGTGGGCGGGCCTGATGAAGGGCGGCTCAGGCCGCGCGGTGCTGTTCCTGCGCGCCGCCGACGCGACCGGCGACTCGGGCTACGTGGACGCCGCTGCGACGGCGCTGCGCGCCGACCTGCGCCGGACCATGGTGCGCGACAACGGATCGCGTGAGGTCAACGAGGGCTGGCGGACGATGCCGTACCTCGACGCGGGCAGCGTGGGCATCGGCCTGGTCCTCGACCACTTCAAGGCCTTCCGGAGCGAAGACGACTTCGAAGAAGCCGGCAAGGGCATCGAGATCACCGCCGCCTCCCCCATGTACATCCTCCCGGGCCTGTTCACCGGCCGGGCGGGCATCCTCCTCTACCTGGCAGGCCATACCGAGCCTGCCCACTCCAACCCCCTGGTGCGCAAGCAGATCGAATCCCTCGCCTGGCACGCGCTGCCGTACGGCGACGGGATGGCGTTCCCCGGCACCGGGCTCTTGCGCCTCTCGATGGACCTGGCCACCGGAGGTGCGGGCGTGCTGCTCGCCCTCGGCGCGGCCGTCCAGGGAGGCCCGGGCCTGCCGCTGGTCCCCGGCGGCACCGCCCCTCAGACGCCCGCGCCGTTGGCGCGGGTCGGCGAAATCATCTCCCGATGATCGACGAAAGGAAGACGACATGGCTCTTCTCGACCTGCAAGGCATGGAAGGCAAGGACGAGGTCGCCACGACCGGTTCGAGCGCTAGCGGGCACTCCTGCCCCAGCAACCTGAGCGCCACGCTCTGCGGCGGCACGAGCGGCCTCTCGATCCTGCTCTGCCACTAGGCAACCGTCGCGGCCCCGGACAAGTCACCGATGTCCGGGGCCGCGGCCCGCGAAGGGAGGCGTCTCTTGACCGCCGCATCCGAACGGCCGCTGACCTTCCGCACCGTCGTGGGCCAGTCCCGCGCATGGCTGCCGCTCATCGGCGCCGCGGCCCTCCTCGGATCACTCGGCATGCTCGCGCTGCCCCTGGTCCTCGCGGCCGCAATCGACGCGGTCGCAGCAGGAGAGAACGCGACCGGCCCGATGCTCGCGGCCGCCGGGCTCATCCTCCTCGGCGTCGCCTGCGACCTCGTCGAAGCCTCGGCCGAAACCGCCTGCGCCGCCGACGCCGCGGCCCGCCTCCGCACCGGCCTGATCCGGCGCCTCCTCGCGGCCCCGCACCGGATCGCCCGCTTCGACACCGGCGACCTCGTGGCCCGCATCTCCGCGGGCGCCGCCGACGCGGCCCATGCGGGACCGAGCACGATCGGCACCCTCGCCGCGACCCTGCCGCCGCTGGGCAGCCTGGCGATCCTGATCTGGCTCGACTGGCGGTTGGCGGCGGCGTTCGCAGCAGGACTGGTCCTGGTAGCCGCGGTTCTCCACCTCTTCGCGAAGCAGACCGCGACCGCCGCCCAGCACTACCAAATTGCCCAGAGCGAGATGGCGTCCCGCCTCACCGAAGCCCTGGAAGGCGGCCGCACGATCGCCGCCGCGGGCACGATCGACACCGAGACCCGACGCCTCCTCACCGGCCTCCCCGCCCTCGCCCACCACGGCCGGGCGACCTGGAAGGCCCTCTCGACGGCAGGAGCACGAGCCGCGATAGCAGGCCCGCTCACCACCATCGGCGTCCTCGCCGTCGCCGGGTTCCTGGTGACCGGCAACAGCCTCACCACCGGCGAACTCCTCGCCGCCGCCCAATACGCGATGATGGGCGCCGGCCTCGGCTCCCTCACCGGCATCATCGCCGCCACCGCCCGAGCCCGCGCCGCAGTCACCCGCATCGCCGAAGTCCACAACCTCAGTGCCATGTCATATGGCACCGAAACCCTCCCACCCGGAGCCCCCGGCAGACTCGAACTCCACGAAGTAACAGTCCAACCCCAAAACGAACCGCCACTCCTGAAGAACATCACCATCAAGATCCCCGGAGGAGCCCTAGCGGCAATAGTCGGCAAGTCAGGCTCAGGCAAATCAATCCTCGCCGAAACCGCAGTCCGCCTCCGAGACCCCGACAGCGGCAAGGTCACCCTCGACGGCCGACCGCTCCCCTCCCTGACCCACAACGAAATCCGGAGAGCCACAGGCCTGGCCACCGCCCGCCCCACCCTGGCCGGCGCCACCCTCGCCGACGCCATGGGCCCAGGCCGCCCCCACCACCGAGTCCTCGAAGCCGCGAGAGCCGTCGGCGCCCACGACTTCGCCACCCGACTCCCCGCAACATATGACACACCACTCCCCGACATCCCCATGTCAGGCGGCGAAGCCCAACGCATCGGCCTCGCCCGCGCCTGGCACGCCGACCGCCTCCTGGTCCTCGACGACGCCACCTCCAGCCTCGACCTCCTCAGCGCCAACCGAATCGAAGAAGCGCTGGCCGCGACCGGCCGCACCCGGCTCGTAGTGACATATGACGCGCTACTAGCCGAGCGAGCCGACCTGGTGATCTGGCTGCAAAACGGGGCGATCCGCACCGTCGGCACCCACAGCACCTTGTGGGCCGATCCGGATTACCGAGCGGTCTTCGCCAGATGAGAAGAGAGATCCGCTACGCCGCATCCGGTTTGAACGCCCGCTCCGTCTGGACGCTCCTCGCCTGGTCCGCCCTTGAAATCCTCCCGACCGCCCTGTTCGGCCTCATGCTCGCCCGGGCGATCGACGAGGGCTTCCTGGCGGGCCGTCCGTGGATCGGCGCGGCTTGGCTCGGAGGAGTCCTGCTCGCCGCCGCAGTGGGCGCCCTGGGCGCCAGCCGGGTGTACGCCGCACTCGGTGCGGTGGTCGAGCCCTTCAGAGACCGCCTGGTGCGACGGGTAATCGACCGAACGCTGAAAAGCGCCGTGGCAGACCGGCCCGAACCCGGGGCGCTCTCACTCCTCACCAGGCAGGTCGAGATCGCCCGCGATGCCTACGCGGGCATCGTGGTGTCGGTCAGAGGCTGCCTGGTCACGACAGTAGGAGTAGGCGCCGGTCTACTAGCACTGAACTCCACACTCGCCCTCCTAGTCCTACCGCCGTTCTTCCTAGGACTCATCGCATTCACCGCGACCCTCGGCTTCGCGGCAGGCCGCCAACGCGACGCCGCACAGGCAGACGCGAACCTGACCGACCGCGCCGGCGAGATAGCAGCAGCGGCCCGAGACCTGGCCGCCTGCGGCGGCGAAGCCCACGCCGAAGCCCTCGCAGCCGAGCCGATCGCCGCCCAGGCAAAGGCAGAACGAGCCCTCGCAGGCGCCGCCGCCCTCCGCACGCTCTGCTTCGCACTCGGCGGATGGCTCCCGCTCCTGGTCCTCCTCGCAGCCGCCCCAAGCCTTCTCAACCAAGGCGTCACCGCCGGGGCCCTGACCGGCGCACTCCTTTACATCCTCACCGGCCTCCAACCGGCCCTGACCGCCCTGATGTCCGGCCTCGGCAGCAGCGGTCTCCGCCTCTACATCGCCCTGTCCCGCATCCTCACCGACACCGACACCGACACCGACACCGACACCGACACCGACACCGACACCGACACCGACACCGACACCGACAAAACCCTGTCGCACCCCCCGAGCACCATCGAACCGGGGGCGACACCCAACCCGAACACACCTCACATTCCCCGCCCCCACGCCCCCGGCCCTCCTTTTCCGTCAGACCCTTCGGGCACGATAAAAGCGGGGGCGACACCGAAGCCGAGCCCTGGTCACTTTCGCTCGCGGCCCAACATGTCGGACCCCGCGGGCATGATTGAAATGGGGGGTCCCCCAGGCGCCCGATTTGAAGGCAATGGCCGGAAAGATCACGACCGGGCCGCACCCGCACCCGCACCCGCACCCGCACCCGCACCCGCACCCGCACCCGCACCCGCACCCGCACCCGCACCGATTCTGGCGGCGCATCGCCTCACCTTCGCCTACGGCCCGCATTCCACTCCGGCCGTTCAGGACCTCGAACTCGCGATCCACACCGGTGACCATCTCGCGATCGTCGGCCCCAGCGGGATCGGCAAGTCCACCCTCGCGGCACTCCTGTGCGGACTGCTCCGCCCCGACAACGGCGCAGTCGCCTACGGCGACAGCGACGCCGCCCGGCTGTCACCGGGCGAGCTCGCCCGGCGCCGCGTGCTGCTCCCGCAGGGCGGCTACGTCTTCACCGGCACCGTCCGCGCGAACCTCGCCTACCTGAACCCCAGCGCCCCCGATGAAGCGATCGCCGCCGCCGCGGCGGCGGTCGGCGCGACCGCGCTGGTCGATCGGCTCGGCGGGCTCGACGCGCTCGTCGCGCCCCGCGACCTGTCCAGCGGCGAGCGCCAGCT